>NZ_JBAMDD010000002.1:0-463648 GCF_036961565.1 Chitinimonas sp. JJ19
ACCGTAGTCGCGTACGCTACCGGCGCGATCCAGGAGGATGAAATAGGTGATGCCACCCTTGGGCCGTGGCTCGACAGAGGCAGGCTGGCGCTTGGTCATGTCGAGGTAGAGGCGCAATTGGCCAATGTAGTCGGCGGTAGCGGCGCCCATGGCGTCGCTAAGGGTGATGAGGCTGCCTGGGTCTGCGTGCTCAGTGCCAACCTCGGGAGTGCCGGGGGCCGACACGGTGGTCAGGTCGACTTCAGGGACGGCAAACTCCATCGCCGGGGTCACCTCTGGCGAGGTCTCGCGAGCGGCAGACGGCAATGCTGCGTCGCTGCCAGCTTCGGGCAGCAGGCCAAGACTCAGGGAGATGACTTGCGCTTGCGGCACGCCGGCGGGCAAGGCGGTGTGCAACAGGCCGAGCAACAGCAAGGCATGCAACATGACAGCCACCCCCATGCCAAGGGCGGGCTTCAGCTGGGGAGTATTTGCTCTATCAGAGGTAGCGGGACGGCGGAGGGGATAATAGGGGAATGCGGAGAAATGGTGCCGGGCACTGGGCATAACGATCAAGCGATAAAATATCTTAATATATTATCACAGTTAACTGAATTGACAAATTTCTTATATTTATCATGTAGGTAGCAAACCCTGTAGCGAACAAGGCGTGAGGTCAGCTATCGCGTCGGCACGGGGCGTCGGCACGGGGCGTCGATCAAAACGCCATCCCCATCAGACTCTGTCTAACCTGATCACGCACCATGGCCTTCGCTAGGGGTGTAACCCGACCGGGACGTTAGCTGCCTGGGCTAGCAGCAATGCCTGTCGAATCCTGTTCACGAGATTAGATTGCATAATCCTCAGCAAACACCCTGGCCGAACGTGGCCGTATATAGACCCGCTCGCCCGAGGCATAGCGCTGGCCGGCGTAGGCATCACGGCTCAGTTCCAGGCGCACGATGGAGCCGATGGCGCGTCAACCACGGAGTCAAATCACAGGCTTTTGCCTTATGCACTTCGCCTAGAACGCCATGGTTTAAAATGACCGACGCTTACGCCCGCATGCGTTTCGTCTTGAAGGTGCCCCAGCCATTCTCCAGCAGGCCTATCAGGAAGGACTTGAAACCCGACTCTGTCGGCTTGGGATTGCGGCCCTTGCCCATGCGGCGTAACTGGCGGGTGTACCAGGTGATTTCCATCAGCGCCATACGATCCACGGCCTTGATACCCGTACGGATGGGGCGTACATGATGGTAGGTGGCGTGGCCGGCCAGTAGCCGGTTAGGTGCATCAGGCTCAATAGCGAGCAGGCGTGCCAGCCCGACCAGATCGATGGCGCCGGAATCGATGGCAGCGGCCATACCCTCTGCCGTGCGGAACCCGCCGGTCAGCATCAACGGCGTATCGACGGCGGCACGTGCTTTTTCAGCAAACTCAAGAAAGTACGCCTCGCGCTGGCGCGTGCTTTCCTTGGCGCGTACGCCCGTCATGGCCGGTGCCTCGTAGGTGCCGCCCGATATCTCTATCATGTCCACGCCAGCGGCGGCCAAGGCCTTGAAGGTGTCTATCGACTCCGCTTCGCCGAAGCCCCCTTTCTGGAAATCGGCGGAGTTCAGCTTGATACCCACCGGAAACTGCTTGCCCACTGCATCGCGGATCGCGGCCAGCACACGTAGCACAAAACGGCGGCGGTTTTCCGGGCTTCCGCCCCACTGGTCCTCACGCACATTGTGATGCGGCGAGAGAAACTGGCCCACCAGATAGCCATGGGCGCCGTGAATCTGCACGCCGGTGAACCCGGCCTCCTTGGCCAGCCGTGCTGCCGTGCCAAAACGCTGGATGATGTCCTCGATCTCTGCCTCCTCCAGGGCGCGCGGTGTCGCGAAAAAGCGCTGCAGGGCTGGCACAAACGGTACGGCCGAAGGCGCGACGGTTTCACGGTTAAGCCCCTGTGGTGCCTGCTTACCAGGATGGTTGAGCTGCATCCACAGCTGGTTACCCTGGCGTGTACCTGCGCTGGCCCAACGCCGCAGGCTTTCCCTATCCCGGTCGTCTTCAAGCACGATATTGCCGGGCTCGCCCAAGGCACGTCTATCCACCATCACATTGCCGGTGATCAACAGACCCGCGCCCCCTTCGGACCACCGCGAATACAGCTGCTCCAGTGCATGGGTCACGCGATTATCGGCTGTCCCCAAGGCTTCACTCATGGCGGCTTTGACAAGCCGGTTGGGCAGGATCAGGCCATTGGGTAGGGTGAGTGGCTGGCCTAGTATCTCGTGCGCGGGGCTGCTGGCGGCGGTTTGCATGGAATACCCTGAGAGGTAGGTTGACTGGCTTATTGGTCTTGCTTGGATGGTGAGCAGGCGCCGCGTATCAACACGGCAGCATTTTCCGCCTCCAGACCAAGCTCTTTACGAAGCAACCATCAAAGCATAGCAAAACCCTACGGCCCCCTCACACAGAAGAAAAGCCGCAAACGCGGCTTTTCTTGCTCTCAAATACCCTACGGGGCCTACCTATTAGACTCGGTCACGTTTATCGCTGTCGTGGCTGTATTAGGCGAGAGAGCCCTCATTACAAACCAGCATCATGCGCCTGCTGATCTGCATGGTAGGAGCTACGCACCAGCGCGCCGACGGCAGCATGCTTGAAGCCCATGCGGTAGGCCTCGGCCTCGAAGGCCTTGAACTGGTCGGGGGTGACATAGCGCAGCACCGGCAGGTGGGAGTTCGACGGTGCCAGGTACTGGCCTATGGTGATCATGTCGATATCGTGGGCGCGCATGTCGCGCATCACTTCCAGCACCTCTTCATCTGTCTCGCCCAGGCCCACCATGATGCCGCTCTTGGTCGCCACATTCGGGTTGAGCGCCTTGTAGTCTTTCAGCAGCTTGAGCGAATGCAGGTAATCGGAGCCTGGCCGTGCCTGCTTGTAGAGTCGTGGTGCGGTTTCCAGATTGTGGTTCATCACATCGGGCGCCGTCTTGGTCAGGATATCGATAGCGATATCGAGCCGGCCGCGGAAATCCGGCACCAGCACTTCGATCTGGGTGCCGGGCGACAATTCGCGGGTCAGGCTGATGCAATCGGCAAAATGCTGGGCACCGCCGTCGCGCAGGTCGTCCCGGTCTACCGAGGTGATCACCACATACTTGAGCCGCAGCGCGGCGATGGTCTCCGCCAGGTGGCGCGGCTCGTTGGCGTCCAGCGGATTGGGGCGGCCGTGGCCCACATCGCAGAAGGGGCAACGGCGGGTGCAGATGTCGCCCATGATCATGAAGGTGGCCGTACCCTTGCCGAAGCACTCACCGATATTGGGGCAGCTGGCCTCTTCGCACACCGAGTGCAGCTTCTGCTCGCGCAGGATATTCTTGATCTCATAAAAACGGCTGCCACTGGGCGCCTTGACGCGTATCCAGTCCGGCTTTTCCAGCGGTTTGTCCAGCGGTACGATCTTGATGGGTATACGGGCAGTCTTGGCCTCGCCCTTGAGCTTGACGCCTTGCTCGGCGCGGGCGGGCGGGGTAGTAACGACGGGCGAGGACATGCTTGGGGGTTCTTTCTTTGTTATGGGTACGACCGCACGCCACCCTGGATCGCAATGCGACATGGCGCACAGGACATATCGGTTCGACCCCCAGCCATGCAAGGCCGATACGATAGATGTGCGCTGCGCCTTGCGTAGACCAAGCAGCTTGCAGCTGCACCCTTATATAAGCAGCTCAGCTAGCGGCCGGCTTGGCGCTCAGGGCGTAGTCTGCTGGCGAGGCAGTACCTTCCTGCCCCAGCAAGGCATTGATTTTAGCGGCCAATTGCGGCGCAAGCGAGGCCGGCGTTTCCCGAATGCCAAAATCGGCCAGCTGTATCACCCGCAAACCGGCGTAGCCACAGGGGTTGATCTGGTTGAACGGCGACAGGTCCATGTCCACATTCAGGGCCAGGCCGTGATAGCACTTGCCATCGCGTATGCGCAGGCCCAGCGAGGCGATCTTGGCTTCGTCCACATAGACGCCGGGGGCATCTTCCTTGCCATAGGCGCGTATGCCGTGGTCAGCCAGCAGATCAATGATGCTTTGCTCGATACGGCGCACCATCTCGCGTACACCCAGCTTGCGGCGACCCAGGTCCATCAGCAGATAACCTATCAACTGGCCGGGGCCGTGGTAGGTCACCTGGCCACCACGGTCTATCGGCACGATGGGGATATTGCTTCTTTGCAGCACGTGTTCCGGCTTGCCGGCCTGGCCTTGGGTAAACACCGGTGGGTGTTCCAGCAACCAGAGCTCATCGGCGGTGTCGCCATTGCGATGGCTGGTCATGGTCTGCATGGCACGCCAGGTCGGGATGTATTCCTGCATCCCCAGCCAGCGGCTTGCCACGGTCGAACCGGCCAACATGATCTCGTCCTGCAGCAGCATCAAAGGCAGTTGCCTGCCTTCAGGCTGGGATGGCAGCATGCCTATGGTGCGGGCGCCAAAGCGGCGATAGAAGGCCTCAGCCTTGGGTTCGGTGGCAATCAGCAAGGGCTCGTTGCGGCCCAGGTGCTGTCTGGCAGCCGCCAGCAGTTGGCTTCCCAGACCTTGCCCCATAGTGCCTGGCAATACCCAGCAATGGGTCAGCTCGGCCAGGCCGTCTACCCGTTCCACCATGGCAAAACCCACCATGTCGGCGCCGCGCTCAGCCACCACCGCCCAATTAGCGGCCAGTTCCGGTTCGGTGACAGTCAAACCGTCGCGCCAAAGCACCAGCCACTCTGCCGGGTAACCCCAGTGGGCCTTGGCTGCATGGGCAATGGCGCTAAGCGCTGCTGCCTCTCCCGGCCGCGCCGGGCGCAAGCTGAAGCTGTCACTCATAGCACGTACTTCACCATGGGGTGTCCGGTCACGGCGCGATAGATGTCATCCAGCTGTGCCTGCGAGATGGCAGTCACCGTGACGGTCAGCGACACATAATTGCCGCCGGAACTGATACGCAGCTCGATATCCTCGGCCACGATATCGGGCGCATGCACCCGTACCAGTTCGAATATGGTCTGCGAAAATTCATCATGCCGCGCCCCCATCACCTTGATGGGGAAACGCGTTGGAAACTCGAGCAGGGGTTTATCCTGTTCACTCATCGTCTATTCCTTTCCTGCCCGCATCACGGTGCGTTTGAAATCCTGGTAGTACTGGTCCAACTGCCTGGCCACGGGGCCGACACGACCATCGCCCACCGCCTGGCCATCGAGTTCCACAATGGCCAGCACCTCGCGGGTGGAGCTGGTCATCCACAGCTCATCGGCATTGCGTACCTCGGCCTCGGTCACCGGGCGTACCTCCATGGATACACCATGCTGGCGCGCAAGCTCTATCACCAGGTCGTAGGTAATGCCCGGCAGTATCAGATGGTTCTTGGGTGGGCAGGCGATCACACCCTGCTTCACCACGAATACATTGCTTGCCGCTCCCTCAGTCAGCATGCCATCGCGGAACATCACGCACTCGGCACAGCCCTGCTGTTTGGCGGCCTCACGCAGCAGCACCGTAGGCAGCAGGTTGAGCGATTTGATGTCGCAACGCAGCCAGCGGAAATCGGCATGGCTGATGGCGCGCACGCCCTGCGCCTTGGCCTCGGCCGATGGTGTGACCAGCGGGCTGGGGTTGATCAGCACAGTGGGAGCCACGCCAGCCGGGAAGGGAAAATCCCGCTCGCCTGCGTTGCCGCGTGTCACATGCAGGTAAACGGACTGATCATCGTATGCCTGCAGTCGTATCGCCTCGCGCACCAGCTCGGCCCACTGCAGCGGTGTGTGCGGGTTGGGCAGCGAGATGGCGGCCAGGCTGGTGTCCAGCCGGGCCAGGTGCTCGTCCAGCCGGAAAGGGTTGCGCGAGTAGACCGGGATCACCTCATACACCCCGTCGCCAAACAGGCAGCCACGATCCAGCGCCGAGATCATGGCATCCTCAGCACGGCAAAACCGGCCATTCAGATAAAGCATTGCTAGCCCTTAGAGAGACTTGGAAAACGCCTGCTGCTGCTTGATAGCGGTATAGCCCAAACTCAGGTAGAAGCGGTGTGCCTCGGGCCGCTCCATACCCGAGCGCAGGGTGACCCTGCCCACAGCCTGGGTGCGTGCCCAGGCCTCCAGAGCAGCCATCAACGCCCGCCCCATGCCCTGGCCACGGCAGGCGGCATCCACCACCAGACCGCCCACTTCCACCGCTGGCGCCGACTCCAGTACCACCCGCACATAGCCATGCACCCAGCCCAGTACCTGCTCATGGGCATCGGCCACTACCTGTACCCAGTGATCTGGTCTGGCCAGGATGAAATGCAAATTGTGGCCAAGCAGCTGATTTTCAATTGGATAGCCCAATTGCGCCGACAGGCGGGTCAAGCCCGCCTGATCGGCCAATACCGCCGGGCGCAGCGACCACTCCGGCTTAGCTCCTTTGGCAACTGTCCCTTCTGTCACCATTTATCCATGGCTCCAGTCCAGCACAGGCGCTCAGTTGAACCACAGCTTGACGCTATCGACACTACGGCCGAAGAAACCTGCCTCCGGCACGGCAGTCAGAACCTTGAGCGGCAGTTCGGCCAAGGGCTGGCCATCCACGCTCAGCTTGATGCTACCCACTACCTGCCCAGCCGCCACCGGTGCGGTCAAATGCGGCTTGAGCAGTACCTGTTTCTGCAGGCGGGCCGTGGCGCCCTTGGCCACCGCCACATACTGATCAGTATCAAAACCGACCGGCACCGTATTGCTGGCGCCCTTGTATACCTTGACCTGGCTCACCGGCTGAAGTGCTGCGAACAGCTTGGGTACGTCGAAGAACTGCATCCCATAGCCCAGCAGGCGGGCGCTTTCATTGGCACGGGTAACATCCGAATCCGTACCCAGCACCACGCTGAGCACCCGCCGCTGCCCATCGCGCTTGCTTGCCACCAGGCAGTAGCCAGCGCTGTCGGTGTGGCCGGTCTTCATGCCATCGACTTGCGGATCGCGGTACAGCAACAGGTTGCGATTGGGCTGGGAGATATTGTTGTAACGGAAATCCCGCATCGAGTAGATGGGATAGTGCTGCGGAAAATCGCGGATGATGGCGGCCGCCAGGATGCCCAGGTCGCGCGCCGTGGTGTAGTGCTGCGGATCAGGCAGGCCAGTGGAGTTCATGAAGTGGGTGTGCTTCATGCCCAGCCGTGCTGCCTGCTGGTTCATCATGCCGGCAAAGGTTTCCTCGCTGCCGGCGATGGCTTCGGCCAGCGTCACGCAGGCATCGTTGCCGCTCTGCACGATCATGCCCTTGATCATATCGCTGACCGAGGCGGGCTTCTTGGGATCAAGAAACATGCGCGACCCTTCGGTGCGCCAGCCTTTTTCCGATACCGTAAATTGTTGATCCATCTTGATGCGACCATCCTTCAATGCCTGGAAGGTCAGGTAGGCCGTCATCAACTTGGTCAGGGACGCCGGTTCAATACGGCGGTCGGCATCCTTGGCAGCCAGGGTGGTACCGCTATTGAAGTCCAGCAGCAAATAAGCAGTCGCCGACAGATCAGGGGCGGGCGGCACGGGCAGTGCAGCAGCACCGGCCTGGACGGACAAGGCGACGGCCAGGGCAATCAGGGTATTTTTCATGCGGGATATAAGGCGGAGTGATGCGAGAACGCAGGATTATAAAGCAATCGCCCGCACTAACCGGCGCGGTCGATCCCGAAATAGCTATTAGATTGCTGATACCGTTGCGACTCGCACAGTGCAGCGATGTTCCCCAGCCACAGCGTTTTCCGGTGGTATCCCCCTGCTGACCAAGCGGGCCGCTGTGACAGTTGCAGCGATGGCTGGATCATGCCCCTGCCACGAAGCGCACTTCTATCCGTCCGGCTTGGCTATCCAGCCACAGCAGCCAGTCGCGCCGTCCCTGCACGCAGAGCGGTAGCACCACCTGGGCGGCGGCCACCCCGCCCGGCTCATCCTTGAGCGGTAGCGCTATCGGGCCCATATCCATCCCTACCATGCCAAAACGGGCGGTGATCGGCCCGGCAAGGCCGCGCACCTCCAGCTGAAATGGCTTGAGGGCGGAGGGAATCTGCAAGGCACGGACCTCCACCACCTGGGCACCATAGGGGATGCGACAGGGCTGGGTCAGATCAGCGCAGCTGGCTGTCAGCACCGAGGGGGGCGCCACGGGCCGCAGGCGATTGGCCAGCAGTAGCAGGGCCGTCAGGCTAGCCACCGTCATCAATAGCCAGCCGGCGTGCTTCATGACAGCCCTTGCCAGGCGGCTCGCAGCAGGGCAACACCTTGAGCGCCTGCGGCCTGGGCCGCAGCGAGATCGACCGGCTTGAGACCGCCAATGCCGTACACGGGGAAGGGCCAACCCTGCCCCACCAGCGCGGCGAAACCATCCCAGCCCAGCGTCGCGCTGCCTGGATGGGTCTGGGTAGGTTGTATCGTCCCCAGCACGGCGTAATCCAGGCCCAGCTCCGCCACCCTGGCCAGTTCTGTCGCGTTATGTACCGAGGCACCACACCAGCCCGCCGGCCGCTCGGTAGTTTCCATCAGCACGCGGGCAGGCAGGTGCACACCAGCCGCGCCCAATTCGCGCGCCCGCTCCGGTAGGCCATGCACCAGCAGCCGGGCACCATAGGATTGCAACCGCGCCTGCACCTCGGCCGCCAGGCCTGCATAGGCAGCGGCAGGCAGTTGCGGCTCTCGCAGCACCAGCCAGCGCAGGCCTTGCGCCAGCGCCAGATCCAGCTGCTTCAGCCAGGCGGTTTCGCCCAGTTCCGCCACATTGGAAAACGGCAGCACCAGCGGCAACTGCAAGCCACGCAGGATAGGGGTGTTGGCGGGCAACACCGGGTCCACCGTCAAGGCACCCGGCACCTGCCAGGCAAACGCCTGCCCTTCATGTGGGTGGGGCTCACCCTGCCAATCGGTCACCTTGAAGAAATTGAGCCTGACATGGGCATGGGGGTAGGTGAAGGTCTGCACCAGCCATGGCTTCGCCACCGAAACGGTAACGCCCATTTCCTCGTGCAACTCGCGCACCAGCGCCTGCAGGGGCGTCTCGCCCGCCTCCAGCTTGCCCCCTGGAAACTCCCACCAGCCTGCATAGGGCTTGCCTTCCGGGCGCGAGCCCAGCAGGAACTGGCCATCAGGCCGTATCAGTATGCCGGCGGCAACATGGGTAGTCTTGGTTTCGGTCATCTTTGCCCTGATAAAGGTAATGGACAGCTAGGCCCTAGCTGATGCGCCCAGCCCGATCACGGGCAAACTGCCAGGCCACCCTGCCCGAGCGTGAACCACGGCCTAGTGCCCAGTTCAGCGCGGCACGCTCCAGCGGCTCGTTCCACTCATGCCGGCCGAACTCCGCCAGCCAATGGCGCGCGGCAGCCAGGTATTCATCCTGGCTGAAGGGGTAGAAACTCAACCACAGGCCAAAACGCTCGGACAGGCTGATTTTTTCCTCCACTGCGTCGGCCGGGTGCACCTCGCCATCCACATGGCGGCTACGGCTGTTCTCGTCAAAATACTCGGGCAGCAGGTGGCGGCGATTCGAGGTGGCATAGATCAGGATATTGCTGCTGGTTGCCGCAATACTGCCGTCCAGTACCGACTTCAGTGCCTTGTAACCGCCCTCGCCTTCTTCAAAGCTCAGGTCGTCGCAGAACACGATAAAGCGTTCCGGGCGATGCGCCAGCCTGGCGACGATATCGGCCAGGTCGCACAGATCGTCCTTGTCCACTTCCACCAGCCGCAGGCCCTGGTCGGCAAACTCATGCAACAGGGCTTTGACCAGCGAGGATTTGCCGGTACCGCGTGCGCCGGTCAGCAATACATTGTTGGCCAGCCGCCCCTGCACGAACTGGCGGGTATTGCGGCTGATCTCGGCCTTTTGCGGTTCGATGTTCTGTAGATCGGCCAGCCGCAGTCTATGCGGTTGGTGCACGGCTTCCAGCCAGCCCACTGTGGTACCCAAGGCAGCCTGCTTGCGCCAGCGAAAAGCCGTTGCAGACCAATCCGGCGCAGCGTCCGCTGGCGGCAGTATGGCCTCCAGTCGGGCCAGCAGCTGCTCAAGATTCATCATTGCCTCCACGGCGGCTCAGGTAGATCAATCCCGCCCCCAGCAGTGCCAGCACCGTACCACTACCCGCCAGCAGCACCACGGCCGGGTTGCGTTGCCACAAAGCGGGTATGGCCGCACTGTAGCCGGGCTCCCGGCAGACGGCGCGGGCATAGTCATAAGCGCCGCCGCCGTCCAGGCAGACATCCACCATGGCCCATTCCACCCCCTGCCGCAGCAAGGCACCCGTCAGCAGCATCAAGCCCAGCCCGGTAATGATCTGTGGCGCGAGGCTGCGCTGGCTCATGAGCGGTAGTCCGCGTTAATCTTGACGTAGTCGTAGCTGAAATCACAGGTCCAGACGGTTGCCGCTACCGGGCCACGGTTCAGCACCACGCGTATCAGTATTTCGGCCTTGTTCATCACGCGCTGGCCATCTTCCTCGCGGTACGCCGGGTTACGCCCCCCTTGGGTGGCGACCAGCACCTCATCCAGATAGAGATCCAGCTTGTCCACATCCAGGTCGTCAATGCCGGCATAGCCTATGGCCGCCAGGATGCGGCCCAGATTGGGGTCGGACGCAAAAAAGGCGGTCTTGACCAGTGGCGAACGGCCTATGGCATAGCCCACCGCCTTGCATTCGCTCTCGTCACGGCCACCCTCCACCTGCACGGTCATGAACTTGGTAGCGCCTTCACCATCGCGGACTATGGCCTGCGCCAGTGTCTGCGCCACTGCCGTCACGGCATCACGCAGCGCCGCGTATTCAGCGCTGCCGGCATCGCTGATCTCGGCACCGGTCTGGCCGGTGGCAATCAGCATGAAGCTATCGTTGGTCGAGGTATCGCCATCAATGGTGATGCAGTTGAAGCTGCGGTCGGCCGCATGCTTGACCAGGGCCTGCAGCAGCGGCTGGGCCAGCTTGGCATCCAGCGCCACATAGCCCAGCATGGTCGCCATATTGGGATGGATCATGCCGGCGCCCTTGGCAATACCGGTGATGGTAATGATCTGCCCAGCCACCTGTACCTGCCGGCTGGCAGCCTTGCTCACCACATCGGTGGTCATGATGGCCTCGGCGGCATCGGCCCAGTTGGCGGGCGACAGATTGGCCACTGCGCCAGGCAACGCTGCCACGATCTTCTCGAAGGGCAGCGGCTCCAGTATCACCCCGGTAGAGAACGGCAGTATCTGGCTACGCTCGGCACCCAGCTCCGCCGCCAGTGCATCGCACACCTTGAGCGCCCGTTCACGTCCATCCAAGCCGGTACCGGCATTGGCATTGCCCGTGTTGACCACCAGCGCGCGCGGCGTCGCGGCAGCCAGATGCTCGCGGCACAGTTGTACCGGTGCGGCGCAAAAGCGATTACGGGTAAACACCCCTGCCACTTTTGCGCCCTCCGCCAGCAGCATCACCAGCACATCCTTGCGGCCGGGTTTCTTGATACCGGCGCTGCCTATGCCCAGGGTAATGCCGGGAACGGCGTGCAGGCTGGCGGGGTCGGGGGCGGTGAGGTTGACGGGCATGGTGGTTCCTGTTTCGTAGCGTAGGCAAGGCAGCCTGGTGGCTGCACAGATAGAGTGCGAGATTGTACCGTTGCCGGCCCGCGAAAACAGCGCATCTTGCTTTGCAGCATCCACATGGCTGCACAAACTGGGCTAGCCTGTAATGAGATCCCCACGGCGTCACTCCTGCCATGCTAGTAAACCCCATCAAGGACGCGGCCATCGAGCTCCAATACCCTCCGCTCGGCACGGGCATGGGCATGGGCATGGGCATGGGCATGGGCATAAGCCTGCTCTTTTTTGCGAGCGTCCTGTGCCTGCTGATAGCCGTTGGCGTGTCCCTGGTTTCCTCCAGTGCGCACAATCTTGGCCCAATAGCGCTGGACTCTGAACAGCGGGTCTGGATAGCCCTAGGCAACCGCTTGGTCATCACCCATCCCCAAGGCCAGGTAGTGGGAGAAGTTGATACAAGCGAACAGATCAGCACCGCCTACAAGGTGCTGGTGACCTGGAAACAGGGTGGTGTACTACTGGATGCGGCCAACAACGGCCATGTCTACCGATTGAATCGGCAAGGACAAATCGTCGGCACGCTACCAACGTACTTCATGGGCACGGTGCTGCTGGCCTATGCAGCCAGCAGTGATACTACCTATGTGCTGGAGCAAGACGCCGGGGTGCTGCGTGCTTATCAGGGCGATGCCCTGATTGCCGAGCGCCAAGGTTATCGGGACATCAGCAGCATGAGCCTCAGCCCTGATGGCAGGCTGTGGCTGCTGGATAGATACAACGCACGCTTGCTTGCACACGATGACCACTTGCAGCCGGTGAAGACCGTGCCGCTACCCGTCGCATTCGATGCCGTGCCGCCTGGCCAGGCACAGGCAGGGCCAGATGGAAGCTGGTGGATGACGGGTGCCATACAAGTCTGGCAGCGCGGTCGCATGCTGCGCATGGATAGGCAAGGCAATGCCCTGACTGCACCAGCGATACCCTGGTGGTCCATGCCGGCCGGGCTCGCCAGCTTGCCCGATGGCCGCTGGCTGGTCACCGATGCACGCAGCAGCAGGGTGCTGCAACTGGATCCACAAGGACAAGTACAGGGCCAGTTTGGCGATAGCACACTACAGGAATACCTGAACCGCCATCGCTGGCACCACCTGAAGAATCCATTCCTTCAGCTATGCCTGGCCATGATGGCCGCTCTGGTGATCTATGGTGGCTACATAGTCCGGCGAGATAGTCGCCCTGGTCCCGCTTCGTCTCCGCTATTTGCTACCCACGCCAAGCTCGATAACGTAAGCAGACTGGCCGGCCTCACCCTGTGGGCTATCATTGTCATGCAGATGTTCAAGATAGGCGTGCCGCTGTTCTCGGCAGATTTCGCCACGCAACTTTGCCAAGGTACTACCGACTGCCAGGGGCTCTTGCTGCTCAAGCTGGGCAGCCTAGTTGTTGTCATGCTGCCGGCCTTTATGTTCCCACCTCACCGTATCCCTCGATACGACTTCCAGGCCTATATGCTTGTGCTGCATAACTTGCTGAATAAGGCCAACACCCACGGCCCCGCACTACGTCAGGCAGTGGAAGCGGCCGGCGGCTGCTACTTTGGCTACTGTGTGAGGAATGCGCTGCTCCTGGTCTGCCACGATGCCCTGCTGGTGGTCCGCCTACGATCGCCGGACTACAGCCTGGATAGCTTGCAGACCCTTCGTTACGAGGACCTGGGCGAATTTGAAGCGGTAGGGGTATCTTTCATACTGGATGCCGGATCAAGCCGCATCCGCTTCAAGCACGGCGCCGTGCGGCGGGAATTCGAGACCCCAAGCCCCAAACACCAGCGCACATTACTGGCCTGGCTCCAGAACATGCACCCAGCGACGCGAGATAGCTGGCTGGCAGAGCAGCACCAGACACTCGTACGGCGCACGCGCCGAGCATACAGCTTCCTGCTTTTGCTGTACGGCAGCAGCTTGACCACCTTGCTTGCGCTGGGTGCCACGGCTTACAACGCCCCCCTCCCCTTGCTGCTTGCCCTGCTGCTGCTGTTAATTACGCTGCGCGGCGTACTGACGCCACCACCTGCACCGGCACCCATGCCGCTTGCGCCATAGCAGCCCAGCCTCTAGCTGGCACTGAGCAAATTTCCGCTACCAGGACCATACTGGTGCACGGGGTAATAACACCGGGAACGCTTTCTTAGCGCTTTGTACCGCCAAATTTACCAAGGCCCATCATGAGCCAGGAACAAGACACGCCCTTTCTGCCTTTGAGCCCCAAAAACGCCCAAATGCTGATGAAGCTGCTGCAATTGAACCATGGCCTATCCTCCATGCTGCTGGCGTACTTTGGCATCATCGTTGTCGGCGTCGGGCTCATCGCTTTGAGCTTATGGTTGGCGCTGTCGAGTGACGGCTACGAGTTGTCCACCTTGGCGGTAGATAGTGAGAACCGCGTCTGGATAGATGGCGGCGACAGACTCATCGTGACACGTGCCGATGGCAGCGTTGTCGCGACAATAGCCTCTCCCAACGCACCCAGGGCTCCCTTCAGCAGCGTGGCGGCCTGGAAAAACGGCGGTGTGCTGGTAGCCAGCCTGAACGACAAACGCATCTACCAACTGGATCGCAACGGAAAAATAGTCGGACAGCTGGATATGGTATTCCAAGGCACTGTCACGCTGGCCTATGCAGCGCAGCACGACAGAACCTTTGTGATGGAGAAGCGCACTGGCAAGCTGCGTGCATTTCAGGGCACACGACAGATAGCCGAGCGCGCTGACTATCCAGGCGCCTATGGGGTAGATATTGCAACTGACGGCCTTGTCTGGTTAGCAGACACTGAGGGCAAACGTCTGGTCGCCCATAGCCTGGATCTGGAGGTTCAGGATACCCTGGTATTACCCACCCATTTGGGCATGAGCAAACCCGTAACCTTGCTCAGCAAGGGCAAGGCTGGCTGGTGGTTAACCCTGAAATCAGGCAGCTTGAGCGTAGGTAGTCTGCGTACGCTGGATAGCCAGAGCCGTCTGACTGCACATCCTGCTTCCCCCTGGTGGAGCAATCCATTCGGTATGGCCAGCCTAAGGGATGGCTCCCTGCTGGCAGTGGACCCCCGCACAACCCGCATCCTCCACTACAGTGCAAGCGGGGAGCGCCTGGACGATTTTGGTGGAGCAGAACTCAAAGCACATTTTGACCGGCACCGCTGGCGCATGCTGCACAGCAACAAACAGATTGGCCTGTGGCTGGCCCTTGGCTTGATAGGCACGATTTTCAGTGCAACGGTTTACGCAATATACACACACCTCCGTCTATATCGCCGGGTATATGCAGTGCCTAGGCATGCACTCTTCGATACCTCCTTGCACTCATCACACAAGCGGTGGCGGGTGACGATATACGGTGTTGCCGCGCTCGCGATTGCGTTTGGCTTGTTTGGATTACCGACCTATGTACTGGGCAGCAGCGATACCCAACAACAGCTTTGCGGTGTCATTAGCGTATGCGGCAGCTACACGCTGTGGATGGTGCTCTGGCCACTTGTGCTGGGCCTGTGGTTACAGTTCGACGCTGTCCCCCACTTTCTGATTGCCCCTTTGCAACTGGGAAAAATACTGCCGCAGCCCATTGCGAAAACGCTGCTCAACTTGGCAAACGTGGATCATGCCACCCTGCCTCAAGCCATCGACGCAGCTCGAGGCTGTTACCTGGTTTTGATCGCAGACAAGGCCATCGTCCTGCTCTGTCATGAAGCTTTGCTACTGGCGCAGGTTCGCCAGAGCGATTTCTCGCTGCTGTCGCTGCACCGGTTCAACTATGCCGATATGCAGAGTATCCAAACAATCCGCTTGCCAGGCGCAGACTCGCTCCGGCACCCATGCATGGCGGTCAGATTCAGCGATCAGAATGGCAGTTACGATCTCGCTTTCCTCCATGCTCCTGTGCAGGTTTTTTGCGCAGACTGGTTGACCGGCATGAAGACGGATACCCGTAATAGCTGGCTTCAGCAGCAGGCACACCGTTTACGCAAGCAGCGCTTGCTTGCTGCAGGCATTACCGCCGCCATTGCAATGGTCGGGCTATTAGCGTTCATCGTGCTGGGTATCAGCCCGCAATCCCAGCCCATTGCCTATCTGCTGGCCGTCTCTGGTATAGCCCACGCTTGGTATGGTTACCGGCATGCCCATACCCCGCTCAAGCCATACCCCTTGGCCGCAAGCCACACCTCCAGCTAACGCTTGCAGCCCGCTCCCTGCATCCAAACCAACCTGACGGGGGTATCATGCGCGCAACTCTGCCACCCTCCCATTGAGGTAGCCCCATGTTCGCACCCGACATCTATCGCGCCCGTCGCGCGGCACTGGCCCAACAGGTCGGTTCTGGCCTTATCCTGCTGCTAGGCAATGCCGACAGCCCCATGAACTACACCGACAACATCTACCCCTTCCGCCAGGATTCCAGCTTCCTGTATTTCTTCGGGCTGGATTTGCCGGGGCTGGCTGCCGTGATAGACGTGGAAGCCGATAGCGCCACCCTGTTTGGCGACGATGGCGGCCTGGACAGCATAGTCTGGACTGGCCCGCTGCCCAGCTTGGCCGAGCAGGCCCAGGCGGTGGCGGTTAGCCAGACGCTGGCGCTGTCCAAGCTCGATGGCGTTGTGAGCCGCGCCCGCGACGGTGGCCGCAAGGTGCACTTCCTGCCGCCTTATCGCGCCGAACACCGCGTCTGGCTGGCGGAGCTGCTGCAGCTCTATGTCGCAGCGGTGGACGATGCGGCCTCCGAATCGCTGACCCGTGCGGTCATCGCACTGCGCTCGGTCAAGTCGGCCGAGGAAATTGCGCAGATGGAGAACGCCCTTGAAGTCGCCTACCGCATGCATATGCTGGCCATGCGCTCATCCCGCCCCGGCGTAAAGGAGCAAGAGGTGGTCGGCTTGATGACCGGCCTGGCGCAGAGCCAGGGCCGTGCGCTGGCCTACCCTGTCATTTTCAGCCGCGACGGCCATATCCTGCACAACCACGGCCATAGCTACACCCTCAAGGCCGGTGATCTGGTGGTCAACGATGCCGGCGCCGAGAGCCCGCTGCACTACGCCAGTGACATCACCCGCACTATTCCGGTGGCAGGCCGTTTCAACGAGCGGCAGAAGCTGGTCTACCAGGCCGTGCTGGATGCGCAGCTGGCCGCCATTGATGCCATGAAACCTGGCGTACCCTACCGCGAGGTGCACGATCTGGCGGCCCGTGTGCTGGTCAACGGCCTGGCCCCCACCGGCCTGTTCAAGGGCGATGCAGCCGAGGTGGTCGCCAGCGGTGCTTACGCCCTGGTGTTCCCGCATGGGCTGGGCCACCACATCGGCCTGGATGTGCACGATATGGAAGCGCTCAACGAGAACTGGGTGGGCTACGGCGAAGGGGTGGAGCGCGCCAGCGAATTCGGCCGCAAATCGCTGCGCCTGGGTCGGCCCTTGCGTGAGGGTTGGGTGGTGACCGTGGAGCCAGGCGCCTACTTCATTCCGGCGCTGATCGAACGCTGGGCGGCCGAGCAGCGCCATACCGGTTTGATAGACTACGACGTGGCGCGCCAGTACGCCGACTTCGGTGGCATACGCATCGAGGATGACGTGCTGATCACCGCCGATGGCGCCCGCGTGCTGGGCAAGCCCATACCCAAGACCATTGCCGAGATTGAAGCACTGGCGAGTGCCTAACTCGAATCAGGCCAACTGGTATCTAAATACGGCGGACAAGTGGCCCGGCCATCCCTTGTCCACCGTATCAACCGGAACATGAAAAGTGCCTGGCATCAACCACCTAGCTTACCTTTGGGAGTCCGGAGACTGGGCATTGGCGCAAGGCATACATAGCGAAGCGCATGTCATTATCAGCTTTGCTGAAACAGGCGTATCAAGCAAGGAGTTGGTGGCTTTACGTGGCTTACTTCCTCAATTTGGCACCATGGCACCCGCAGCCGTCAGGGATTTGGCACATCAGGAGCGGGAACTTGATCTCGGCCTCTACGGAAATCTTGAGGCCCGGCGTCTTCATGACAAAGCGAAAAAACTGGGGCTGAACGCACATCTCAAGGATGCCTCGCATGTCATCTACCAACCTATCCATCGCATCAATAGGGTTGCACATCTCCCGTCTGACGATGATGCCGTGAATCACGCCGTCATTACTGAAATGCTGCGCCGCAACGTCCCCATCCTAACTCGGTATGAAGCGGATTAATCGCCACGCTTGAGTCAAGCGCCTCTTCCGGTTTATCCTGCGCGCTGGTCGGCAGTTCACCCAGGCGTCGCCGGTTCATCTGAACCACGCTAAACCTGCCAGGCAAAACCACTCCATGCGCCTCTCGGCGCAGCTTGGCTCGAAACCCGAGTGCCAGGCCACAACGGCGACCATGGCATGCAGCTTGGACTGCAGGCACGACGACAAGGAATCGACCATGTCTCGTCCCGTTTTTCCGTTTCACACTGACGATATCTCCTCCCTGGCCCGCTCGCTGGTCAAGCAATGGGCAGGTGCCAGCACGCCCCCCAGCCATCTGCAGATGCTCAATATGCTGGCGCGCGCTGCCGGTTATCAGAACTTCCAGCATTTCCGTGAAGGCACCGAGGCGCTAGTCTCCGCGCCGCCCGTCGCCCCACCTCCCCTCACCAGCCCCAGGCTGGTGGCCGGCAAGATGGTGGCACCGGCCAACGCCCAGCGGCTATTGCGCCATTTCGATGCGCAGGGTCGCCTGCTGCGCTGGCCCGGCAAGTTCTCGGAACAATTGCCCGCGCTCTGGACTGTCTGGGCCCGCCTGCCGGCCCGACAGGATATGACTGAGCGCGAAGTGAATGACTACATCAGACAGGGCGAGGTGTTTGGCGACCATGTGCTGCTGCGGCGCGAACTGGTGAACTACCGCCTGCTGGAGCGCACGCCCGATGGCGCTCGATACCGCCGGCTGGAACAGGCGCCGCCGGCCGATGTACGCGAGCTGATGCAGCGCTGCCGCCAGCGGGCCGCCGCATGAGCCCGTTGGTGCTCTGCAGCCCCAAGCCCAGCCACGCTACCGTGTACACCATCACCCTGACCCCTCTGCAGCCTGCCGCCTTACCGGCATTGCAGCAATTGCGCGATGACTTGCTGGCCCCCCACGCCCAACCGGGCTTGGCCGAGGAGCTGACCGACGTAGCACGCGGCCATGGCCAGCACGCCTGCCTGGCATGGCGCAATGGCCGGGCGGTGGGTTGTGCAGGCTGGGTGCTGTTGGGGATAAAACAGGATGGCTGCGGCTATGGCGCACCGGTAGTGGCAGCAGACCAGGAGGTAGCCAGCTTGCTGATTGCCCGGGTAGTCGCAATGGCAAGCGAGGCTGGCGCCAAACGCTTGCGCATCAGCGCCGTTGCGGCCGAGTCCACCAAGCAGGCGGCGCTGCTGGCTGCCGGCTTCGTGCCGGTGTTCGAGTTTGTCCACTGGGCGCTCCCCCTGCCGATTGCCGGCAGCACCACGCTGGCAGCAGGGCTGCGTAGCCTGCCCTACGCCGAGATAGACTGGCCTGCCCTGCGCGCATGCTATGCCCAGTGCTTCAAGCAGGTGCCCAACGCCCCGGTGCCGGATGAAAACACCATGCGGGAGGAATGGTCGGCTGCAGACTGGACAGTGAGCCGCGTGCTGGTCAATGAGCAGGGCCGCTACCAGGCCTTCTTGCTGGTCAGCGGCGTAGAGGTCGATGCCGTCGGGGTCATGCCGGCATTGCAAGGCCAGGGCCTGGCTGCGGCGTTGTATGCCCAGGCAGGCGAGGTGCTGCAGCGGCGGGGGGTGCACCATCTGCGTGCCATGGTGGCCAGCAGCAACAGCGCTTCCATGGCACTGCATGTGCGGCTGGGCGGGTATGAGCACCAGCCCAGGCGCACGGTGTATCAGCTATCCCTCTGCTAGTACCAGGCCAGCCGCCGCAGCGGCTGGTGTTCAAGGTGCTTTGGGTGGTGCGGGTGGGGCCGGTGGGGTTGGTGCCTTGGGTTGTTTGGCCATGACATCACGCACCTTGTAGTCAGCCGGCGGCTTGAACAGGTCGCTGGCTGGTTCGCTGCGCTTGAGCTTGGTCAGCTTATAGCTGGATTCGCCGCTGCGTGGGTCGCGGGTCTGGGTTGCCAGCACCACCTTCAGCTCCGGTGCGTACCAGCGCTCCGTCACGATCTGGATAGGCTTTTCATTGCCTATACGGCCGGCGGGTATGATACGGACTAGCTGGCTGCCTTCTGCCTTCACCCCTTCTATCTCCTTGCTACCCAAGGATTTGCGGGCCGCGCCGGACTCAGGTTCGCTGCCATGCTCCAGGCGCATCTCCTTGCCATCCTGGCCACGCAACACCACCACATTGCGCTCCACCCTCAGCTCCTTGCCTGCCTGGCCGTCGCTTTCCGGCCCACCTTCATGGTGCCGCACCTCGACCCGCGCATTGGGCATCACAGGGAAAGGTAGCTTGGTGGCCGTCTTGCGCCCTGGGCTCAGCAGCCAATGCGCGCCGCCGACAGGGTCGAATATGAAAGCACTGCGGACACTGCCATCATCGTTCAAGGTATCTTGCCGGCTGCGCCCCTCGCCATCGCGATACAGCCGGGTAACCGTCCGTTTCACGATGCGATTGCCATCCAGCAGGGTCTGCACTTTCTCGCTGATGGCCTCGGCGCTATAGGGCGCGCCCTTGACGTTGGCTGCGGGGCCAAACTCACTCCCGGCAAAGGCCAGGGTATTGCCATCGGCAAAGGGCATGCCGGGCATGTGCAGGTTGATCATCTCCGGCGTGGGCGGCAACGGGGGGAGCGGCGGTAAAGGCGGTGCGCCAACCCCTTCGCCACCCACCCGGGTAATGATAATGCGCTTCTCCACCGTGCTCTTGCCGCCGCCCGTTGCGGGGGATGGATCGCCAGCCAGCACGATGCGCTCCTCCACCACCTCGTCGGCCATGGCCTGGGGGGTCAGCAGGCAGAGCAGCAGCCCCAGCGGCAGATATTGGGTTGTCATGGCATTCCTTTCAGATCAGTTGGTATTTACCGCGTACAAAGCGCAAGGCCAGCGGTGCGCCATCGTCGCCAACCAGCAGGTCGGCCTCGATGGCCTCGTCGGCTAGTTCCGGGTTGACCGGCAAGCCATAGGCCGCCAGCGAGGCCCTGGGCATGGACACCCTCACCATGCGGGCATGCTGGGCGGCCTCGATACGGGCTGGGTCGCCCAGGGGGAAAAAAGCCGTGGTCAGCTCGGTGCTGGCGGCGGGCGCCAAGGTGCCGGCAGGGGCAGCTTGCAAGGCCTGTGTCTCGTTCCACAGCATGGGGCGCAGCCACATCAAGGCCGCCAGGGCGGCCACACAGCTGCCGCCCAGCGAGAGATATAGCCCCCTGTCCTGCCGTAACCACTGCAAAAGCCGCTGCCAACGGCTGACGGGGGCATGCTGCTGGCGGAAGGCGGCCAACAGACCTTCCTCTAGGCCGGCAGGCGGCACTGCGGTGGCCAGGTCCTGGCGCAGCGGCGCATAGGCCGCATGCAGGGCTTTCTCATCGGGTGTCATAAGGTGGTCTCCAGGCGCAAGGGCGCGTGTTCGGCCAGCAGTTCAGCCAGCCGGGCGCGGGCGCGGTTGAGGCGCGAACGCACGGTGCCGATGGGGCAGCCGATCACGTTGGCAGCATCGAGATAGGGCAGTTCCTGCAGATCGCACAGCACCAGGGCTTCGCGGTAGGCAAATGGCAGGGACAAAATGGCTTGATGCAGGCTGTTGAGGGTCTCGCCCGCCAGCAGGGTCGCCAGTGGGGTGGGGTCATGGCTGCAGTCGGCGGTCGCGTCGTCCTCGTCCGGCGCCGCGACGGCTTGGTCGTCGCGCCCCCGCCGCACCAGATTGCGCACCACACCTAGCAAAAAGGCGGACAGCCCACCCCGTGCCGGATCAAACCGGGCAGGCTCGCGTATCAACAGCAAGAAGGTTTCCTGGGTGGCATCGGCAGCCAGTCCGCTGGCGCCACACAGCATCAGCGCAAAGCGGTAGACCACATCCTTGTGGCGGCGATAGACCTGGGTAAAGGCCGCCTCGTCGCCCGCCATCAGGCGGTGGTGCAGCTCGGCATCGGTAGGCTGGGCTAGGGCGGACACATTGGGCTCGGGTTATGGGTGCCCGACACGGCACCCTCTACCCGTATTCAGTGCTGGCGGCAAAAAAGTTCCAGCTTGGCGCTGATAACCTATTTCAGCGCAGCGGATCTGGCTAAGCGTGCTAGCGATGGCGCGCGCAGCAGACAGTACATGGGTACGGCAAGCTTGCACACACCAGATGGTCTTTGTGAGCGGCGCTTAGTCGCTACCGTCCGCTGGCGGGACCGAAGCGGCGGCTGTGTCAGCGGTGTCATCGGCCACCTTCACACTGCCCATCTGCGCCCGCAACCGCAAGGTCAGCTGGTCGTCGGCCGGCACCATGAAGGCCAGGCAGGTCTCAGCCTGCTGCCTGAAGGCCGGCTCCTTGTAGCTCAGATAGTTCTTTGCGGCGGCATTGGCCGCCGCCGCCAGCAGCCGGTTGTTGCGGGTACGCTGCCCCTCTTGGATCAACAGCTCGGCGGCCGCACGTGAGTCGTTCTCCACCATCATCTTGGCCGCCTGATTGGTGGTCTGGGCTATCACCTCGCCCGCCCTTGTGATCACCTCCACCAGCTTGGGGTGCTTGACCAGGGGCTGCACCAACAGCTGGTCGGCATGCCGGCCACTGTCAAACCGCAAGGCGATGGGCTCTATCCAGGCTATCAGGGTGCTGGCGATATCCTCGGCATACAGCTGTGCCAATAAGGCCAGGTAATCCAGCGCAAAGGCAAAGTCAAAATCCGGTGCGTCCCAGTGTGTCGCCAGCTTGCGCATGACATCGATGGCCGCCAGCGGCTCGCGCCGGGCGATTGATTCCGCCGCCTGCGCCAGCTCGGCATACCACTCCCCCCGACGCCCTTCCACCCCCAGCTCCTCGGCCTTGCACTTGGCCAGCAGTTGCTTGACCAGGCTGGCGCCGTCGGGCAGCCCGCCCGCGTTGAACTGCAGCAGGGCCAGGTGAAAGATGCTGCGGTAATCCAGGTCTACCGCCTTGCCATTCAAGCGCACCGCACGGCCCAGGTGCTCGGCCGCCTTGGTCGCATCCCCCAGGCTCCAGGCTATCTGCCCCGCCCGCTGCAGGCGCTTGAGGTTGTTGGGCGTGATCTTGAGCGCCTGCTCGGTGATATCGAGCGCATCATCGTAACGCTCTTCCGACAGGTACAACTCGGCCAGCTGGTTATAGACCGGCAGGTAGCGGAAATGCAGGTTGACGATATCGAGCATGGCCGTCTCGGCCATTGCCTTGTCGCCCATGCGCAAAGCCACCCTGGCCAGGCCCAGTTTGGCCCAGGCCGGATTGCGGGTGGCCAGGATACGCTTGTACATGGTGGCGGCTTCTTCCAGCCGCCCCAGGCGGAACAGGATATTGGCAGCCAGCCTGACGATATCGCCCAGGTAGGGCGTTTTCACCGCCATCATCTGCTGTGCGCTCTTGAGCGCCTTGTTGTAGTGCTTGTCGTTCAGCGCCTCATAGATTTCCATCAGCGCCTGGCGGCGATTGAAGGCCTTCTCTATGCGCTCCGACAACTCCCCGGCCTGTACCGGCTTGAGCATGTAGTCGTCGGGGGTTTCCTCCGCCACATTCACCACCTTGGCATAGCTGGCCTCGGCCGTGACCATGAAGAACAGCGTGGAGAGCGGTAGCAGCTTTTTCTCGCGTAACTCTTCCAGCAGATCCTGGCCCGTTTCTTCCGACTCGAAATGGAACTCGCACAACACCAGATCGTATTTGCTGTCCAGCAATCGGCGGCGCGCCTCGCTGATGGTCGAGGCGGTATCAATGCGGCCCACGTCGCAACCCTGCAGGATGGCGCGCAAGGACAGCCTAACGGTGGATGACGGGTCCGCCACCAGGGCGGAAAGGGAACGCTGATGCATGGTGTTTGCCTGGCTTCAAAGGGCCGCATCAGGGCCTGTGCGTGCCGGCCCAGGGCACGCAGGCCGGGTTATCAGATAACGGGTTCAGGCGCGACCAGCAAGCCATCCTCGTCGGCATACAACCAGTGGCCAGGGACAAAACTGATACCTGCGAAGTGTAGTACCAAGTCGCGGCTGCCCTCACCTTTCTTCACACTCTTGCGTGGGTGGCTAGCCAGCGCAAGGATGCCGACATCGTGGCCCTGGAGTTCGGCCGTATCGCGCACGCAGCCCCATACCACGATGCCGGACCAGCCATTCTGCACCGCCAGCTCACCCAGTTGCCCACCAACCAGGGCACAGCGCAGGCTGCCGCCGCCATCCACCACCAACACCCGGCCATGCCCCTGGGTTTCCAGTGCAGCACGCACCAGGCTGTTGTCCTCGAATACCTTGAGCGTGGCAATCTGCCCGGCAAACCGTCCGCGCTGGCCAAAATGGCGGAAGATAGTGTCAGCCACCTGCACCCGTTCGCCCTGATGATCACTGATATCGGTGGTATGGAAGGTCATGCGGCAGGCTCCATGCAAAATAGTAAGAGGTAGCTGGAGCCTAGCAAAACGGGGAGCACATGGCTCCCCGTTTTTTGTCTCTCGTGCTGGGCGGGCGACAAAAGTGTCGATTTTCCGCCATCGTCCACACCTGATGCCGAGCACCTGTTTTAGGCTGCGCCGGCGTCCAGCGCCAGGCTCTCCCTAGCGCAGGCCCAGCACATCCTGCATATCGTACAACCCCGCCGGCTGCTGCTTCAGCCAGCGCGCAGCGCGTACAGCGCCTTGTGCAAAGGTGGCGCGTGAACTGGCCTTATGACTGATTTCCACCCGCTCGCCATCAGCCATGAACATCACCGTATGGTCACCCACCACATCGCCGCCACGCACGGTGGCAAAGCCGATGGTGGATGGATCGCGGGCACCGGTCACGCCTTCCCGGCCATAGACCGCACAGGTCTTGAGGTCGCGCCCCAGGGCGTCGGCCACCACTTCGCCCATGCGCAGCGCGGTGCCGGAAGGAGCGTCCACCTTGTGGCGGTGGTGCGCCTCGACGATCTCGATATCGTAACCTTCGGCCAGCACCTTGGCAGCCATTTCCAGCAGCTTGAAGGTCAGGTTGACCCCCACGCTCATATTGGGGGCAAACACGATGCCTATATCTTGGCTAGCATCCTTCAGCGCCGCCTTGCCGGCTTCATCGAAGCCGGTGGTGCCCACGACCAGGTTCACCCCCAGTTCACGGCAAATGGCCAGGTGGGCCAGCGTGCCTTCGGGGCGGGTGAAGTCAATCAATACATCGGCCTCACGCAGCGCCGCAGCCACATCGCTACGGATAGCCACACCAGTATGCTGGCCCAGATTGTGTCCTGCATCCTGCCCCAGGCTGGCTGACCCCGCCCTGTCCAGCGCCACCGTCAACCGGCAGTCGCCAGCCGCCAGCACGGTTTCTATCAATACCCGGCCCATGCGGCCCGAGGTGCCCGCAATGGCAACGCGCAAGGGGCCGCTCATTTCGCCACCGGCGCAGCAGCCTCCGGCGCCGCCGTGGCGCGCGGATCCTTGGGGGCCTTGTCAGCCACGCTGGCACGGGCCGGCAAGGTGTCGCCACCCATGCCTATCACGCGATCGCCATCGAACAACACATGGTAGCGCTTGTTCTGCTCCACCTTGCCACCCTTGCTATCGTAGTAGAGGTAATCCCAGCGGTTGGGGTGGAAGGCATCGACCAGCAGTGGCGTACCCAAGGCAAAGCGCACCTGCGCACGCGTCATGCCCAGCTTGAGCTTGGCCACCTGGTCTGCGGTGACGGCGTTGCCTTGCGGCACGTCCAGCTTGTAGGGAGTCAGGTAGCTGCAGGCGGTAAGCGAGGCTAGCAAAGTGGCGATCAGCAATGTACGCATGGATGGAATACTGGAATCGATAGTAGACGGAGGAGACTGCGTTCAGCCCAAGAAGTGCCGTATCATAGCCTAATCATTCATCCTGGACGTGATCATGAGCAAAGCAAGTGACCTCAAGGATGCCGGCCTGAAAGCTACCGGCCCGCGTCTGAAAATCCTCAATCTGTTCGAAACCAGCGAGCAGCGCCATCTGAGCGCAGAAGACGTCTACCGTCTGCTGCTGGACGAACAGGACGACGTGGGCCTGGCCACCGTCTATCGGGTACTGACCCAGTTCGAGCAGGCAGGCCTGCTGGTACGCCATCACTTCGAGTCCGGCAAGGCCGTGTTCGAACTGAACCAGGGCGGGCACCACGACCACCTGGTCTGCGTCAAATGCGGCAAGGTAGAGGAGTTCTACGATGCTGAAATCGAAAAGCGTCAGGACACCATCGCCGAACAGCATCATTTCCTGATACAGGATCATGCCATGTACCTGTACGGCGTTTGCGCCGACTGCCAGACCCGTCTGGCCGGCAAACTGAAGGCGCGATGATTCCCTGGTTGGGCCGCGCGCTGGCGTTTCCGCCACTGGAAAGCGCGCTGACCGAACCCAATGGGCTGCTGGCCGCTGGCGGCGATCTCAGCCCTGATCGCCTGTTGCTTGCCTACCATCAGGGCATCTTTCCCTGGTTTGCGCCTGGCGAGCCCATACTCTGGTGGAGCCCCGATCCGCGCATGGTGCTGGTGCCCAGCGAGCTGCACATTCCCCGCTCGCTGGCCAAGACCTTGCGCCACAAGCCCTACGAAATCCGTTTCGATACCGCCTTCCGCAGCGTGATCAGCCATTGCGCCGGTAGCGCCCGGCCCGGCCAGGACGGTACCTGGATCGTGCCCGAAGTGATCGATGCCTACTGCCGCCTGCATACGCTGGGCTGGGCGCACTCGGCTGAGTGCTGGATGGACGGTGAGTTGGTGGGCGGGCTCTATGGTGTGGCCATAGGAAAAATGTTCTACGGTGAATCCATGTACACCCAGCGTCCCGATGCCTCCAAACTGGCCTTTGTGCACCTGGTGCAGTGGTTGCAGCAACAGGGTTATGGCCTCATCGATTGCCAGATGCGGACAGACCATCTGGCTCGCTTCGGCGGGCGTGAGATCGGCCGCGTGGATTTCCTGGCCGAACTGCGCAGGCTGACCGCCCTGCCGGCCGAGGCCGGTGCATGGCATTATCGCCATCAGTCAGCCAGCGAAGGGCGCCTGCCATGAGCCATCCCAGCGACAGCAAACTGATACGCCTGCAGTTCTACGCTACCGCCCCCTACCCTTGCAGCTATCTGGATGACCGGATGGCACGCTCGCAGGTGGCCATACCGGCGGAGCTGATCGATACCCATATCTACAGCCAACTGGTGCGCAACGGCTTTCGGCGCAGCGGCCTGTTCACCTATCGCCCCTGGTGCGACCAGTGCCGTGCCTGCGTACCGGTACGCCTGCGCAGCAACGAGTTTGTTGCCGACCGCACCCAACGCCGCATACTGCGGCGCCATGGTGATCTCAGTGTCACCATGCTGCCGCTGGAGTACCGCGACGAACACTACGCCCTCTACCATCGCTACCAGCTCAGCCGCCACAGCGGCGGGGGTATGGACGAGGACAACCGGGAGCAGTACGAGAACTTCATACTCAAGAGCCAGGTAGACAGTTTCCTGGCCGAGTTCCGCCTGGACGGCCAGTTGAAGATGGTGAGCCTGATAGACAAGCTGAATGACGGTCTCAGCTCGGTCTACACCTTTTTTGAGCCTGACGACCCACAGGCCAGCTATGGCACCTATAACGTGCTGTGGCAGGTCAGCCTGGCGCAGGAACTGGCCCTGCCTTATGTCTATCTCGGCTACTGGATAGAAGAGTGCCGCAAGATGACCTACAAAACCCGCTTCAAACCCATAGAAGGCTTGCTGGATGGCGCCTGGCGCCTGCTGACGGATGCGCCGCCCCATCCTGACGCCAGCCCCCCGGACGAATGAGCCGCCCCGCTGATGCGGACGCCCGCCCCCGCCATCCACGCCCGCTCCCCCCGCTGTTCCAGCTGATGCGCCTCGCTCCCCAGCACACCCGTCCCTTGCATCTTGCCCTGGCAGATAGTGCGTCCGGCACGCCACGGCAATGGTGGCACCTGGAAATCGCCGCCACCTTGCCTATTGCCACGCCCCCACGGTGGGTGCGCCTGCTGGCATGGCTGTTGGCCCGCGGCCAAGGTCGCCGCCTGCTGCCCTGGCTGGCTGCCGCAGGCATGAGCGGCCTGGCGCCCTACCGCCTTCCCTACCAGCCCCCCCTGGCCAAGCGGGCGGAGGACGCGGCCCTGCTGGCACTGTGCCTGCTGTGCACGCTATGGGGGCTGGACAGCCTCAATGCCAGCCGTGAACTGCTGCTGATCATGCTGGCACTACTGGGTGCCAGCGCCTTTGCCTGGCAAAGCTGGCGCCAGGCCAGCCGGCTACGTGCAACCCTACAAGCCCAGCATGCCGAAGTCGCCGCAGCACTCACCCCCAGCGAGTCGGCCCTGGGCCTGGCCGGCCTGCTGATTGCCGCCGGCCAGGATTACCCGGCCGCCCAGGCCACCTGCCAGCGCCTGGCCCAAGAGCCCGACAGCATACTTGCCGAGGAGCTGCTGCAACTGGGGCTGGCCTCGCCCGCCCGAGGCTATATAGGCCGGGCCACGCGGCTGACGGCGGCCAGCTGGCTGCTTGGTGTATCGGCCGTAGCCTGGCCCTGCTGGCTGACTCAGGCCAGCTGGCAACTGGCGCCAGCCACCCTGGGGGCACTGCTGGTGCATTACGTGGCCGGCAGCAGCCGGCCCGGCTGGTTAAGGCGTAGCGCCCACACCCTCATCGCTGGTGTGCTATGCGCCGCCATGGCCCGCCTGTATACCCTGCTCTAGAAGGCTAACTATCCAAGCGCCAGCTTTGCTGCGCGAGCTTAACCCCACCCGCCCACTGCCCGCCGCACAGGGATGCACCAAAAACCAACAAAGCGCGCAGCGTCAACTGGCAAGGTTGATAACAATTCCCATTACCGTTAGCATTATGGTTTCGTATAAACGCCATCCCTCCAAGAGGAAGCTCGCCATGTCGCTGTTCCGCCCCTGCCTGATCGCCGCCGCCCTGGCCACCAGCTTGTTTGCCCAGGCAGCCGAGCCTGTTACGCCCGCCACCGTGGCCAACCATTACGCCGCGCTGGTGCACGCAGGTTATGAAGACAGCCTGGCTGGCGCCAAGCAGCTGCAGTCCAGCATCGACGCCTTCCTGGCCGCCCCTTCTGAGGAAGGCCTGAACAAAGCCCGGCAGAGCTGGTTGGCTGCCCGCGAATGGTATGGCCAGACCGAAGCCTTCCGCTTCTATGGCGGCCCCATCGATGGCGACAATGGCCCCGAAGGCCAGATTAACGCCTGGCCGATGGACGAGGCCTATGTCGACTACGTCAAGGGCAAACCCAAGGCTGGCGTGGTCAACAACGCCAAGGCCAAGCTCAGCCGCGACGCACTGATAGGCCTCAATGAGAAGGGCGGCGAAGAGAACATCAGCACCGGCTGGCATGCCATCGAATTCCTGCTGTGGGGCCAGGATCTGTCCAAGGACGGCCCAGGTGCACGCCCCTATACCGACTTTGTGGACGGCAAGGCCCCCAATGCCGATCGCCGCCGTGCTTACCTGAAGATCGTCAGCGACCTGCTGGTTGACGACCTGGCCAGCGTCAGCCGCGAATGGGCGCCCAATGCCGCCAATTTCCGCGCCAAGTTCGTAGCCGACCCGGCTGCCGTACAAAAAATGCTGACCGGTATCGGCACCCTCTCGCATGGCGAGCTGGCTGGCGAGCGCATGGAAGTGGCACTGGCCTCCAAGGCACAGGAAGACGAGCACAGCTGCTTTGCCGACAATACCCACCGCGATGTGGTGACCAACGCCCAAGGCATACAGAACGTCTGGGAAGGCAGCTACAAGCGTGCCGATGGCTCCGTGCTGGCCGGCCCCTCGCTGCGTGCACTGGTCGCCGCCAAAGATGCCAAACTAGCTGACAAGACCAGCGCCGACATTGCCGCTTCGGTCAAGCTCGCTGGCGAAATCAAGGCACCGTTCGATCAGGAGATCGTCGGCAAGAACACCGCCCCCGGTCGCCAGCGCGTTCGCGCCGTGATCGATGCCCTGCGCAAGCAGGCCAAGGGCATAGTCAGCGCCGCCAAGAGCCTGGGCATCAAGAACCTCAATACCAACGTATAATTCCCGTCCCCCTTACCCAGGGGGATCGCCCACCCTGGGGGCATGACCGCACAGCGGCCATGCCCTCTTTGTCGTTTCCCGGCCCCGATATGAAACTGCTGCTTCCCCTGATACTGACCGGCACCGTGCTCGCCACCGGTGTGTCCCTGGTTCCGCCCTACAGCCCGGACGAGGCCCTGCCTGGCGGCAAGACCACCACCATCGATGCCGGCCAGAATGCCTTCTCCCTGCCCGCTGCCAATCTCAATGACCAGCAGCGGACAACCTTTGTCATCGGCAACTCCTTCTTCAAGAAAAACTGGGTAGAGGCGCCCGCCTCCACGACGGCACGCGACGGCCTGGGCCCCCATTTCATCGCCCGCTCCTGCGGCGCCTGCCATGCGCTGGACGGCCGCGGCGCCCCACCCAGCTTCGAGAACGGCTTGCAGACCGAACAGCCACTGGCATTGCTGATACGCCTGTCCATACCCGGCACAGACGCGCATGGCGGCCCCGTGGGCGAACCGGTCTACGGCGGCCAGTTCAACAACGATGCCATCCCCGATGTCAAACCCGAGGGCCAGGTACAGATCCGCTACCAGGAGATCAGCGGCCAGTTTGCCGATGGTGAGCGCTATAGCCTGCTCAAGCCCAGCTATCAGCTGACTGAACTGGGTTATGGCGCCATGCACCCGCAGACCATGCTGTCCCCCCGCATTGCGCCACAGATGATAGGCCTGGGCCTGCTGGAGGCCATCAAGGAGAGCGATATCCTGGCCAATGCCCAGCGGCAGGCCGCCACGGGTGGCGATATCAAGGGCAGGCCCAACCGGGTCTGGGACGCTTATGCCGGCAAGATGGTGATAGGCCGTTACGGCTGGAAGGCCAACACCGGCAGCGTGGCGCACCAGAGCGCAGGCGCCTTCCTGGGCGACATCGGCATCACCTCACGCCGCTTCCCCCATGAAGAGTGCACCAAGGCACAGACCGACTGCCGCAAAGCCCCCAGCGGCGGCAAGCTGGAGATCGCCGATCACCTGATGGAGTCTGTCATCTTCTACAGCCGTACCCTGGCCGTGCCGGCTGCCCGCCATCAGGACGACCCCAAGGTACGCCGTGGCCGTGAAGTCTTCCACCAGGCCCAGTGCGCCAGCTGCCATGTACCCAGCTACACTACCGGCAGTTTCAAGGCGGTGCCGCAACTGGGCCAGCAGACCATCTATCCCTATACCGACCTGTTGCTGCACGATATGGGCGAAGGCCTGGCCGATGGCCGACCCGACTATGCCGCTGGCGGCCGCGATTGGAAAACACCACCGCTGTGGGGCCTGGGGCTGGTACCGACGGTCAACAAGCACAGCCGCTACCTGCATGATGGCCGCGCCCGCAACTTGATGGAGGCAGTGCTGTGGCACGGTGGCGAAGCCGAAGCCAGCAAGCAGCATGTACTCAAGCTCAGCCGCACCGATCGCGAGAACTTAACCCGCTTCCTGCAGTCTCTGTAGCTTTTCAGGGCGGCGCCTACCCCGCGCCGGCCCTGCCAATACCCAGCCTCACCCTTACCAGGAATACCGCGCATGTTGCTACGCCCTGCCCTGATTGCCCTCGCCTGCGGCTCGCTGCTCAACGTCCATGCAGAGGGGCTGGATGCCACTGCCGTGGTAAAGGCGTGGCAAAGCCAGCAGTTGGGCCGGGTGCAGACCTTGCAAGCCAGCAGCCTGGTGCTGAAAGACAGCGTGGATGCACTGTGCAAACGCCTGGGCAACAGCGAGATACGGGCCGCCCGGCAAGCCTGGCTGCAAACCTATGTGGCCTGGCGTGCCGTGGAGGCGCTACCCATGGGGCCGGCCCTGAGCCGCCGTACCGCCTGGCAGATAGACGCCTGGCCGGTCAAGCCGCAAAAGGTGGAAGAAGCCGTGCGGCTGGTGGAACGCGATGCCCCCATTGCCGATAGTGTCGGCGCCAATGCACAGGGCCTGCCTGCGCTGGAATACCTGCTGTGGGGGGATGACCGGGCCAATGCGCAGCTGGGCCGCCTGCATTTCCGCCAGCGCTGCCAGTACACCCAGGCACTAGCGGCCGATGTTGCAAGCGAAGCCCAGTCCTTGCAACAGGACTGGCAAGGCTACAGCAGCACTGCGCTGGATACCGATGCAGGCCGCCAGGCCTTTGAGGAGGCCGTCAACCTGATCGCCGGCAGCGTGGAAGCACTGCGTGACAAGAAGGTGGGCCGCCTGGGCAGCCCCAAGCTGACCCAGAAACCCACCCGCCAGATATTCGATGCCTGGCGCAGCCACGGCACCCATGCCGGCATGGCGGCCACGCTCAATGCGCTGGAACAGCTGTTTCTTGATAATCGCCAGGCACCCAGCTTCGTCGACCGGCTGGCGGTAGAAAAACCCCTGCTGGCCCAGCACCTGCGCGAAGAATTTGCCATCGCCCGCGAACACCTGGCCAAGCTGCCTGCCGATATGGCCGCCAGCGCAGCCGCCAAGCCTGCCAGCATCCAACCCTTTCTCGATAGCATCAAGAAGCTGCAAGGCATCATCGAATTGCAAGTAGCCGATGCGGTAGGCGTGACCATAGGCTTCAAGGACAGCGACGGTGACTAGCCGTGACATCCGTCGCTTGCACCCACTGCGTGGCGCACCAGCTAGCCATGCTTGAGCCCCATCGCGGCAACCCAGGCTTGCCGGCGCTTGCCATGCCCCCAGGACAGCAAACATGCGCCTAAGCCGCCGCCAGCTGCTCGGCGCCGGCCTGACGCTGGCCACCCTGCCCCTGCTGGCAGCCGGCCGCCAACGCCAGCCCGTCGTACTGTCCGCCGGCTGGGATGGCGATGAACAATGGTGCGCCGGTACCCTGGAGCGTGCCAGTGCACCCTTGCCGGCACGCGGTCATGTACTGGTCCCCGACCCGCAGCGCTATGGCGAAGCCATCGTGGTTGCCCGCCGGCCAGGTTACTACCTGGCGCGGATAGACTGGCGCCGTGGCAAGCTGCTCAAGCAGTTTGCATTGGAAGATGAACGCAACCTGGTGGGCCATGCAGTCTTTAGCCAGGATGGACGGCATCTGATCACCGCCGAGACCGACGAGAATACCGGTGCTGGCCGTCTGGCAATCCGGGATGCCCGCAGTTTCAAACGCCTGGAAGACCGCCCCAGTCATGGCGTCGGCCCACATGAAATCCTCTGGCTGAACCCACATACCCTGGTGGTAGCCAACGGTGGCATCCTCACCCTGCCCGAGACAGGGCGCTACAAACGCAATCTCGACCGCATGGACCCCTCGCTGGTGCTGATAGACAGCCGTGATGGCGGACTGCTGCAAGAATACCGGCTACCCGACAGCAAGCTCTCTATCCGCCACCTGGCCGTCACGGCCGATGGTACGGTAGGCACGGCGCTGCAGAACGAGGGCAGCAATACCTCCCCCATGCTGGCCATCCTGCGCGACGGCCAGTTTGCCTATGCCAGTACGCCGCCCGAACTGGCCCAGGCCATGCAGGGATACGCCGCCAGCCTGGCTGCCCTGGGCAATCGTTTCCTCATGCCTTGCCCCACAGGCAACCTGCTGACCGAATGGAGCAGCGAAGGCCAGGCTACCGCCCAACTGAGCCTGCCCAGGGTATTCGGCGCAGCAGCCCTGCCTGACCGCTGGCTGGCAAGCGGCGAGCAAGGCGAGCTTTGGCAGCTTGTGCCGGGCAAGCTGACGGTACAGGCCAGCCAGCGTTACCCCCACCATTGGGACAACCATCTGACGGTGGTGTAGCGCGGAGCAGGCTAGATATCCAGCGCCTGCCCCTGAAACAGCACCCGCTTGAATGGCCAGTGGCTGGCCAACCAGGCTCGTAGTACCGCCTCCATATGCCCCTCCAGGCCACTGGCCAGCTCGCTCTGCCGGCCCCAGAACCAGACCTCGGCCTCTATGCCCGGCGCCCCACCGTACGGTGGATCCACATACACGCAGCCCAGCAGGCGGCTGTCGTCCAGGCTCATCACCGCATAGTCGAATGAGGACCGCAGCACGAACTCATGCTGGTGCCAGCCCAGGTGCACCAGGTTCTGTTCCAGCGTCCAGTCATCACTGGGCCAGCCCCAGATATCGCCAAAGCGGGCGCGCAGATGTTCACGGCTGCTCATCACCGCATCGAAATCCTTCACCACATCATTGATGTTGATGCTGCGCATCTTCCAGCGCTCGGTGACCAGCGTTGCCGGCACCACAAACTCACGTGGCAGAAAAGCCATACCTGTTTCCTTGTCTTGCCCCCTGCAGCCTCTCTGCATGGTTGGCAGACATAGCCTAGGCCGCAAGTCGGCCAGCATCACTTATTATCAAGACATTGAATAAATCATTAGCAAAACTGATGAACCTAGATAGACAACAACTGGAAGCGTTTGCCTGCATACTCGATGAAGGCGGTTTCGAGCGCGCGGCCCAGCACCTCCACCTATCACAAAGCGCCATCTCACAGCGCCTGCGCACCTTGGAGCAGACCCTGGGCTGCGCCCTGCTGATACGCACATCGCCGCCGCAACCCACGGCGGCCGGCCACACCCTGCTGCGGCATATACGCCAGCTACGCCTGATGGAGGCGGCCGTGGCCGATCAGCTATGCCCGGCACCGGGCCGCAGCATCAGCCTCAGCGTTGCGGTAAATGCCGACAGCCTGGCCACCTGGTTCCTGCCCGGCGTACAGCCCGCTTGCGTGCGCCAAGGCCTGCTGCTGGAGGTGATGCTCGATGATGAAAACCACACACACAGCTGGCTGCAACGCGGTGAGGTCAGCGGCTGCATCACGGCCCTGGCCACACCGCTGGCCGGGGGCGTGGCAGAACCCCTGGGCATGATGGAGTATGCCTGCGTGGCCACCCGCAGCTTTGCCGCGCAATGGCTTCCCCACGGTTTGCAGGGCCTTTGCTGGCAGCAGGCTCCCGCCATCAGTTTCAATCGCAAGGACACCCTGCACACCCAATTTATCGAACAGCATTTTGGCGTAGCGGCCGCCCAGTTTCCGCGCCATCTGCTACCCTCGCCCGAGGCCTTCCTGTCTGCCATACGGCTGGGGCTGGGCTACGGCTTTGTGCCGGTATTACAGTTGCCGAACCTGGCCCATGAGGCCGAGCTGATCGAACTCGCCCCCGCGCAGCGCCAGCGGGTGATGCTTTACTGGCAGCATTGGCGGCTGGAGCCCGAAGCCGCACAGCGGCTGAGCCAGGCCGTGATGGCGGCAGGGCAACAGGCCCTTGTTCAACTCCCACACACCACGCACTGATCATGTCCAGCCCGCACCCCGCCCCCTCCGGCCTGCAACCCCGCCACCTGGCCATGCTCTCCATCGCGGCGGCCTGCCTTACCCTGGGGCTGAAGTTCTGGGCCTACCATTTGACAGGCTCGGTCGGCCTGTACTCAGACGCCATGGAGTCGTTCGTCAACCTGGCCGCCGCTATTGCGGCGCTGGTGGCGCTGACCATCGCCGCCCTGCCCGCCGACCCCGGCCACCCTTTCGGGCACGAAAAAGCCGAATACTTTGCCAGCGGTCTGGAAGGTGGTTTGATCTTCGTCGCCGCCCTGGCCATCGCGTACGAAGCCGTGCAGCGGCTGCTGCATCCCACGCCGGTGGCCCAGCTGGGCGTGGGCATGCTGATTTCGCTGGTGGCCAGCGCAGTCAATGGTGGGCTGGCTTGGCTGATGCTGGGTTACGCACGCAAGCACGACAGCATCGTGCTAGAAGCCGATGCCAAGCACCTGCTGACCGATGTCTGGACCTCGGCCGGCGTGGTAGCCGCGCTTTGCCTGCTGCTGGTGCTGCCGCCCAGTTGGTGGTGGCTGGACCCGCTGATCGCCATCGTGGTGGCCGCCAACATTGTTCGTACCGGCGCCGACCTGCTGCGCCGATCCGCCGACGGCCTGATGGACGCAGCACTGCCCGCCGAAGAGCTGGACAGCATCCGCCGGATACTGGAGCAGCAACTCGCCCCTGGCTTGGGTTACACGGGCTTGCGCACCCGCAAGGCAGGCAATCGGCGCTTCGTCGAATTCAAGTTGCTGGTGGCACCCGATATGACCGTGGCCGATAGCCATACATTCTGCGACGCACTGGAGGCGGCCATCATGGCTGAGCTGAACCGCTGCCAAGTCACCATCCATGTGGAACCGCTGACCTCCTGATCCCCTCGGTGTGGTCTTGGACGCAAAAAGGCCGGTTTCATCACCGGCCTTTTTGTCTGTACCGCCCTGTCGGCTAGCTAGCCAAACTACAGGCCAATTACCCCGCCATCGAGCTTACGCACCACCACCGTTGCCGAGCGCGGCCGGCCTGCGGGGTTGGCATCGGGCCAGGCAGAAACCGCCGTCGGCTTGGCCGGATCCGATACTTCGCTGGCGGGCTCGCCAGGATGCTGGATATTGATAAACAGCGTGGTTTGATCTGGGGTGAAACTGATACCAGTGATCTCACTGCCATTCGGGCCGGTCAGGAATCGGCGTACTTCGCCCGTTTCGGGCAACGCGGCCAGCATCATATTGTTGCCCATGCCTGCATATTCCTTCTGGTTCAGTATGCTGGTGCTGATGTCGGTCTGTATCCACAGAATGCCGCTATCCGAGAAGGCCAGGCCATCGGGGCTGCCAAACAGATCGCCCAGCTGCTTGTGGTTCTTGTGCTCTTCGGCTGCCGCGTCAGGCCGGCCGCCCATGGCAAAGATATCCCACTTGAAATCCGCTGCGGCCACATCACCGTCGCGCTCCTGCCAGCGGATGATCTGGCCGAACAGGTTGTTCTTGCGTGGATTGGCGGCATCCACCCCAGGCTTGCCCTCGGCGCCGCGCTGGTTGTTGTTGGTGAGCGTGCAGTAAACCTCACCCGCCTTATGGGGGTTGACCGATATCCACTCCGGCCTGTCCATCTTGGTGGCACCCACCAGGTCAGCCGCCAAGCGTGTCTTGATCAACAGCTCGCCCTGGCTGGCAAAGCCCTTGTCGGCCGTCAGGCCGTTCTTGCCCTGGGTCAGTTCCAGCCAGTTGCCGCTGCCATCCTCGTTGAAGCGGGCCACATACAACGTGCCTTCGTCCAGCAGATCGCGATTGGCCTTGCGGTTCTTGGGGTTCCAGGCCTTGGCGCTGACAAACTTGTAGATGTACTCGAAGCGTTGGTCATCGCCCATATAGATCACCACCCGGCCATCCTTGGCCAGGGCAGGCGTCGCCCCTTCGTGCTTGATACGCCCCAGGGCAGTACGCTTCACCGGCTTGGCAGCGGGATCATAGGGGTCGATCTCCACCACCCAGCCAAAGCGGTTGATCTCGTTGCGATTGATCTGCCTGTCCCAGCGCAGGTCGACATCGGCCCATTTATAGAGCTTTTCTTCGTCCTGCACACCATAGCGTGTCTTGTTGAAATCGTGATCCTGCTTCTGGCTGAAATCACAGAAGGCGGCGTCGAAGTTCTCTTCGCAGGTCAGGTAGGTACCCCAAGGTGTCCAGCCATTGGCACAATTGTTAAAGGTACCCAGCACTTCACGACCCGTGGGGTCGTCCTGGGTCTGCATCAGCGGATGACCAGCGGCCGGCCCCTGCAGCACCATCGGCGTCTCCAGGGTGATACGGCGAGCATAGCGGGACGGACGCACCACTTGCCAGCTGCCATCTTTCTGCTTGGCCACCTCGATCACTGATGCGCCTACCGCCGCCAACGCCTTCTTGTACTTCTCTTCAGTCATCTGCTTGTTGCCGTCAGGCGTCAGCAAACCCGGATCGATGTACTCGTGATTCATGCACAGCAGGCCATGCTTGGCTGCCCGTGAGCCCATGGGCAGCGGAAAGAAGTGCATGCCGTCATGGTGCATGCCGGCCTGCACCCCCTGCTCTGCCGCACTATTGCTGGCATCGTGCTTGAAAGCCGGCATATTGCCCTTGATACCAACAGGGTCGCCCCAGGCATAGAGCACCTCCGCCGTGTAACCCTCAGGTACCACCACCTTGTCGGCAGTCGAGAACGGCACGGACTGGAAACCCAGGGCCGTGGCCTTGCGCGGCATGGCCGGCAGCGCGGGCTTGGCCGCCAGTGCCTGCAAGGGCAGCAGCCCGGCAAACAGGCCTGCCGCCGATAGGCCGGCGCCGCCAGCCAACACGGTACGGCGGCTCAGATGGGCGTCGATCAATTGCGACAGGCTGGGATTATCCGAGCCGTTGCTGACCAGCTCGTCTTGTTTGTTGAGGTGCGACATGGTGCGCGTCCTGATCGGGAAGAAGACGCAGCACGCTAATGCCCGAGCATGACAGGACCGTGACAGATTGCACACACAGGACTACATGGTGGCTTCCTGTTGCAGACACGCCATACAGAAAACCCCGCTAAAGGCGACACCTGGCGGACACTGGAGACAGCCGTGTAGCCGCAGTACACCAGTTGGGTAACAGACAACACCGCGCGCAACCCGGCACCTGCTGGCTAGTGGCAGGCCTGCCGCAACCAGGTCTCCATATCGCGCAGGACTGCTGCCAAGGCATCGGCTTGCCAGCGGCTGCGGTCGTAGTTGATGTTCAAGCCCAGCCTGCCGGCATGGGTGGTCACGGCGGTGAACAGGGGTTGATTCGGCATGGGGAACAGCACAAAGCCCACATCGTCTAGCGCTAGCGGGTAATCCTCTTCCAGCGCCAATCTGCCGACATTGCTGACCAGGCTGGTTTGCGGGCTTGCCGCCAGTAGTGCGGCAAAACGCAGCTGCCCTTGCTCTCCCGCGCCAAGACGCGCAGCGCCAGGCATCAAACGGTAGAACAGATGCCCGTCACCACGCTGCAGGCAATGCTTGAGGTCGGCCGATAGCGTGCGCGCCAGCGTCCAGAAATCCAGGCCTGACGCCAGGCAGGCGCGGCTGGTCAACAAGGTTACGCCAAAGGCCGGGGTATCCGCCGCCAGCGGAAGGGCCAGTTGGCTGCGCAGATCCACCGGGCTGGTCAATGCCAGGGTATGGGCATCTCCATCGCCAAAACGCCCGTACAAGGCCAGCAGCTGTGCCGCGCAGATGGCGCCATGCACGGTGGTAGCCGCAGCACGCGCCCGGTGCTGCAGGCAGTCCAACTCTGCCGCATCCAGTTGCAGCGCATGCGTACCTGGCTGCAGTGCCCGGTTTGAACCACCATCGTAACCGGGCAGTTCAGCCGGTTTGCCCAACGGCCCAAACTCGGCCTTGCGCGCAGCCTTGATCGCCTGCGCCGCCGCTTCTCCCGCTTGATCCCGCCAAGCGGTGGGATAACAGGCATGCAGCGGCATTGCTGCCGGCCTGGATGGCGCCACGGCCTGTCGCTTGACCGCCAAGGCCAGCAGTTCAAGCAGCAGTGCCAGGCCAGAGCGGCCATCCGCCACGCTATGATGGAACAGCAATGCCAAGCGCCAGCGCCCATCTGACCAACGCTGCCATAGCACCCGCCACAAGGGGGCGCTATCGAGGGCGAAGGGTTGTACCACCCACTGTGCCAGCGCCTGCCTGCCGTCATCCGCCGGATAGCTGATGTCCAGTCTCACTGCGTCCGCCTGGGGTACAAATTGCAGCTGCTCGGCCGTATCAAGATGGATGGCCACATTGAGCAGCGGATGAGCCGCCTGAACAGCCTGTAACGCCGGTCGCAAAGCCTGCTCTTCCAGCACCGTCCGCCCCTCGGCATAGACGGCAAAGTTCATGGACGACACACGATCCAGCATCCAGAACAGGGACTCGGCGGGGTCCAGCGGTCGTGCGATAGACATGGTGGCAAACCTGGGCGGCAAGGCCACCACTATAACCAGCACCTGCCAGCTTGGCAGCAGTTTTGCGGTGTGCGGCGCCGGGCGCGCAGAGGGCGGCATTGCCCGTCCGACAGCCATTACTTGGCGAGCAGGTCGGCAACCCGCTCCAGGCTTGCCTTCCGGTATTCAACGATCTGAACGCAAACAGGTTGTAACCCGGCTCAAAGCGACTGCCGTCACTGCTCTGTCATCTCGTAGCTCATCTTGAGCAGACCGGTGATCAGGGTCGCCAGCACCGTCGCCAGCGTCGCCCCCGCCAACCAGGACCAATAGGGCAGCACGGGTGCCAGCAGCGACTCTGACAGCACTCCTACATTGACCAGCAGCACCAGGATAAACAAGGCAATGGCCGCAAACACCAGCAGCAAGGTCAGTTTCAGCAAGCGGCCAGCCCAGCGGTCTGCCTTCTGCGCCGCGCTCATCTCCTGCGCTATCAGCCCCGCCAGCGGGTCTATCCTGTCTGTTTTGCTCATGGCCGCCCTCTCTCCTCGCTAGTATGTAACGACCCAGACAGCATAGTCGGGCTGGCGCCAGTTGCCAGCCGCTTCAGGCGCTGACGACACTGCAGGGGCCGGATGAACCTTGTATGGCACCGCACTCACAAGACCAAGCCATGGTGGTGGCAATCGTTCAACCGCAGGCTTTGATTGGGTAGCCACTCCGTGGCGCCAGCCTAACCCACCACACGGCCCCCGCTTCCAACCGCTTGCCACTTGGCGGCAACAATCACTTTTATTCGACTCCGACAGCCACTGGCCTATCAGGACTGCTGCACCATTCGCTCCAGGAGCCCGGGTACAGCCGTGCGCCAGGTAAACCCGCCACTTCCAGCGCCAGCAGATTGTGGCAGGCCGTGACGCCTGAACCACATTGCTGCACCGTATCATGCGCATCCTGCCCGGCCAGCAAAGCCTGCCACTCGGCGCGTAGTTCGCCGGCTGGCTTGAAACTACCATCGGCCTGCAGGTTGAGCTGAAAGAAGCGATTCAGCGCGCCGGGGATATGGCCTGCCACCGGGTCTATGGTCTCGCCCTCGCCGGCATATCGACCTGGTGCTCGGGCATCGACCACGGTGAATTCGGCCCTGTCCAGATTGGCCAACACCGTATCGACGTCGACTATCCAGCCATCCTGCACCCTGGCACTCAGTTGCTGTGCCGGCAAGGTAGACGCGCTGCTTTCCATGCTGCCACCTGCGGCCTGCCAGGCAGGCAAGCCACCATCGAGCACCTGCACCGCGTCATGCCCCAGCCAGCGCAGCAGCCACCACAGCCTGGCGGCATAGGGGCCGCCGTGGGCATCGTAGGCCACCACATGGCTATCATCACCTATGCCCAGCTGCCCCAGCCGGGCCGCCAGCGCTGCAGGCTCGGGCAGCGGATGGCGGCCGTTGCTACCGGTCTTGCTGCCAGACAGGTCTGCATCCAGATGGGCGAACACGGCACCGGGCAAATGGCCCAGGGCATACGCCTCACGACCGGCCTGCGGATTCATCAGATCATGCCGGCAATCCACCAGCACCACCTTGGCGCGCCCTTGCAGCGCCAACAGTTCTGTTACGGAAATCAAGGGGGACATACAGCCTTCTCCGTCTTATCAGCACCGCCCAGGCCCAAGAACCGGGCCGGCACGGTGGCAAGTATCACGCCCAACAGGGCAAAGCCAAAAGCCAGCAACTGCATGCCGCCCAGTCGCTCACCCAGCCACCACACCCCCACCAGGGCAGCCGAAACCGGCAGCATCACGGCAAATACGCCGCCTTCGCTGGCGGGAATCGCCTTGAGCCCCGTCATCCATAGCCAGACAGTCCAGACACTGGCAGCCAGGGCGTAAAACACCAGCAGCACCCAGGTCGGGCCTGCGACCCCGGCAAAATCAAACTGCAGGGCGACATAGAAGCCCATGGGTGTCATCAGCACAAAGCCCCAGAGATTGATCAAGGCGCTGATGCGGCGCGGCCCCAGGCTGCCAGTCAGTTTCTTGCCGATAACGGCATAGGCTGCTTCGCACAGCACGGCGCCCAGTACCAGCAGGTTGCCCAACCAGGCCTGGCCATGCTGGCTGGCAGTCACTGCATGGGCCGGCTTGGCCAGTGCCAGCAGCCCTATGCCCAGGGCTGCGCAGGCTATCGCCAGCCAGATGCGCAGGCCGACACGCTCGCCCAGGAAGACCCAGCTCATCAGTGCCACCACAGCGGGGATGGCCGCCATGATAACGCCGGCCGAGACTGCGCTGGTCAGGCTGACACCAAACAGCATGCAGAGAGAGAACAGGAAGTTGCCGACAAATGACTCCAGGAACAGCAACCAGCGGGTGTGGGAGGTCATCGCCGGTTCATCTACCGGCTTCCTGAGCCAATGCAGCATGGCCAGGCCGCCAATGCCAAAACGCAGCCAGGCCAGCAGGAAAACGGGGAACACGGCCGTCAATGGCTTGGAGAGCGCAACATAACTCCCCACCAGCGACATGCTGAGGGCAAGACAGGCACAGGCGATGGTGCGATTCATGGGCGGCTCGGGCTAGTCGGTACGACGGGCCGCCCAAGGGGCGGGGTCACCGCCGATGGGCGACACTTGTACCGACGTCCTATTGTGCATCAGCCACTGCCGCTGCCGGCACCACCGCACCAGAATATAAGCCGTTACAGACAGCACCGTTGCTGCCACGCGCCAGTCTGTGGTCGGCTCAGGCCTGCAGCAGCAGGCAGACAGCCTGCGCCTCTATGCTGTCACCCGCCCCCACCGGCCCCAGCTTTTCATAGGTTTTGGCCTTGACGTTGACCTGCCCTTGCGCCACCCCCAGGTCGGCCGCGATATTGGCCACCATGGCCGGAATATGCGGCGCCATCTTGGGTGCCTGCACCAGGATGGAGGCATCGATATTACCCAGTTGCCAGCCTGCAGCCTGTACCCGGCGATAGGCCTCGCGCAGCAAGGCACGGCTATCGGCCCCCTTGAAGCTGGCATCCGTGTCGGGAAAATGCCGACCAATATCGCCCAAGCCCGCAGCGCCCAGGATGGCGTCGGTAATCGCGTGCAGCAAGGCATCGGCATCGGAATGCCCCAGCAGCCCCTTGTCGAAGGGAATGGTCACGCCACCCAGTATCAGTGGCCGCCCCGCCACCAGCCGGTGCACGTCCCAGCCCTGGCCTATACGTATGCTCATCGTGTCGTCCTTGCTTGCAGGTATAGCGCGGCCAGCGCCAAATCCTGCGGATAGGTCACCTTGATATTGCGCTCGTCGCCCACCACCAATCGGGGCGACATGCCTGCAGCCTCAATGGCGCTGGCCTCGTCGGTAATCGCCTCGCAGGCGCCCTCGGCCAAGGCCCTGCACAACACGCCATGGCGGAACATCTGGGGTGTCTGGGCGCGCCACAGACCATCGCGCGGCACCGTGCCGGCTACCCGGCAAGCCGCATCGGCACGCTTGAGGGTATCGGCCACCGGCACGGCCAGCAGGCCCCCCACACTGTCGTCCCTCAGAGCGGCAATCAGACGGGCCACATCGGCGGGGGCGATGCAGGGTCGGGCTGCATCATGCACCAGTACCCAGTCGTCTGCCGCCAGCTCGCCCGCCAGTGCCTGCAAGCCATTGCGCACGGTTTCGGCACGGCTGGCACCACCGCAGCGCAGCACGGTCAAGCGGGGCATATCCACCACCCAGGCCGGCTCGAACCAGCTGTCTTCAGCAGACAGCACCAGCACCACCTTGTCCAGCTCGGCCACCGCCAGCATGGCCCGCACGGTATGCAGCAACAGCGGTTCGCCCAACAAGGGCAGGTACTGCTTGGGCACATTGGATGCCATGCGGCTGCCCGCACCCGCTGCGGGCAGCAGGGCGACGTAGCGGCTCATGCAGCTGCTTCCGGCTTGGGCTCCAGGGTACGCCACAGGCAGCTGCCCTTGACCGCTTTATCCAGCCCGTCCAGATAGGCTGCATGTTCGGCCAGCTCGGCCGCAGTGGCTGCGCGTACCCGGAGCGGGCCTCGGGCCACCTTGGCCAGCCCCAACGCGGCCTCATGGGCCGAGCCGGTGTCGTCGGCAGCGACAAAGTCCATCAGCAGGCTGTCCTGACCACGCGTCATGCACAGATAGACTTCACTGAGCAGCTCGCAGTCTATCAGTGCACCGTGCAGGGTACGGGCGCTCCTGTCCACCTCATAGCGATCGCACAAGGCATCCAGATTGTTGCGCTTGCCGGGGAACAGCTCCTTGGCCTCTTTCAGCGTGTCGATGATGCCGCTGACGTAATCAGTGATCTTGCCCAGACCCAGCTTGCCCAGTTCCATATTGAGAAACCCCACGTCAAACGGGGCGTTATGGATAATCAACTCGGCATCGCGCACGAACTCGATGAACTCCTGGGCGATATCAGCAAACTTGGGCTTGTCGGCCAGAAAACTGGTGGTCAGGCCGTGCACATTCAGCGCCCCTTCCTCGCTGTCGCGGCCGGGGTTGATATAGCGGTGCAGGTGGCGGTCTGGCGGCGACAGCTTGCGGTTCACCATCTCGACTGCGGCAATTTCCAGTATGCGGTTGCCGTCTTCCACCCTTAGGCCGGTGGTTTCGGTATCAAGAATAATCTGGCGCACGGGGTGTTCCTTTGTTCAATCCAACGGCAGGGTATCCAGCGGCAGGTTATCGTCATAATGGTAAAGCAGCAGGTAGTCCTCCCAGCCCTCTTCGCCCGTACACATGGCCATCGAGGTGGCGCGCAAGGCATCGCCCAGGGCACCGGCACCGTAGAACGCCGCCTCCAGCAGCGGCCAGACACGGCCAGGCTGTTCGGTCTCGAACATCAGGTTCACGTAAGGGCCGTCATCGTCCCCTTCTTCACGCTGAAAACCGCTGATCAGTGGCTTGTGTACCCGCAAAGCCTCGCAGGCCGCTACCACGGCGGGGTGATCGAAGTTGGCAATGCGATCAGGCTGTATCTGTATGCAAAGAGTAGCCATGGGGCTTCCTTGATGTGTGTAGGTAGGCTAGCTGCTGAGGTGGCTCAGAAACCCGGCACCGGGCTGGCGCAGGCGCCATGCCCCCGTGCCGGGCAAGTCGATCAACGCAGGGAGTCAACCCCGCGATTGGCCAGGCTGTCTGCCCTTTCGTTACCGGCATGGCCAGCATGGCCCTTCACCCAGGCCCACTCGACCTGATGCTGGTTGCGGGCGATATCCAGCCGCTGCCATAGCTCAGCATTCTTGACCGGCTTCTTGTCGGCGGTCTTCCAGCCATTGCGCTTCCAGCCGTGTATCCAGGTCTCGATACCGTTCTTCACATACTGCGAATCCAGCCAGACCTTGACCTTGCACGGCCGCTTCAGGGTTTCCAGCGCCATGATGACGGCCATCAGCTCCATGCGGTTATTGGTCGTATCGCGCTCGCCGCCGAATACCTCCTTCTCCTGGCCTTTGTAGACCAGCAGCGCCCCCCAGCCGCCGGGGCCAGGGTTACCCTTGCAGGCGCCATCGGTATAGGCGACAACCACATCCTCGCTCATCGCTTGGCCTTCTTCGCACCGCCACTGGCCTTGGCCGCAGCCGGCTTGAAGCTGTAGCGGTACTCATCGCTCTTGCTGCCCTTGAAGTTGTCGGCATTGGGCAGCAAGGCCTCGCGCTTGAAGCCCAGCGCTTCCACCAGGGCAATCGAGGCCTTGTTACGGGTATCGATGAATATCTTGAATTCCTCGGCCATGAATGGGCCCATCAGATGCTCGCGCAGCTTGGCCACGGCTTCGGCCGCATAGCCCTTGCGCTGGTGCGGTGTGAAGATGAACCAGCCCATGCTGGCCACATTGTCTTCATCCACCGTCGCCTCCACCAGGCCGACATACTCGCCATCGGTCAGGCGCACCGCCCAGTTCAGCCACCATTCGGCGCCATCGGGCGAACTGCGGCTTTCCAGCCGCTGATAGCGTGCGGTCAGCGCCTCCAGCGAGGCGGGCGGGTTCTGTGGCACAAAGCTGAACAGGCTGGCATCGCTAAAGCCATCGTGCAGCAAGGCGGCATGCGCAGCAGTAAGGGGTTCGAGCGTCAGGCGCTGGGTGGTAAGTACAGTATTGGCTGCGCTCATGGTGTTCTCTTCAACTCTTCAAATAAAACAAACAAAAACGAAACCCCAGCCATAAAGCTAGGGGGTAACAGGGGGTTCATCCAGCAAGGTCCGATACAAGGTCATCAGCATCCCCGCGGTCGCCCCCCAGATAATCTTGCCTTCCCAATTGAGCGCGTAAGTCACCGCCCGCCGCTCCGGGAAATTCAACACCCGTTCGGTGTAATTGGCCTTATCCAGCAAAAAAGCCAGCGGCACTTCAAACGCCTCGTCCACCTCATCGGATTGCAGACGCATTTCAAAACCTGGTGCCAGCAAGCCCACCACCGGGGTCACCCGGTAGCGGGTAATCGTGGTGTACTGTGCCAGGCGCCCTACCGGCTGCATCAGCCTGGTAGCGATGCCGACCTCTTCCTCGGTCTCGCGCAGTGCTGCCACTTCCGGCGTTTCACCCAACTCCATGCGCCCACCGGGAAAACTGATCTGGCCGGCATGCTTGGCCAGCTTCTCGGTACGCTTGGTAAACAGCACGGTGGGGCCTGCAGCGTGCATGACGATGGGCACCAGCACCGCAGCGGGCGTGGTGTCATCGTCAGTGTGTACATCACCACCTGCCGGCAGCCTGACGGTATCGAGCCTATGCGCAAGCCAGTCGCGTGCGGCATCGAAATCGGGGGGCAGTATCAACATCGGTCTATTTTACCAGCGTGCAACCTGCTAGGGCAGAACACCGTTCATTATCAGACCCATAGGCAGCTGATAATAAATGCCATCACCCCTACACCTGCGGCAGCCGGAAATCGCGCCAATGGGCAATCAGCCTGATGGCCAGGCCCAGGGCAAACAGGCTCCAGATGACGGCGGCGCCCTTCCAGCCCAGGCTGTTGGCGGCATAGAGCAGGCCAGCCACCAGCATGGATACGGTGCCGTAGACATCCTTGTGCAGGATAAAGGGCACGTCGTTGACCATCATGTCGCGCACGATGCCGCCGCCTATGGCGGTGACAAAGCCCACGAACAGCACACCAAAGAAATTGAGGCCGTAATGGATGCCCAGCTCGGCACCCGCCAGGCTGAAGGCAATCAGGCCGATGGAGTCGGCGACGATAAACACCCGGTACATACCCACGCCGTAGACCTTGTGCAGACTCATGGCCCAGCTCACCAGCAAGGTGGCGGTGATGACCCAGACGGAGCTGGCATCAAAGAAGATGACCGGTATGCGATTGAGTAGGATGTCGCGTATCACCCCACCGCCTATGGCAGTGAGCAAGGCGACGATCAGCACGCCCAGCAGGTCGAAACGTTTCTTCACGCCTATCAGGTAGCCCGAGACACTGAACGCCGCCGTCCCCACCAGGAACAGCCAGTCCATATCGAACAGCAGGCCGGACAATCCTTGCCAATCCACCATCAGCCCCCATCCTGCCGGCTGGGTTGCAGACCGCGGTAGAGCACAATGTTCTCGTGCTGTTCGCCGTCCAGCTCGAATACCGTCTTGCCCAAGGCGGTAAAACCGCGTGCCGCATAGAAACTCAGCGCATCGGCATTGCCGTGGTAAACACGGAGCCACATCCCGGCGCCACCCAGCTCAGGCAGCAGCTCATCTGCCGCCTGCAACAGGGCCGAGCCCAGGCCTTGTCGCTTGAAATGGCGGGAGAGATAAAGCGTTTCCAATTCCACCGACCCGCCCTCGGCTTGCGGGCAGGGCGTTGCCATACTCAGCTTCAGGTAGCCCAGCAGGTAGCCGCGGGCTTCGACCACCAACACCCGCCGGAGCGGGTGGGCCAGCACCTGCTCGAAGTGCGCCGGCGTATAGGTATCCAGCACATAGCGGGCAATGGCAGGGTTGACGCCGTCAAAGGCATAGGTATCTAGCCATACCTGTATGGCCAGTGCAGCCAGTGATACCGTATCTTGCGGCGTTGCCGCGCGTAGCGTGTAATTCATGCTGCATTCAATCCTGGTTGCCAACACACATCGGCCTGGCCAGCGGCCTGGTTGGCGCTGCGGGCCAGCACGAACAACAGGTCTGACAGGCGATTAAGATACTGCGGCGCCAGTGTCGATACCGATTCGTTTACGGCCAACGCCACCAACGCACGCTCGGCGCGGCGGCAGACAGTACGGGCCACATGCAGCGCGGCCGCGGCACGGCAGCCGCCGGGCAATATGAATTCCTTCAGTGGCATCAGGGTGCTGTTGAACGTTGCCACATCGGCCTCCAGCCGCGCCAGATGCACCTCCTGCAGGGCAATGCGGCCAGGTATGCAGACCTCGCCCCCCAGATCGAACAGATCGTGCTGTACCCGCACCAGGCTGTTGCGCAAGGTATCAGGCAGGTTCTCAGCCAGGGCCACGCCCAGGTGGCTGTTGAGTTCGTCTATCTCACCCAGTACATGGATGCGGTGGCTGGCTTTGGATACCCGGCTACCATCCCCCAGACCGGTACTGCCGTCATCGCCGGTACGCGTCACAATCTTGCTGAGTCGGTTTGCCATCATATTCCTTGCGAGTTCAAATGCAGATTAGCTGCCGCACGACGACGGCCTGCGGCCAGTAAGCCATCCACCAACAGGGCCAGGTCTGCCTCGCTAGTACGATGATTCACCAAGGCCACCCGTATGGCCAGTTGGCCGTTGATCATGGTAGTCGAGGGCACAGCCAGTCCCTCTTCCTGCAGGTCGGCCACAATATCGGCATTCAATTGGTCCAGCTCGACTGCGGCGGCCCGGAAACGGAAGCACACCACGTTGAGCGCCACCGGCGCCAGCATCTCCAGCTCGGGCTCGGCCAAGACCCGCTGCACCAATTGCTGCGCCAACTCACAACTGCGGTCTATTACGGCCCCCAGCTTGTCTGCACCATAGACCTTGATGGTCATCCATACCTTGAGCGCCCTAAAGCCGCGTGACAGGTCCGGCCCGAAATCGGTTGGCCAGGGCCGGCCGGCAGCCAAGCCCCGCTCCTCCCGCCGCAGATAGGCCGGCTGGGTAGCAAAGGTGGCCGCATGCAGGTCGGCATCCCGTACCAGTATGCAACCTGCGTCATAGGGCACCTGTGCCCATTTATGAAAATCAAACGCCACCGAATCGGCTTCGCTAATACCGGCCAACAGGGGCCGCTTATGGGCCGACAACATGGCCAGCGCACCAAAGGCGGCATCGACATGGAACCACAAACCATGCCGGCGACTGAAGCGTGACAATGCCGCCAGGTCATCAATGGCGCCGGTATCCACCGTACCCGCACTACCCACCAGCATAAAGGGCTGCAGACCCTGTGCCTGGTCATGCTCCACGGCTGCTGCGAGTACAGCCATGTCCATCCGGTGCTGGGCATCGCACGGTATCAGCCGCAGTGCGGCCGTACCCAGGCCAGCCATATCCATCGCCCGCGATACGCAGTTATGTGCCTCAGTCGAGGCATAGGCCACCAGGGAACGCCCCTGCAGACCGTCCTGGCGCACTGCCTTACCCAGCGCACGGGTGCGTGCGACCAGCACGGCAATCAGATTGGCCAGCGAAGTACCGGTAACCAGGACACCACTGGCAGTAGCCGGAAAGCCCAGCATCTCAGCCGACCAGCGTATGACCTGCCGCTCCACCTCCACCGGGGCGTGATCCCGTCCCCCCAGGTTGGCGTTGAGCCCACCGGCCAGCAACTCGGCCAGCATGCCCACCGGGTTGCCGCCGCCGTGCACCCAGCCGACGAAGCGCGGGTGGATATTGCCGCCGATATAGGGCTGCACCAGTGCCTGGAATTCAGCATAGCTAGCCGCCAGATCACCGGCCTCTCGTGGCAGCGGCGTCTTGAATGCCTCTCGTACCTCACCCGGCATGGCTTGCCAGACCGGGCCATCGCCCACACCGGCCAGCAACGCCACCATATCGTCCACCATGCGATGCCCCAGGCTGCGGACAGCCTCCCAGTCCTGGGGGTCCAGCGTATCGGGTTTGGCGGTAAAGGGAGTGTCTTGGGTCGTACGCATGGTTGTCTGGCCGGAGCCGCGGTTCAGATGCAAGGGGGGCGAGTCTAACGCAGCCAGCGCAGGCTTTCTCATGAAATCCACCCTGCCGCCGCGCCATCGCGGTGCACAGGCCATGCACGTGCGCCACTCGCCATTATTACCACTGTAAAAACAGGACATACGGTCAGGCAAGCACTTGATTATTGCTGGTTTTATGCCGACGCTAAGAGGCCTGATATAAAAAGTCCGCCAATATTCATAATGCGCCGCCAACAAAACCCAGCCTAGCGATTCAGGCTGTATGTGCAAACGATGGCATCAAGCAATACAGCAGGTTTGCGCAACAGCCCAGGCTGGTGTGTCTGAGCGGTGTCACTGGGCAGGATCAGCCCGCCACGACGCGTGCAATCCCGACTCGGCCAGGACGTGACTGCCAGGGCGATCGACAACAACGAACGGGCGCGCGACGTTGGATACTGCTGGCATCGACCCTCTCACCGGTTTTCTGGACAGGCACGGCTGCCTGCGCAATGCAGCACGCTTGACCGAGCACGCCCATCGCGATCAAAAGCCGCTGTCGGCTATCTGGGTCAACCTGGATCGCTTCCGTAAAATCAATGGCTCGCTCGGCATGGGCGGTGGTGATGCCGTCATCGCCAAGATGGGCGACCGCCTGCGCAGCCGCAACGAGCACCGTACCCATATTGCCCGCATGGGTAGTGATGAATTTCTGCTGCTTGCCCCAGCCCACGGTTGCGAGGAGGCCGCCAGCCTGGCCAGCGAACTGCTGCAACTGATCGCCCAGCCCATGGAAGTGGGCGCCATGAGCCTCTACCCTACCTGCTCAGTAGGTGTGGCCTCGCTGGAATATGCCGAGGAAGCAGAAAGCCTGTTGCAAAGGGCCGAGCATGCCATGCACGAAGCCAAGCGCCAGGGCGGCGGCCGGGTTGTGCAGTCGGGTGACGAGCAATTACCGGGCCGCCTGGGCATCAAGCTGGCCCGCGAAGAACTCGAAGTCGAGCACAAGCTACATGCCGCGCTGCAGATAGGCGGGCTGTACCTGCATTACCAACCCATCGTCGGCTTCAATGGCCGTATCGAGGCCATCGAGGCTTTGATGCGTTGCGAACTCAATGGCGAGATGGTGCCGCCGGTCAAGTTCATCCCGGTGGCAGAAAAAACCGGCCTGGTCATCCGCCTGGGTGAGTGGAGCCTGATGCAGGGCGCCATGCAGGCCAAGCGGCTATCCGACCTGGGCCTGCCCACCAAGGTCGCAGTCAATGTTTCCCGCGCCCAGCTCACCGCCCCCAAGTTCTCCCAGGCGCTCTATGCTGCACTGCTCTGCAGCGATGTGGAACCCAGGCTGATCGAGCTGGAAATCACCGAATCGCTGTTCATGGACGTGTCCGAACTGGTGCAGTCCAATATGCGCGCCGCCATCGCCATGGGCGTCAGCCTGTCCATAGACGACTTCGGTACCGGTTACTCCTGCCTAGCCACGCTCAAGGATATTCCGGCCGGCAAGCTCAAGCTCGACCGTGCTTTCGTGGTGCCACTGCCGGAGGACAAGCGGGTGTACGCTGTGGTCAAGGCCATCAGCCAGCTGGGACGCGAGCTGGGCATGACCGTGGTGGCAGAAGGCGTGGAGAACGAGCAGCAATCCTGCGCATTGCAGGACGCCGGGGTCGATGCCATCCAGGGGTATCTGCACGCCCGCCCCATGAGCGCCGATGCCGTCACCGGCTGGCTGGATCATCAAGCCGCCCTGCTGAAAGCCTAGTCAGATGGGAACCGATCGCACATGACTACGGAAACCGCCCAACCGCCCTCGGTGGAAGAAATCTATGCCAGAACGGTGCTGGATATCGGCATACCGCCACGGCCCACCATACTGGACATACTGGCGCGCGAATTGCGCAGTGGCGAGCCCGACTTTGGCCGTATCGCCCAATGCGTCAGCGAAGACGTCAGCCTGTCGGCCGGCCTGATCAAGACCGCCAATTCGCCTTTTTTCGGCTTCCGTATCCGCGCCCGCACGGTCTCCCATGCGCTGACCATGCTGGGCATCAATATCGCCGGCAAGGCCATCGCCGGGGTGGCGTTACGCAATGCCTTCCCAGCCAGCCCGGCACTAGAGCGCTTCTGGGATGCCTCCGCCCGCATTGCCGAATACTCGGGCCATTTGGTGGGGCTGCTGGGCGTGCGTGAGGGGATACGCAGCGACGATGCCTATACCTTCGGCCTGTTTCGCGACTGTGGCATGCCGGTACTGATGCGCAAGTTCCCCGCCTATCGCGACACCCTGCTGCGCGCCAATGCCAACCCCGACAAGCGCTTCACCACCATAGAAGACGAAGACTTCCCCACCAACCATGCCATAGTGGGTTGCCTGCTGGCCCAAAGCTGGTCGTTGCCCGAGGAAATCTGCCTGGCCATCCGCCATCATCACGACTTTTTACTGATGCAGTCTGGCGCCATCAGCCTGCCGCCAGCCAGCCGGCGACTGGTGGCGCTGGCGCAACTGGCCGAGTACATACACCAGCAGCATAGCGGCATGAACCAGACCGAGGAGTGGGCCAAGCTGGGTACGGCCAGCCTCAGCACCCTGGAGCTGGGACAGGTGCAACTGGACGAGTTGGTGGCACAGGTGGCAACACGCAGCGCACAGGCAGATATCGATTAGAAACCGCCGGGCACTTCCAGTTTTGCGCCAGGCAGGCTACAACAGAGGCCATGCGCGAATACCAAGACTACGATGCCCTGGGCCTGGCCCAACTGATACAGACAGGCGAAACTACACCATCAGCCTTGCTGGAAGCCGCCATTGCCCGCTGTGAGGCAGTGAATCCAGCACTCAATGCCGTGATCGTGCCACTCTACGAACAGGCCCGCAGCCTGGCGCGCCAGCCACCATCGCAGGCACCCTTTGCCGGCGTACCCTTTCTGCTCAAGGATCTGTTGGCCGCCCTGCAGGGAGCGCCCCTGGCCAACGGCTGCCGGGCACTCAAAGGCTGGGTGCCCGATTACGACAGCGAACTGGTCAGGCGCTTCAAGGCGGCGGGGGTGGTGATTTTCGGCAAGACCAATACACCGGAGTTCGGCCTGCTGGGCTATACCGAACCCGAAGCCTGGGGGCCGACCCGTAATCCCTGGTCACTGGCCCACTCACCCGGAGGCTCCTCTGGCGGCGCAGCAGCGGCCGTCGCAGCCGGTATCGTGCCCATGGCACACGGCGGAGACGGCGGTGGCTCCATACGCATTCCCGCCAGCAATTGCGGCCTGTTTGGGCTCAAACCCAGCCGTGGGCGCATCCCCCTGGGGCCGGATTTCGGCGAGGTCTGGGCCGGTGCGGTGCAGGAAGGCGTGGTCAGCCGTAGCGTGCGCGATACCGCCGCCATGCTCGATTGCATTGCCGGGCCCGAGCAGGGCGCACCTTATGTGATTGCCGGCCCAGCCACCACCTTTGCCCATGCAGCCAGCCAACCGCCCCCCCGATTGCGCATAGGCGCCGTCTTGAGTACGCCTGACACGCCCATGCATGCAGACTGCCGCACAGCAGTTGAGACCACCATGTCACTGCTGCACGAACTGGGTCACGATGTGAAAGAAGTGACCCTACCTTACGACCATGCACAGTTGCTGGATTGCTACCTCACCATGTACTACGGCGAAACCGCCACCGATCTGCGTTGGCTGGCACGCCACCTGGGCCGACCATTGCGCCGTGGCGATGTGGAGCTGGAAACCTGGATACTCGGGCGCATGGGCGAGCAACTGCGCGCCGCCGATTTTAGCGCTGCCAAACGCGACTGGAATCTGCTCGCACGGACCATGGGGCGCTTTCACCAACAGTACGATCTGCTGCTCACCCCCACGCTGGCGGCACCGCCTACCCGTATTGGTGAACTCAAGACGCCACCCATGCAGCGCGCAGCCCTGTCGGCCATCGCCACCCTGGGTGGCATAGGTCTGCTGCGCAAGGCCATACATGAGCAAGCCTGCATCAACTTCGCCCGCATGCCCTACACCCAGTTGGCCAACCTCACAGGCCAACCCGCCATGTCGGTGCCGCTGCACTGGAACGCCGCCGGCTTGCCCATAGGCGTGCAGTTCGTCGCCGCCACCAACCGCGAGGACTGCCTGTTGTCCCTGGCTTGCCAACTGGAAGCTGCTCGCCCATGGGCACATAGGCGTCCGGTGTTAGCGTAAACGCCAGTTATACACTCAGGTAAGGCGCCGAGCGGGCGCCAAGGGAGACCCTGGCGCTCGCCGCCATACTGAGTCGGCATCCGGGGCGTTGCGATCATTTGGTAGAACACCCTGCCAGAGCTGGTCGTATCGCAGCCGGTGTAGACAAGGTTATGCTACGGTCAGGCGAGCCGGTTTGAGGCAGTGGTGTCCAGTGCCGGTTCGTCTTCTGAAACACACAGATTCACCTTCAACAAAGCCTGCTTCACCCCAGTCTCGGTGGTTGCGGGTATCCTGCGTTGTGGTGGCTTTGCCTCGATTCCCGCAAGGCCATATCAAGTAGCGAACTGCTTGAATACACTGGCAACGCTGGGCACGCAGCATCGTCTGGCAAGGGGTTTCACTGCGCGTTAGATGGAGGACGCATGAAACGCCGGCAACACCTGCCTGGATAGAATCAACTCGGCATCCAGGTGGCAGCAGCAATGATTGCGTCGGTAGACGGGTGGATAAACCTGCACCGACGGTAGTTTGCAATCAGGGGAGAAATGGATCAAACACCTGTGGCGCACTCGGGCGCCGGCAGGTGTTTGGTGAAGCGTAGTGTACGAAAGCATCTATGAGCACAGAGAATGCTGTACCTAGAGAAATATCAAAGCCTGATCTCGGCTTCAACCGAAGCCGAGGCCTTGCAGCAACTGAGCCATGTCGCCAGCCAGTATGGTTACGACAGCCTATTGCTGGCAGCCGTGCCCACGCCCGGCCAACCACTCGAAACAGCCTATCTGCGCAGCACCTACGATACGGCATGGCGCGAAACCTACGACAAGCGGGGCTTCGGCGCAATCGACCCTACCGTGTCGCACTGTTTCTCGCATTCAGCCCCCATGGTATGGAGTCCGGATAGCTTCAAGACACAGGACGAGCGCGCCCTGTATGAAGAAGCATCAGGCTATGGGCTCAAGGCTGGCATCACCCTGCCCTTTCACGGGCCTGGGGGCGAGGTCGGCATGTTGACGCTGGTACGGGATGAAGTGGCCAATCAGGGATTCTACGAGTCGCTGCGATCCTCAATGAGCGATCTGGCCTTGCTACGCGACCTCGCGTTCGAAGTATTGCGTCCGCATATCCACGCCCAGACACCGGCCAAGCAACAGCCGGAACCCATACTGCCCAGCCTCACCAGCAAGGAAATGGAGTACCTGAAGTGGCTGACTGCAGGGAAAACCGACTGGGAGATATCCCGCATCATGGGGGTATCGGTCGCTGGCGCACGCTTCCATATCGCCAATCTGCGACGCAAGTTTGACGTCAGCCGACGTACCGACGTGGTCGTCCGCGCCCTGCAGATGGGCTTGGTTGCGCTCTAGCGCAGTCGATGGACTAGGCAGACACGGCGCTCAAGGCTTGCCAGGCGGCCGGCCGAACCGGCCGCCTGACATGGCAGATGTAGGCCGCGCCGCCGCGCCGATACTCATTCAGCGGCTGGCACGATCACCGTGGGCATCGCCCGCCTGAAAGACGCGTAGGCAAACCACGCCCCCAGCAGCAAGGCGCGCCTGGGCACGTCCCGCTGCTGGATCAGGCTGCAAGCCGGACTGGATTCAGTCGCAGGCTACTTCTACCTTAGCCATCGCCAAGGATAAGTCATGATCGGTCACACGACCATCCAGGTACAGGTGTATCAGGATCTGCAGCGATGCCGGCAAGGGCAGGCCTTGCTCGAAACGGCTGCCGCTGGACTGGCTGACGCCAAAGCGTCGCCAGAACTCGGTCTGGTTCTCTCCCAGGATCTTGCGCAAGCAGCGCAATTTGTCCTTATGAGCCAAAGGAAGGGCAAAGCCCCGCTTTTCTCGTGCATTGAGCACGTACATTGCCTGTGCGGACATACCGCCTCGCTATTCTGCCGTGAACGACGGGCGCAAAGTCTGTCATGCACCCCATCCAGCCACACCTAGCAAGGTAGCTAGTACCGCTATTAACCTAACTGCATATATTTTATGCGGCCTGGGTATGCCTAATCACGGGAGGATGTAAATGCAAACCATGTCTCAAACCATACAGATCAGCCGGCGCCAGCAGTTCAACGGCGGCGACTTGCGCGCCATACATTGCCTGCGCGCCCGCGTCTTCAGGGACAGGATGGGTTGGGAAGTTCCGGTGCTCGCAGGCATGGAAATCGACGGCTATGACGCCCTTGAGCCCCACTACATGGTGTTGCGCAATACCAGCCAGGATGTCTATGGCTGCTGGCGCCTGCTGCCTACGCTGGGGCCCTATATGCTCAAGGACACCTTCCCCGAGCTGCTGCACGGCCAGCAGGCGCCCGAACAAGCCGACGTATGGGAACTGAGCCGCTTTGCCATCGAAACAGACGGCTCGCACACCTTCGGTTTTGCCGACCAGGCACTGGATGCCATGCGCGAGATCGTCCGCTTTGCTGACGAGAACGGCATACGTCGCTATGTCACCGTCACCACGACCGCCATAGAGCGCATGCTGCGCCGCGCAGGCATTGAGATCAGCCGCTTCGGCCCGCCTATCCGCATCGGTGTCGAGAATGCCGTGGCGCTGACCATAGAACTGGGCGATCAGACGCACCATGCCTTGTTCGGCCTGAAACACTAGCCAAGCCAGTACCAGCTAATGGACTAAATAGGCGCCACAGGCCCGAACAGCCGGATACCGCTGGCAGGTAACAGTATCAAACGCAGCACGGAGCAAGAGCAGGAGGAGAAAAGAGGCAGGCGCCCCACCCTCAGGTGGGGCGCACTGACCCTGGCCTTGCTGCAGCGATCAGGCCGCCTGCTTCAGCGCGGCGCGGTACAAAGCCTGGTAAGCCTTGGCTGGACCCACCCAGCCAAAATGCTGTTGCATGGCATGCCGCCTCACCTCGCGCCACGCTTGGGGCTTGGCATACAGGGCAAATGCCCGTCGCACTGCGGCGCCGAAATCGGCCTGCTCAAATCGCTCGAACAGCATGCCGGTGGCGCTGCCGTCCTGCAGGTTCTCCAGGCTGCAATCCCGCACACTGTCGGCCAGTCCACCGGTGCGGCGTGCCAACGGCAGCGCACCATAGCGCATCCCATACATCTGGGTCAGTCCGCAGGGTTCAAAACGCGAGGGCAGCAGCACCACATCACTACCGGCAAACAGCCGGTGTGACAAAGGCTCGTCAAAGCCCAACCTTACCGCCACGCGGCCTGGATAGCGGCCCAGCAGTTCGCTAAAGCCCGCTTCCAGTTCAGGCTCACCACTCCCCAGCACGGCCAGTTGTCCCCCTTGGGCCAGCAAGGCCTCAGCCCCGGCCAGCACCAGGTTCAAACCCTTTTGCTCGGTTAACCGGCTCACTACACAGAACAGCAAGCCCGTCGGTTCTGCCGCCAGCCCCAGCTCTGCCTGCAAGGCAGTCTTGCAGCGTGCTTTGCCACCAGTTTTCTCGGCATCGAAATGTCCCGGCAAGGTGGGGTCGGTAGCTGGATTCCACAGGGTTTCATCCACACCGTTGAGTATGCCGCTCAAGGCAGCCCGCCTATGCCGCAGCAAGCCTTCCAGGCCACAGCCATGCTCGGCGGTCTGGATCTCTGCGGCATAACTGGGGCTGACCGTCGCCAACCGGTCGCTGTAATACAGCCCGGCCTTGATAAACGACAGCTGCCCGTGGAACTCCATGCCATCCATGGCATAACAGTGCGCCGGCAAGCCCAGCTCGGCAAACAGGCTGGCAGGGAACAGCCCCTGATAAGCCAGATTGTGTATGGTGAACACACAGGCTGCGTCGGCCATATCAGGTGTCGGCGGGGTCTGCTTCAGGTAGGCCGCAGCCAGGCCGGCATGCCAGTCATGACCATGCAATACATCGGGCCGCCAATCCGGCAACAAACCCTGCGCCATGCGTGCCGCCACCCAACCCAGCAAAGCAAAGCGTCGATGGTTATCGGTATAGGGGTGGTGCTCGGCATCGGCATAGGGATTGCCCACGCGGTCATACAGCCCCGGTGCATCTATCACATAGGCAGGTACGCCATCAGGCAGGTTGCCTTGCCACAGGGTCAAGGGGCCGCTGCCCAAGCGCGGCGGCATGCTGGCCTGTACCCTGGCATCCTGCAGCCCTGCCCGTATGGCCGGAAAGCCCGGCAACACGATACGAGCATCCAGCCCCAGTTGGCGCTGCGCCGCCGGGAGCGCCCCCACCACATCGGCAAGGCCGCCCGTCTTGAGCAGGGGGTAACATTCAGCAGCGACGTGCAAAACCTTCATCAGCGGTCACTCGGTAGGTAAAACGCAGGGGTATGACACCCAAACGGTATCTCGGCATCGGACCAGACCAGCGCGCCCAGGTTCAGCCTAGGGCGGGTGCAGCTAGCCTGCCATGAAACTAGCTCTTTGAACCGACAACCTATCCAGCTGATAGCCGGCCGCTGCCAGGGAGAGCGTAATCAGCGGGGCACCCGCCGCGACAGGCCGCGCCAGCACCAGGGCTGCACCAATGCCCGTCCAGTTCGACACCACCCACCCATGAGCAGAGCCCCTGGCAAACGCTCACGACACAGCAAGTCCCGCCAGCATGTCACGGGTAATCAACACCACACCGCCCTCGCTGCGATGGAACGACTTGGCATCCCTGGCGGCATCGTCTCCCACGACCAGGCCTGCCGGTATCTTGCAGCCGCGATCCACGATCACCTTGGTCAAGCGCGCACCCTCGCCCACATCCACATCAGGCAGCAGCACCGACTGATCAATCACACAATGCGGATGCACCCGCACCTTGTTGAACAGCACGGAGTTGGTCACCTGCGCCACGGAGACGATACAACCGCCCGACACGATGGTGTTGTAGACCCGGTGCTCGCCGCCAGCATCCTGCACAAACTTGGCCGGCGGCAACTGCTCCTGATAGGTCCAGACTGGCCAGTTGCGATCATACAGGTCCAATTCCGGTGTAATCGAAGCCAGGTCCAGGTTCGCCGCCCAATAGGCATCGATCGTGCCCACATCACGCCAATAGGGTTTGGCATGGGGATAACTGGCCACGCTGGAAAGCGAGAACGGATGGGCCACCGCCCGGCCTTCCGCTACCGCAGCCGGGATCAGGTTCTTGCCAAAGTCGTGCTCGCTGCTGCTGTCATGGATATCCGCCTCCAGCAGGTGGTAAAGGTAATCCGCATCAAATACATAGATGCCCATGCTGGCCAGCGCCCTATCGGGCTTGCCAGGCATGGCAGGCGGTTGCGCCGGCTTTTCGACAAAGGCCACGATCTTGCGGTCGGCATCGACCTCCATCACTCCAAAGGCCTTGGCCTCGGCCAGCGGTACCTCGATGCAGGCCACCGTGACACCTCCCTTCACGCCCAGGGTCTCCAGCGACTTGACGTGATCCAGCAGCATGCGGGCGTAGTCCATCTTGTAGATATGGTCACCGGCCAGGATGACCACATACTCGGGCCGGTAGCTACGGACGATATCGAGGTTCTGGTACACGGCGTCGGCCGTGCCACGGTACCAGCTGTCTTCATCCACCCGCTGCTGGGCGGGCAGCAGGTCGATGAACTCGCCCATCTCCGAGCGGAACATGGCCCAGCCACGCTGCAGGTGGCGCAGCAGGGAGTGCGACTTGTACTGGGTTACCACGCCTATGCGGCGTATACCGGAATTCAGGCAGTTAGACAGGGCAAAATCGACGATACGGAACTTGCCGCCAAAGTACACCGCCGGCTTGGCCCGCTTGTCGGTCAGCTGCATCAGCCTGGAACCTCGCCCTCCGGCCAGCACCAGGGCAATACTGCGGCGCGGCAATTGCCGAGCAATGATCAGATCATCCATATGGCTCCCATGCACTACCGGCCCCCTGCCCGGCCCCCTGCTCCGCCTCCAGGCCGGGACGGCAGCACCACTGCCGCCTCGCCTGTTGCCGCCCTGTCATGCAAGCCGGCCTACCCGTTCATTGTTGGCAGAAAATCCGGCCTTGGGAAATTTGTTATGCCGAATCAGGTGACTACATCAGCCCTTACCCTGCCGGTGAGCGCGGTGATGTCGCCCAGTTGTGCAGCAAACCGGGCCACTTCGGCCAAGGCCGCCTGGGCAGGCTGCGCATGTTGCGCCACATCGGCCAGATAGCGCTCCAGGTAGACCCGCAATGTGGCCCCCTCAGTGCCCGTGCCCGACAGGCGAAACACTGCGCGCGATCCATCGGCCAAGGCCACCCATATGCCTTGCTGCCCACTGACCGTGCCGTCGACCGGATCGGTATAGGAGAAATCATCTGCCAGGCTTACCTGCAGGCCATGCACCGTCTGCCCAGGCAGTGCGGCCAGCTTGCCGCGCAAGGTCGCCATCACAGCCTCGCCTGCCGCCAGGGGCAAACCTTCATAGTCGTGTCGGCTATAGCAATGCCGGCCATAGCTGGCCCAGTGCTCGCGCACGATCTCGGCCACCGGCTGCCGCCTTACTGCCAGCAGGTTGAGCCAGGCCAGCGCCGCCCAGATGCCATCCTTCTCCCTGACATGGCTGGCACCGGTGCCATAGCTCTCCTCACCACACAGGGCTATCCGGCCAGCGTCGAGCAGATTGCCAAAGTATTTCCAGCCTGTGGGGGTTTCATAGCAATCGAAACCCAACCGTGCCGCCACCACATCCACTGCGCGGGAGGTGGGCATGGAGCGGGCCACGCCAGGCAGACCATCGCGAAACTGCGGCAAGGTACGGGCATTGGCCGCCAGAATGGCGAGGCTGTCCGACGGCGTTACTACGCAGCCCCTGCCCAGTATCATGTTGCGATCCGCGTCACCATCAAAGGCGGCCGCAAAATCTGCTGCTCCCGACCCCATCATGTGGGCCACCAGGCCCGCGCAATGCACCGGATTCGGATCGGGATGCTCGCCCGCAAAGTCGGTCTGGGGCGCCGCATTGCGCACACTGCCCAAGGGGGCGCCCAATAGGTCTTCAAATAGCTTGACGGCGTAGGGCCCGCCTACTGCATGCAGGGCATCCAGTCGCACGCGATGGCCTGCGCGCAACCAGTCACGTATGGCATCGAAATCCACCAGGGTCTGCATCAGTCCGGCATAGTCGGCCACCGGGTCTATCACCTCCACCTGCATGGCCTCCAGCTGGCTGCGTCCCAGGCTGCCCAGGTCGATATCCTGGCTGTCGCTGCAATAGAAGCACTGCAGCACCTGGCTGGCAGCATGCATGGCCTCGGTCAGTCGCTCTGGTGCTGGTCCGCCGTTGGCCGCATTGAACTTGATGCCAAAGTCGCCCTCCGGGCCACCTGGGTTGTGGGAAGCCGACAGGATGATGCCGCCCACCGCACCATGACGTCGTATCAACAGCGAGGCCGCCGGGGTGGACAACAGGCCATGCCGACCCACGATGACCTTGCCTACGCCATTGGCCGCCGCCATGCGCAGCAAGGTCTGTATGGCCCCATCATTGAAATAGCGGCCATCGCCCCCCACCACCAGCAAGCCACCTTTGAGCGCCGGCACCGCGTTGAAGATGGCCTGGACGAAGTTTTCCAGATAGTGCGGCTGGCTGAAGGTGGTGACCTTCTTGCGCAATCCCGAGGTGCCGGGCTTCTGGTCCAGGAAGGGGGTAGTGGCAAATGTCAGTACGGCCATGGAATGGTTGTCTCCGGGTAAGCAGGGGGATTATCCGTCCACACCCGCCATCCGTGCCAGAAAAGGCAACAGTCGGCGCCATCGCAGCAAAGTGTTCATCACGCCTGCAGGCTGCTTGTTGTACCCTGTTGATTGCACCGCGCCATGACCCTGCTGTTTGAGGCCATACCGGCCCTGGGGTTGGTTTTGGTGCAGCGCCCAATCCTGCTGATACCCGAACCAGCCCATGACCACCCGCTCCCAAGCCAGCCAGTTGATCGAACAGTATTGGCAGTACCGCTACAAGGATGCGGGTGAGGCGCGACGGCTGGCCGAAGCTGCGCTGGCCAGTTGCGGGGGGCCAACGGCACAGCGTGACGCAGCGATGGCGCGCTTCCTGATACTGACCCACTCCACGCTGGAAAACCCCCACGCCTCCCACGTCAAGATCTGTGAGCGCCTGCTGCAGACTTTCCGTGAGCAGGGCGATGAGGAAGCCGTACTGCTGGCCTATGCGCAGCAGGGCATGACACTGTGGAGTACCGGCCGCAGCGACGAGGCCTGGGCCATACTGCAGGACAAGGTCGAGCCGCAGCTGGACAGGCTGTCGCCACTGCACCGCTATACCGCCTATATCGCCCTGCATTGCGTGGCCGGTGGCGTCAAGGATGAAGTCACCCGGCTACGCCATGACTACGCCTCGCTGCGGCTGGCCCGGCAGTTGGACGACCCACCCCGCATCGCCCTGGCCCTGCACAATATTGCCGAAGTCCACCTGAACTACGGCAATTTCGAAGAAGCCCGTGACTGCCTGCGTGAGGCGCTGGCGCTGGCGCAGCAATTCCAGTTGCGTAACCGGCTATGGGGCGTTCCCCCCTATCTGGCCATGGCCAATATCGCATTGGGTGATGCCGCGACGGCCGCCAGCCTGATGGATGACTGGATGCGTCGCGAAAGCAATCGCACACCGGGTTACTTCGATTTCATCGGTAACCTGATGGCCATCTACCTGGGGGGTCTGCAAGAGTCGCAATGGGCTGCAGCAGAAATCTGGCTGAAGCGGGTCGAGCTCGAAATTGCCCGTCGCCGTGCCAGCGACGATATGGGCAGCCTGGACTTGTTCGGTGTGTTCTACGCCTGGGCCAAGGGCAGCCTGCGGCGGCGGCAGGGGCGCTTCGCCGAGGCCATCACCGCATTGCACGCAGCAGACCTGGTCTACGACCTGTGCGAATCCATGTTCATCCAGGTAGATGCTCGGCATGAGCTCTACCTGTGCCACGCCGCCCTCGGCGACAACGCCGCCGCACTGGCGGCCCATGTCGACTACGCCCGGCGCCAGGCAGCCATGCTCAACAGTGCCAACAGCCTGCGCCTGCAAAGCATGTCCATACAGCATGATGTGGATACCGAGCGGCTGAGGCGGCAAAAGGCAGAAGAATCGACCCGCCTCAAGAGCGAGTTCCTGGCCAATATGAGCCACGAAATACGTACGCCGATGAATGCGGTGATCGGCCTTGCCCACCTGGCCTTGCAAACCGAACTCAGCGCCAAGCAGCGTGACTATGTCAGCAAGATCCACCGCGCCGGCAAATCCCTGCTGGCCATCATCAACGACATCCTGGATTTCTCCAAGATCGAAGCCGGCAAGCTGGATGTGGAGAGCGAGCCCTTCACCCTCGACGACGTCGCCATCAATGTGGCCACCGTGACCAGCCAGAAGGCTGCCGACAAACAGATAGAGTACCTGTTCCACATCGCTCCCAATGTGCCGCGCAACCTGATGGGCGATGCACTGCGACTCACCCAGGTACTGATCAACCTGATCAACAATGCCATCAAGTTCACCGAGCCTGGCGGCGAGATTGAACTGGCCGTCAACCTGCTGGGAACCGAGGCCGGCAAGGTGCAACTGGGTTTCGAGGTGCGCGATACCGGCATAGGCCTGACGGCTGAGCAGCAGGCGCGTCTGTTTCAGCCCTTTACCCAGGCCGATGGCTCGACCACCCGCAAATATGGTGGTACTGGCCTGGGCCTGTCGATATCGCGCCGCCTGGTGGAACTGATGGGGGGGCAAATAGGCGTGCGCAGCGACACCGGTGTGGGCTCCACCTTCCACTTCCAGTTGACGCTGCCCCTGCCCACCGGACCGCAGGCCAGTCTGGTGCTGCCGGCCCGCTTCAACGATGCCCGCGTACTGGTGGTGGACGACAGCGAACACGCCCGCGCCATCATGGCGGAGATGCTGACATCGCTCCCCTTGCGGGTGGATGAAGTAGGCTCGGCCCGCGAGGCACTGGCCTATCTGCATACAGCCGACCAGACCGACCCCTACGACGTGGTGCTGACGGACTGGCACATGCCCGACATGGACGGTATGGAACTGATACACACCCTGCAGCGCGATGGCAGCTTGAGTCACCCACCCAAGCTGGTGCTGGTAACTGCCTTCGGGCTGGAATCCGTCGTCAATGCGGCAGAGCAGGCTGGCATAGACGGCCTGCTGTTCAAACCTGTCAGCCCATCCACCCTGGTCAATACCCTCACCGGCGTATTCCACCAGGCGCCCACGGCTGCCGCCCCAGCCGAGCACGCCCCGCCGGCCCGCAGCTATGCCGGCAAACGCATACTGCTGGCCGAGGACAACGCCATCAACCAGCAGATCGTGGTAGAGCTGCTCAGCGCCATGGCACTGGAGGTGGACCTGGCCGAGCATGGCCAGCAAGCCGTGGAAATGGCCCTGGCCGCCGCGCCGGGCGACTACGCCATGATATTGATGGACCTGGAAATGCCGCAGATGGATGGCCATGCCGCCACCCTCGCCTTGCGCCAGCACAGCCAGCTGGATGCCATCCCCATCGTGGCCCTGACCGCACACGCCATCTCCGATGTGCGTCAGCGCTGCATGGAAGAAGGCATGCAGGATTACCTGACCAAGCCCATACAGCCCGAGCAGCTGTACAAGCTGGTAGGGCATTGGCTGGATCGCGGCCATCAGGCAGTGCCGGCACCAGGCGATGAGGAGGCAGGCGACCTGCCGCTGCCCGTGCTGCGCGGTGTCGACGTGGCCTTGGGGCTGCGCTATATGGGCGGCAAGCAGCACCTGTATTTGCGCCTGCTGACCCGGTTTGCCACCGGCTATGGCAATACCGTCGCGCTACTGCGCGACCAGTTGGCACAGGGGCAATATGAGGAAGCCAAGCGGCTGGCCCATACGCTTCGCGGCTTGGCCGGCAGCATGGGCGCCACGCAGGTCTCGGAGGTGGCTGCCGAGCTGGAGGCCACCTTGCCTATCGAGGGAGAAACACCCACTGATCACTGCCTGTCTGTGCTGACCGAGCTGGACCGGGTATTGCAACCACTGCTGACCGACTTGGCAAAACTGGCCAGCCTGAATGCCGCGGCCTCGATAGCGGCCACTTGATACTCACCGCTGCCACCGGAGCGCAGCGTTGCAGGGGCGGAACAAACCCCGCAAACCCGCACAAAATATGGACATGCAGGATTGCTAATCTTTTGCCCGCGTACAATACTCAAGCAGCCCGCACACCAGCGCTTGGGCGCGAGTGCTAACGGACTGAACCACCACCTCTAAATAGGAGAGAGCAATGGCAGAAAAAAAGGCCGCCCCCAAGAAAGACGACGTGCTCGCCGCGCTGCAAAATGCGGTCAAACACATTGAGACCCTGGAACTGGAACTCAAGACCATCAAGAAGCATGTGAAAGGTGTTGCGGATGGCGTCAAGCTCGCTCCCTTCCATGTCGACCCTCCCGTCAAAGCTGCGGCCAAGCCAGCAGCCAAACCCGCTGCCGCGAAGCCTGCTGCTGCAGCCAAGCCAGCAGCCAAGCCGGCCGCCAAACCCGCAGCGGCAAAGCCCGCTGCCAAGCCTGCAGCAGCAAAACCTGCTGCCAAGCCCGCCGCCAAGAAGAAGTAAATCTCGGCGCGAGCCATCTGCTGGCTTGTCTGCGGCGTTATCGTACTGCGGTACATAACGCCGCTTTTATTTGTTAGCACAGCTCGACAACAGCGCGGCGAGACCCATCACCACACGGCACGATGGTGCATCTTGCGAGCATCAGGAGGCCGGGTTGATGGCGGCCCGCCTTCCCCTTTTCGTGGTCCAGCTCGCCCAGCCAGTCAACGGAGCCTAAGCAACCATGCGCTATAAACGCGCCCTCGCCCTGAGCATCCACTGGCAGGACGAACAGCTGGCGTTCAGCAACTATCTGCAGCAGCACTATGTCAGCGGGCATCCGCTCACCGTGCAGGTGTTGGACTATTTCTCGGAGTGGCGCAGCCTGGATGAGGTAGTGGCCCACTTCACCCAGTATTCCCCGCAGAGCCTGCGCAAGACCTTGGACCAGTTGGTGGCCGAACAGCTATTGCTGGAAGAAGGGTCTGCCCAGGCCAGCAGCGATGCACTACTGGCGGAACAATGGGCGCCCTGGCTGCCCGAGGGGGCATTTCACTTTGCCACCAAGGACACCCCGTTCGCCTCCGCAGCGTCATCAGAAGAAGAGCTGGCAGCCATTGTGCCGGCCTCCGAACCGCCGGCTCTCTACCGCTCCCCCCAGGGCGGAGCGCCCATCAAGCTGCCCCGTGCCCCCTATCCCAAGGATGCCTTCCACCAGGCACTGCTGGCACGCCGCACCCATAGGGCATTCTCGCCACAAGCCTTGGCCCTGGATGAACTGAGCCGCTTGCTGGCCTTGGTCTGGGGGGTGCAGGGGCATGTCGACAGCGCAGCCTTTGGCCGCTTGCCACTCAAGACCAGCCCCTCGGGCGGCGCCCGCCACCCGGTCGAAGTCTATGTCATGGCGCTCAGGGTGGCGGGGCTGGCGCCGGGCATCTATCACTACCACCCCCTGCACCACACACTCACCCTGGTCAACCCGGTCGCCACGCCCGCGCAAGCCAGCCTGTATTGCGCCGATCAGGAATACTTTGCTGATTCTGCTGCGCTTTTCCTGATGACGGCGGTGTTTGAGCGCACCATGTGGAAGTACCACAAGCCGCGCGCCTACCGGGTAGTCATGCTGGATGCCGGCCACCTGGGCCAGACCTTCTGCCTCACCGCAACCGCCATGGGCCTGGCGCCGTGGGGCACAGCCGCCCTACGCGATAGCCTGATCGAGCAGGACCTGGGCATAGATGGGATTAGCGAGTCCGTCCTGTTCGTGACCGGTGTGGGCCACCCCGCCGAGGCCGCAGACGCTACCGAACCGGAATAGGCCGCCAAGGCCGCCGTGCACTGCCTTGTGCCGGTGGCGAACCTGGCTACCAGGTCACCCTGCCGCCGGTATCGAGTACCAGCAGCCATACGGTATTGGCTGGCAGCACCACCTGCTGCTGGAACAGCGCATCACCGGCATCGGGCTCGGCCGTATCCAGCACACGCAGCCAGCGGCCTGGCCGCAGGTTGAACTCGGTGGCAACGGCCTCGGCGTTGATCAGCAGCAAGCAGCGGTCACGGGTTCCCTCCGGCCCCAGCTCCACCGCCAGGCTGAACTGCTCGCGGCCGTCCCACTCGGCCGGCGTCATCGCACGGCCCTCAGCATTGCGCCAGTCCACGTCGCGGCGCTCGTAACCACCGTGGGCCTCGGCGCTGAACCAGCGGCCATGGCGCAGTGCCGGATACTGTCGGCGCAAGGCCAGCAGCCGTGCCACATACGCCGCCTGGGCAAGGTCGATATGCTGCCAGTCCAGCCAGCTGATCGGGCCATCCTGGCAATAGGCGTTGTTATTGCCCTGCTGGGTGTGACCCATCTCATCCCCCGCCAGCAGCATGGGCGTACCCTGGCTGAAGACCAGCGAGGCCAGCAGTGCCCGCTGCAGCCTCCCTCTGGTCTGCAGAATGCCGGGGTCGTCAGTAGGCCCTTCCACGCCGCCATTCCAGCTGTGGTTGTTGCCATGGCCATCGCGGTTTTCCTCGCCATTGGCCTCGTTATGCTTCTGACTGTAGCTGACCAGATCTCGCAGGTTGAAGCCATCGTGGGCGGTCAGGAAATTGACACTGGCCCACGGCGGGCGGCCGCGCCGCTCGAACAGGTCGCTGCTGGCCGTCAGCCGCCGGGCGTATTCGCCACGGGTGGGGCCGTGATGCAGCCAGAAGCTGCGCATGCTGTCGCGGTAGCGATCATTCCACTCTGCCCAGCCGGGCGGAAAGCCCCCTACCCGGTAGCCATCGGGGCCGATATCCCAGGGCTCGGCCACCAGTTTCAGGCGGCATAGCAAGGGGTCGGCCTGTATGGCCGCAAAGAAACCGGACCAGGCCTCGAACTGCCCATGCATGCCACGCGCCAGTATGGGCGCCAGGTCAAAGCGGAAACCATCGACATGGCACTCCAACGCCCAGAAGCGCAGGCTGTCCAACACCAACTGCAGACAACGTGGCTCGGCCAGGTTGAGGGTATTGCCGCAGCCCGTCCAGTTCTCACAGTGGCCGTCTGGCGCCAGCCGGTAATAGCTACGGTTGTCCAGCCCGCGCAGGTTGAAGACGGGCCCACCTACGCCCCCTTCGGCCGTGTGGTTGTAGACCACATCCAGCAATACCTCGATGCCTGCAGCGTGCAAAGCCCGCACAGCCGACTTGAATTCCGTCACCGGGTCGCTGCCAGCGGCATAGCGCGCCTCTACCGCCATCAGCGCCACCGGGTTATAGCCCCAATAGTTCACCATGCCACGGGCCAGCAAATGGCCCTCATCCGCACAGGCCGCCACAGGCAGCAGCTCCACCGTGGTCACGCCCAGCCACTTGAGCCAATCTATGCTGGCCGGATGGGCCAGGCCAGCATAGCTGCCGCGCAAAGCCGCCGGTACCGCCGGGTTCAGCTGGCTGAAACCCTTGACATGCAGCTCGTAGATCACCGTATCAACCCAGGCTATCTCCGGCCGCCTGTCTTCCTGCCAGTCAAAGGCATAGCTGCCGTAGTCAGGGGCATCGACCACGCTCTTGATCGCATGGGCGGCGTTATCTCGCGGATCGGGCCGGCTCGGGTCTCCCGGCAGGTGATCGCAGAAATCCCCCTGGCCTGCATAGCGGCCATGCAGACGGCGCGCGTAAGGGTCCAGCAGGAGTTTGGCCGGATTGTAGCGATGGCCGCGTTGCGGCATCCACAGGCCATGGGCACGGAAACCATAGATCAGGCCAGGCTCAGCCTCGGCCAGATAGCCATGCCAGACGCCCGCATGGTGGCCGGGCAAGGGCAGGCGCGCCAGCTCGCGGTGCCCGGCCGGGTCGAACAGACAGAGTTCGACCCGGTCTGCATTGAGCGCATAGACGGCAAAGTTCACCCCTGCGCCATCCCAGTAGCCGCCCAGGCGGAACGGATCGCCCGGTACCAGTCCAAGCGCCAGTGTCATGATGGCATCCAGCGAAAGAACTGGGTCGCCAGCGGCCCCAGCGTCAGCGATACGGTATGCATACGGCCATGGCCTGGCTGCAGCTCGCTACGGGCATCGCCATTGCCCACATCGCTGCCGCCATAGTGGCGCGAATCGGTGTTCAGTATCTCTACCCAGCAACCGGCCTGCGGCACCCCTACCCGGTAAGCGGTACGCACCTCGGGGGTGAAGTTGCACACCACCAGCACCATGCCGCCCTGCCCATCATGGCGGACAAAACTGAGCACCGAATGGGTCTGGTCATCCCAGCATATCCACTCAAACCCGGCCGGATCACAATCAAGCCTATGCAGCGCCGTCTCCTGCCGATAGCAGCGGTTGAGATCCCTGACCAGACGCTGCATGCCGGCATGGCGCTCATCCTCCAGCAGGTGCCAGTCCAGGCTGGCCTCATGATTCCACTCCGCCTGCTGGGCAAACTCCCCCCCCATGAACAGCAGCTTCTTGCCCGGATGCGCCCACATATATCCCAGATAGGCACGCAGATTGGCGTAGCGCTGCCAGTCATCGCCCGGCATCTTGCCCAGCAGCGAGCCCTTGCCGTGGACGACTTCGTCGTGGGACAGCGGCAGCACATAGTTCTCGCTGAATGCGTAGGTCAGGCCCAGGCCCAACTGCCCATGGTGATGGCTGCGATGCACAGGTTCGCGCCGCATATAGTCCAGCGTGTCGTGCATCCACCCCAGGTTCCACTTGTAATGGAACCCCAGGCCACCATGCTCGGGCGGCCGACTGACCTGCGGAAAAGCGGTGGACTCCTCAGCCAAGGTAATGGCCCCCGGCTGCGCCACACCTACCCAGTGATTGGTCTGGCGCAGGAAAGCAATGGCCTCCAGATTCTCCCGCCCACCATGCACATTGGGCACCCACTCGCCATCGGCCCGACTGTAGTCGCGGTAGAGCATGGAGGCCACGGCGTCGACCCGCAAGCCATCCAGGCCGTACTGGCTTAGCCAGAACAGGGCATTGGCGCTAAGGTAATTGGCCACTTCCCGCCGGCCATAGTTGTAGATCAGGGTGTGCCAATCGCGATGAAAGCCCTCGCGCGGATCGGCATGCTCATACAGATGCGTACCATCGAAACAAGCCAATCCGTGCTCATCGGCCGGAAAATGCCCCGGCACCCAATCGAGCAGCACGCCCAGCCCTACAGCATGCGCGGCCTCCACAAAATGCCGAAAATCCGCAGGCGTGCCAAAGCGGGCGCTGGGCGCATACAGGCCGGTGGGCTGATAACCCCAGGAGCCATCGAAGGGATGCTCGCTGATCGGCAACAGCTCGATATGGCTGAAACCCATCTCTCGCACATAGGGCACCAGGACATCAGCCAGTTCCCGGTAGCCCAGCCAGCCCCCATCGGCACGCCTGCGCCAGGAGCCCAAATGCACCTCGTAAATACTGACGGGCTGATCCAGCCCCCCCTGCCGCGGCCCTGCCGGCAACGCGGTAGGCAGGTTCGTCACTACCGAGGCATTGGCCGGGCGCAGCTCGGCTGCAAACGCAAAGGGGTCGGCCTTCTGCAGGGCGACACCGTCCCAATCGAGCACATCGAACTTGTATTTCTCACCCGCCGCCACGCCAGGCAGGAACAGCTCCCATACCCCACATTCACGCCGCAGCCGCATGGGGTGAGCCGCACCGTTCCAGAAGTTGAAATCCCCCACCACGCTGACCCGCTTGGCATTGGGCGCCCAGACACAGAACAGGGTGCCATCAATGCCATCCTGGCATTGCGGATGGGCACCCAAGGCCTGCCAGAGCTGGCGGTGGCTGCCCTCCCCGATAAGCCACATGGCCTCGGCCGAGAGCTGCGGCGGGAAGCGGTAAGGATCGTCCAGCTCAAGCTGTACTGCCTGCCAGGCAACGCGCAGGCGGTAGTTCGACGGCAGGCTGGGCAAGCAACCAGCGAACAACCCACGCGCATCCAGTTGATCGAGCACCGCCAAAGGCGCGCCCAGGGCATCGGTCACCTCAACCCGGCAGGCCTCCGGCTGCCAGGTACGCAGCCACACCCCCGACTCGCCGGGATGAGGCCCCAGCACGGCAAAGGGGTCGCCATGCTCACCCCGACATATCGCCTCCACCACCCAGTGATCGAGCATCGCGCCCGCCATGCCGGCTCCCCGATTAAACGCCGCCAGATCGACGTCTCCTTATCCTAGATGGGATTGGCCAGGTAGGCACGCTTGGGCAACTACTCACCATGCAAGGGCTGTGGCACGGCAGGGTGAGCAACGGGCGTTAGAGGCAGCTTGACCGCATAGCTACAGGCCAGTCAGTGGCAAGCAGGCACCGGCAGTAGCTGCAAGAATAATGCCCCCCGCACATAGCGCGGGGGCAAGGATTGGTGCCCGGTACCATGGGCTCGTCCGGGCAGGAGCCACATCCGCCCAACGGCAGCGGAAACGTGCGCGGATTCTGCCCTTGCTTTATTGCAGGCAGTTTGCAGGGTCGGGGGTTTTGCCATGGGTCGGAATACCGCTCAACTTCGGGGCAATCCTGCCGATAAGTCAGGTACGGGGCGACTGCTCCGCCAGGAGCCCCGCCATGCTGATCCAGCTGTTTTGCCGAGCTGATATGCGCACCGTTGCCGAAGTTGCGGCCCAGTATCGGGCACTGGGCTACACGGCTGAAACGTGCTGCAAGCGTGGGGTGTATTACCTGAAGCTGTGGCAGGATGAACCCGTAAGGCACCAAGGGCCGCATACCGCGAGCCCGACGCGCCTACAGAGCGGGTAGCAGAAAGCAAGGGGCCGGACAGTTGTCCGGCCTCTTGTCTTCTATGTCATGGATGCCGATCATCGCTGGCAGATAACGCACAGGCCAAGTGCCTGCTCCCACGGGGCATCCCAGCCTGGATTCAGGCCGCAAAACGCGGAGTAGGCCGAGCCAGGTAGAACCATTCCTGCCCTGCCTGCGCCCGGGCGTTGGGGAACAGGATGTAGCCCTCGCAATCCGCCCTGACTGGCGTGCCATCGTGGCGGGTGCCAATCAGGTCGCCTGCGGACAAGCGGTCAAAGCTGGACCAGCCATGGGCAAAGGCATCGTCCGGGTGGGCGCGATCAATCACCTCATAGATATGCAGGGCCTCGACTTCGGCGACAGGCTGAGGTGCGTTGGCGGCAATCAGGCCCAAATGGGCCAGGGTGTTGTGTATGGCCTGGTAAGCCACCTCGGGTGCATGCGGGTCGTCGTGCTGGCCGCACTCCAGGGTCAGGGCATAACCCCCCTGGGCACGCATGTATTCCGTGGTACCTACGCCATAGCGTGCATCGGCATTCAATAGCTGGCTACGGCTGGCATCCGGCCCCATGGCCGCACGACGGCGTTCTACGCCCCGTGCGTAGGTGCTCAGCCAGCCATCGACCAAGCGTCCTACCCCAAGCCGCAGTGACCACGCTTCTTCCGCAGCCGCATGGGCAAAGGGTTCCAGCGTGCCGGTATTGTCTTCCGGCCCCACCATGGCAAAGGGGCGCCCCTGTGCCTGGAAGGAATGCAGATCAAGCAGCACGTCGTGTTCTGCCAGCAGGGGGCACAGCCAGTTGGCAATATGGTCTTCAAATTCGACCGGCTGATCGGTAGGGCACAGATTGCGGTTGAGATTGCGATCGCCCATGCGCTGCTTGCGCTCATAGGCCAGCGGATTGGTTATCGGCACCAGCGTCAGCTTGCCTGCCAGCAGTTGCACCACACCGCTGTCCAGCTCTGCCATCAGGCGGGTGATGCCCTGAGTGCCGCAGATTTCATTGCCATGAACCGCCCCCAGCACAATCAGACGAGGGCCCGGCTGCAAGCCGGCATAAGTGACGGATTTGAACTGTTGCATGGGTAGGCTGGTCAGGCGAAAAGGGGAAACAAGTATAAGCCGCACTGCACAATGCTGTTGGCATAAACCAACAAATAACCGCAGGTGTGATTTCCCTCACAGCATTCTACCCATGCTATAGGCATAATGGCGCCGCTTTAAGGTGGCTTCCAGCACCACAGGCGCTAAATTCCTGTTCATGAGCCATACCGTACCGCGACAAAACTGGGGCGCTGAAAACGCTCTTATGGGTTGCCATCTCCAAAGAAACAGGCCGCCCGCATTATCCCGCCAGGACCAGACCGCATGAAATTCGATAGCCTGCAGCATCTCAGCACCCCAGCCACCCTGCCGCATCGCCTGATGGGCGATACCCCTTCGGCGCAAGTGGCCAGCATGATGGCGCATGGCTTGTGGCATCAGTTGCAGCTACGCCGTGATGGCACGCTGTGGGCGTCGGGCGACAACCGCTATGGTCAGCTGGGCGATGGTAGCCGCCAGGATCAGCGCCGGCCAGTGCTGGTAGGGCGCAACTTCTGCGCCATTGCGGCGGGGCGCTTCCATAGCCTGGGATTGAAGCGCGACGGCAGCCTTTGGGCTTGGGGCTACAATGGCGATGGCCAGTTGGGCGATGGCAGCCTGGTTGACCAGGCTCGGCCGGTACAGATAGCCCGTGGCTGCATGGCCATTGCCGCCGGCGCCTTGCACTCCTTGCTGCTGAAGCACGACGGCACGCTCTGGGCCTGGGGCCACAACGGCCAGGGGCAATTGGGCCATACCGTGGATACCAAGCAGACACTGCCCACGCCCATGGGCCACGGCTACCGTGAAATCGCCACGACTGACTACCAGAGCATGGCACTGCACCATAGCGGCCAGCTGATACGCTGGGGTGTCACCCCTGGCGAAGAATCCGAAGACAACAGCTTAGGCACCACCCGCGTCCAGTACGACGATATCAGCCTGGGGGATGAAACCTGCTTTCTGCAGGCAGCCCAGCTGATGGCTCAGGCCGCGCCGGCCTATCAACTACCCCGGTAAAGGCCTTCCGGGCCTTGCTTGCTCCTACCCATAGGAATGCCTACACAGCGCTAGGCGCCCTCAATCAGCTCGGGCCGGATGGGCAACACGATGCGGAAGGTCGTACCGTGCCCGGCTTCGCTACGGCAAATGATCTGGCCACGGTGTCGCTGGATGATGCCATAAGAAATCGATAGGCCCAGCCCCGTACCCTTGCCCACCGGTTTGGTGGTAAAGAAGGGCTCGAAAATACGGGGCAGCACCTCGGCTGGGATACCATCACCGTCGTCGCTGATTTCCAGCCACACCTGCTCGCCTTCCACCCCGGTACGTATGCCGATATGGCCTGGCACCTGCATGGCTTGGGCCGCATTCACCAACAGATTGAGCAATACCTGATTGATCTGTCCTGGCTGGCAATAGACCTCGGGCAAATCGCCGTAGTCCTTGCTCACGGTTGCCTTGTACTTGATCTCGTTGTGGGCAATGCTCAGCGTGCTGTCTATACACTGGTGTATATCCACCTGCTGCCAGCCGTCCTGATTATCCAGCCGCGAAAACTCACGCAGATCCTGCACGATCTTTTTCACTCGCATCAGCCCTTCACGAGACTGCGCCAACAGGTCGTCTATGTCCTGGCGCAGGAAGGCGAAATCAATATTCTGCTTGAAGCGGGCAATATCCTCACGTTGCTGCTCGGTCAATTGCGCCTGGCAGGCCTCATACCGGCCCAACAGTTCAAGTATGTCCATCACATAGCTGCTCAGCGTATTGACGTTCGATGAGACAAAGCCTATCGGGTTATTGATCTCATGTGCCACACCGGCAGCCAACTGGCCTATGGATGCCATTTTCTCGGACTGCAGCAATTGTGACTGGGTACTGGCCAAGCGATTGTTCAGCTCGGTCAATTCGGTATTGCGCAACTGCAATTGCACCGTACGTTCCCTCACCTGCTGCTCCAGCTTCTCCTGATAGTTATGCAGCGCCAGCTCGGCGCTTTTCTGTTTTTCTATATTCAGCAGATAACCCCGAAACACGCCATCCTGCTCAAATCGGCCACCATGCAAGGCCACCCATTGCTCGCCCCCGTCATCTCGCCGCAGTCGCAACTCGTGCTGCAGGGCCGTAGTCTCCTCTGCCTGCCAGACCGTCATCAACAAGGCGTAATCGTCCGGGTGGGTACGCTGCAGCAGAAAATCTGCCTGCAACCAGGCCGTGGTTTCTATGCCCAGTATTGCTGCGCACTGTGGCCCGATATAGCTAAATACCGCGGTTCGGCAATCCGCTATCCAGGGCACGGCATGGGTTGTTTCCAGCAAGGCACGGTTACGCTCTTCCGACTGCTGCAGGGCAAATTGCATATGGCGAATCGCCGCCACTTCGCCACGCAAGGTCTCTTGCATATTGTTCAAGGCGCTGACCAGCACATTCAGCTCATCATTCTCGCCGGCCCAGCGGGGGCGCGACAGGGACCAGGGCTGATCCAGCTTGCCGATGTTGCGCTCGCGTATCTGCCTAGACAGCAAGGTGAGCGGGCGGCTGATCCATTGCGTAACGATATAGAGAATGAAAATGGAGACGAAAAAAGTTTTGGCGCTTTGGGCCGCCACGATCAGCAGGCCATAATCCAACACCCGCTCATACACGCCGGTCAGCGAGGGAATCACGACCAGTTGCCCGACCCGCGTCACCAGCCCGGTGCTGTCCATATAGGTCAGATCCAGCCGGTGCACCTTGCCAGGCAAGACGCTAGGCTTGACCCCCGCCACGATCATGGGCTTGCCTTGCGGGTCGGTCACCTCGGCATATTTGATGTCCGGCAGGCTCACTAGGCCGTTGAGCCGGCTGCTGATCTGGTAGCGGTCAAAATTCCAGACTGCGGCAGCCAGGCCCGCCTGATTCACATAGTTGAACTGCTGTATGCGCAGGTCTACCTGCGATACCTCCTGCCGATAATTGAATGCCAGCTGCACACCGCTGGAAAACAAGGCGGCGAAGGCGCTGAAGCCCAGTATGAACACCAGCAGGCGCCAGCTCAGCGGGCTCTCCTGGCGATAGGCCCTCAGCGCCTTGAACAGCATCAGCACGCCCTTGCCTGAGCTTGTCCCCTGCACTGTCCAGCATAGGGCCTCCCCTGGTCTGCGCAATCACTCATCCAGCAGTACCTCGCCATTCGGCCCCCACTTTACCTGGGTGATGCCAGGGCTCTCGGCCTCCAGCCTGGCCAGCAGCAACTCATGCTTGTTCACCTTGGCCTGCTCGGCCCGCACCATGTCGGCCAGGCGCTTGTTCTCCTGCAATAGCTGCCGGGTGGCTAGCCCCTGCCGCAGTACATGCTTGAGTTCGCCCTCATGCCAGGGCTTGGTGATGTAACGGAATATCTGTGCCTCGTTGATGGCACCGATGATGCCGTCGATATCGGCATAGCCCGATAGCAGGATGCGCACCGCATCCTTTTGCTTGGTGCGGAAGAACAGCAGGAATTCCACACCATTCATCCCCGGCATGCGGTAGTCCGAGATCACGGCGTCGTAGGCCTTCACATCTGCCGCCTTGAGCGCCTCCATCGGGTCGGCGTAGCAATCCACCGTCAGCGGTATGCTGTTGCCCTGCTCGTCATCCAGATTATTGAGGCTGCGGCGCAGGGCGCTCAGTATGCCGGGCTCATCGTCGACTACCAGTATGTAGAACATCGCTTCCTCCGGGCTTCGCCCATCCTGTTTTCAGATTCCGCTACTGAGGTGCCGGCTCTTCAGGCTTGTAGATATAGATCGGCAAGGGTTGCCGCGCACTGCGCTCGAAGCTGTATATCTGCTCTATCAGGCGCTCATCCAGGGGGTAATCCTTGGCCAGCAGCAGCATGCCAGTCTGTGTGCTGAGGTCGCGTGCCAGCACCATGCCAGGCTTGAGCTCACTGCTGCGCATGGCCATCTCCACCCGTAACGGCTCTGCCAGCGTATTGCCCAGCAGCGTGGTAAAGGCCTCTACCACAGCGGGGTCGTAACGCTTGCCGGCGTGGGCAATGATGCTCTTGTAGGCATCGTCCCGGCTCAAGGCGTGCTCCTCCAGCGTGCCGCTCTGCAATGAGTCGAAATCGTTGGCCAGTGCCAATATGCGAGCGCCCACGGGTATCTGCTCCATCGCGAGCCCATCCGGGTAGCCCTTGCCATCAAAGCGCTCGTGATGGTGCCGTATCAGCAATGCCGCCTTCTGCAGCTGTTCCAGCGCCATCAGCGCCGCCTGGCCATTGACCGTGTGCTTCTCATACTCGGCCCTCTCGGTCGGGCTCAAGAGGACATAGGGGGTCTGTATCAATTTGTCGGGCAGGCCCAGCTTGCCGATATCGTGCAGCAGGCCCGCCACCATGATCTCCTGCGCGTCCGCATCACTCAGGCCCATCTGCCTGGCCAGTTGCTTGCCCAGGTCGGCCACCCGGCGCGAGTGTCCGCCTATGCTGCCCCCCCGCATTTCTATCAACGAGGTAAATACCTTGATCGAGGTGACAAAGCTCTTCTTGAGGCTGTCGTGCGCGTTGCTGAGCAGACCCATGGCCTTCTGCAGTTCGGCGGTGCGCTCCTTGACCTTCTGCTCCAGCTCCCGATTCTGCTGCCTGACCAGTTGTTCCAGCCTTGCCTTCTCGTCACGGAGCGATTTCACCACCAGCGCATCCCTGACCACGGCGACAAACTCGTCGTCCTGCCAGGGCTTCAGCAGATAGCGATAGATCTCGCCCCGATTGATAGCCCGCATGGTGTCGGTCATGTCGGCGTAACCGGTGAGGATGATGCGCAGGGTATCCGGCCAGCGCTCCTTGACGATGCACAGCAGCTCCGCCCCGCTCTGCTCCGGCATACGCATGTCGGAGACCACCATATCGACCGGGTGTTGTTCCAGATAGGCCAGCGCCTCCCTGCCGCTACCGGCGGTGGCAATCTCGTAATCAGCACTGCGAAACAGCCTGCGCATGGCAGACAGGATGTTCGCCTCGTCGTCGACAAACAGGATGACAGATCGTCGGCCACTCACGGCGGCAGGGGTATCCGGCTGTACATTCGCATCCATGGCGTGCTCCCTTTATCCCGCGCTCAGCGCAAACATCGCTGTCGCCTCGGCGTTGACGCGCTTCACCACGCCACCAAAGCGCTTCTCGCCTATTCTCTCCACCAACTGCTGCCCCAGGCTCTCGGCTTCCTCCCGGTTCTGTCGTCGCAGGCACTCCAGGTAACGTGCCAGCTGGTAGGCCGCGAACAGCGTCTGCTTGAGCGGTGTATCGCAACGGCCTATATCCTGGTAGTCACGCACGGCCTCTATGATGTTGTCGGGCATATGCCATAGCTTCAGTGTCAGCACCCCCAGCTCGATGTGGTCAAAGCCCAGCACACCCATCTCATCAGCGGTATAGTCGGTCGCGGTCGCCCCATCCTGATAAATCCGCTCTATCAGCTCCCGCGCGTAAACCAGCAGCATCAATTTACCCACACCGTGCAGCATGCCCGCCACAAAGGCGACATCCTCGGGGGCCTTCAGCACACCCGCCAGCTCACGCGCCGCCAGGCCGGTCACAATGGAATGGGTGACCAAGTCTCCGGCCAATTGGTCATCCAGTTGCAAGCCAAAAGTATCAATCAGGTAGCCACGCATCACGATGCTGCGTACCGAGGACATGCCCAGCACCGTCAAGGCATGCCGTATCGAGTCCACCCGCTTGCTCAGGCCAAAGAACGGCGAATTGGCCACCCGCAACAGGCATACCACGCTGCCGGGGTCGGTCGCGATCACACGCTCCAGCTCATGCACATCGCCTGCCTCCCAATCAAGCTTGGCAATCAGGCTGGCAAAGGCCGGATTGAACTTGGGCAGCTCTCCACTATGCTGTTTCAGCCAGGTTTCGGCTGCCGAAGCAGGCCCTGCCTGGGTCTCGTCAGACACCGTCGTCATGAATCAAGTCCTGTCTTTGCAGCGTTATCCAGCAAGGGGATCAGGGTGAGTATCATGCCCAGCTCGGCATCGCCGACCTTGAAGGGCGTGGCTTGGTAAAAGTAGCGGTGGCCATCTGGCAGGGCGTGGTAGCCCTGCGCCAGTCCACTGGCAAGGGTGGCGCGTATGGCCGGCGGCAACGCCCCATTGATACTGAGGCCGACACATAGCTGCGGGAACAAGCGACTAGCCATCTGGTTACTAACGGCCACCGTGCCGTCCTGGGCATAGCCCACCACCGCCACCGGTGCCTGGTGCAGCACCTGCTGGGTAACCTTGAGCACCGACATGCCGAAGTCACGCTCGCCCTCGGCGCCAACCAGCGCGCTTTCCAGCAACTGCGTTGCTTTCTCCAGCGCCGCATTCTTCAGCAACAGCTCTTTTGACAGGTTCTCGTAATTGATCTTCAGCTCATAGTGGGCAAACGCTGCCGCCACCTGCTCGCGCAGCAGGTCGTCCTCCCACGGCTTGGTCAGAAAGCGGAATACCGAGCCCCGGTTGATGGCATCAGTCACCGAATTGAGTTCGGTGTAGCCAGACAGCACAATGCGCACGCTGTCGGGCTGTATCTCCTTGGCCAGGCTGAGAAACTCGGTGCCCGTCATGCCAGGCATGCGCTGGTCCGAGATAATCACCCCCACGGTCGTCTTGTTAAGCAGTGCCAAGCCCTCCTCGCCCGACCCGGCCGACAGGATGGTGTAGCCGTCACGGCGAAACAGCCTGCCCAGCGCAGACAGGATGTTGGCCTCGTCATCCACCACGAGCAGTACTCTGTCCATGGAATTTCCGTCATCTCGATGGGTTGATCTCAGGCCGCTTGCTGCGCTGCGTCCTGGTCCAGTTCAGCCGCATTGACTGGTATTCGTAGCGTGAAGCAGGTGCCCTGCCCTAACTCGCTCTGCACCGATACCTCGCCATGCATGCGCTTCATGATGCCGAAGGCCAGTGACAGACCCAGGCCTGTGCCTGTCCCTATCGGCTTGGTGGTAAAGAAAGGATCAAATATCCGCTTGAGGTTCTCTTGCGGAATGCCACAGCCGTTATCGGCCACCTCGACAAACACATTCTCGGCATCCAGGCGGGTACGGATGGTGATGGTGCCGAACTTCTCGATGGCATGTGCGGCGTTGACCAGCAGGTTCAGCACCACCTGGTTGAACTGGGAGCCCAGTACCTGTATTTCCGGTAGCTCGGCGTATTCCTTCACCACGTCGGCCTTGTACTTGATCTCGTTGCGAACAATGTTGAGAGTGCTGTCTATCGACTTATTGAGGTTGACCGAGACCCACTCACCCGAGTCCACGTGCGAGAAATCCTTGAGGTCCTGCACTATCTTCTTGACCCGGTCTATCCCCTCCATCGACTCCTGCACCAGCACCGGCACGTCCTCGGTGATGTAGGCTAGGTCGTAACGCTCACCGATCAGTTGCTTGGCCCCCTCCTCGATGTTTTCCATCTGCTTGTAGGCATCCAGCGCGCCTATCAGCTTGCGGGTGTAGTCCCGCAGAGTGCCCAGGTTGGAGTTCACGAAACCGATGGGGTTATTGATCTCGTGCGCGACCCCCGCCGCCAACTGGCCGATGGAAGCCAGCTTCTCCGCCTGGATCAACTGACTCTGCGCCGCTTCCAGCCGCTTGATCAACTGGGCCTGGCTATGGGCCTTCTCTTCCAGCTCCTGCTCAATCTGCCGGCGCGCCTCCACTTCGTCTATCAGGGCGGCATTGGCCTCCTTGAGCCGGTGCGTCTTGCTCTTGATATGCCTATCCATCTGCGCCATGTTCTCGAACAGGTAGTTCAGGCGCTCGGCGATCTTGCTGAACTCATCATCACCATGCACGCGCAGGCGCAAGTCCCAGTCATGGTTGTCGTTGATCTCGTTCAGCCCATCATAAATTTCGGTTATCGCCTGCCTGGCCCCCCTGGTCAGCATGGCAATCAGGTAGACCCCACCGACAACGGCCAGCACCAAGACCAGCAACATATAGAGCTTGGCCTCAGCAGGCGGCAATACCTGTTCCACACCTTGCAGGGCGATGAACCCCAATACCCCCAGCGAACCCAGGCAAAAGAACAGCAGCAGCTGGAAGCGTTGTTGCAAGCTCAGGTTAGCCCAGAAACTATTCTGCCTGGACGGCATGGCCGTAGCCGGTGTCGCCAGCGCAGCCTGTGCTGCCGGTGTGTGCTCGATCTCATCCATGACGATCCTTGTCCAACTCATATTTGATAAAGGCTTCGGCAACCGCAGCCAGCAATTGCTCATCGTCCCAGGGCTTGGTCAGGAACTTGTAGATCGCACCATGATTGATGGCCTCGGTCACCGTTTTCAGATCGGTGTAGCCGGACAGGATCATGCGCACGGTAGCGGGGTACATATCCTTGACCCGGTTGAGGAATTCGGTACCGCTCAGTTCCGGCATGCGCTGATCGGCCAGAATGACGCCGACCTCATGGGTAGCCAGCAGCTCGAACGCCTCGGTGGGGCTGGAGGTTGTCAGCACACAGTAACTGCCGCTACGCAGCAGCCGGCGCAGGGCCGCCAGCACGTGCTGCTCATCATCCAGCAGCAGCAAGGTCTGTTGCTCGCGCTCCTTGCGCCATGGCGGCAGCGTGGCGCGATCCGCCATCATGCTGGCACAGGCATCGGGTGGTAGCGGCCGGCTGAAGAGAAAGCCCTGTATCAGATCGCAACCGGCCTCGGCCAGCAGTGCCAATTGCCCCTCGGTCTCCACACCTTCGGCCACCACCTCCAGCCCCAGCTGGTGCGCCATGGCCGCCACCGTACGGGAAATGGCCAGGTCATCGGGATCGTTGGTGATGTCACTGACAAAGCTGCGGTCTATCTTCAGCTTGTCGACCGGGAAGCGCTTGAGGTAGCTGAGGTTGCAATAGCCGGTACCGAAGTCATCGATAGACAGATGTACTCCCATCTTGCGCAACTGCTTCATGACCTCGATGGTGGTGGTGGGCGCATGCATGGAGGTCGATTCGGTCAGCTCCAGCTCCAGCCATTGCGGCTCCAGCCCGCTGCTCGACAGTGCAGACCGTACCGTGGCCACCAGCGCGCCAGGCTGCGCCCACTGCGCCGATGCCAGGTTGACCGCCATGGTGATGGCCGGCAGGCCGGCGCGTTGCCAATCTGCCGCCTGTTGGCAGGCGGTATGCAGCACCCGTTCGCCCAAGGCGATGATCAAGCCCGATGCCTCGGCCAGCGGAATGAACTGCGCGGGCGGAATCAGCCCACGGGTGGGATGGCGCCAGCGTACCAAGGCCTCCACCGCCACGATACGGCCCGACGCCAGGCTGGCTTGCGGCTGGTAGTGCAGTTCAAGCTGGCCCGCCCCTTGCAGCGCCTCGTGCAACTGGCCTTCTAGTATCAAGCGCTCATGTGCTTCGTCAGACAAGATGGCGCGGTAAAGCTGAAAACCAGAAGCCTGATCAAACACCGCCCGGTGCAGCGCGGCCTCGGCCGCCTGTACTGATGCCATGGGGTCGCCCCCCACACTATGCAGCGTGGCCCCCAGGTAGGCGGGCAGAAAGAATTCACGCTGGTCAAGGCGGTAGGGCTGCCTCAGTTGATCCAGCATGCGCTGCAACTGCCTGGGCAGCTCTCCCTCGTCCTGTACTTCCAGCATCAGGGCAAAACTGTTTTCACCCACCTTGGCCAGCCAATCCCCCGCCTGCTGCCAGGATTGCAGACGGCGCGAGGCCTCCCGCAGCAACTGGTTGCAAGTGGCGATACCCATGCTGTCGCGCACTTCCGCCAAGCGCTCTATCCCTATCAGCACCAGCGCCAGCTGGTCAGGCTCGCGCTTGGGCGTGGCGCGCTGCAACCTGTGCTGCAACAGTTCGCGGTTGGGCAGGCCAGTCACGCTGTCGTAGTGGCGCAGGAAATAAGCCTGCTGCTCAGCCTTTTCCTGCTCGGTCACATCGATGCCTGCCAGCACCACGTATTCGGATTCCGACCCCAGCCGCTGCAGCCTGCCGGCGGACCAGAGTATGGCGCGGCAACCATCCAGGGTGGTGCGCCAGGGCGACTGCCCACCTGCCTCCCTGTGCCCGTCCGCATCCAGCTGGGCAAACTGCTGCCGCAGCCCTTCGCGCTCCTCTTCTGCAGCAAACAGGTTCCAGTAATCCAACCCGGCCACGGCCTCCTGCGTCTGCCCTATTGCGCTCTCTGCCGCCGGGTTCAGCCGGGTAATACGCCCCCCGTGATCCAGCACCACAATCAAGGCACCCGTGGTGTTCAGCACTGCCCGCAGCAACTGCCGCTCGTGATCCAGCTCCTGCTGCATGCGGCGCTGGTCCCGCATGGCATCGCTCTCCGCCAGGGCACGTAGCACCACCACCGGTAGCCGGGCCAGATTCTGCTTGAGCACATAATCGGTTGCCCCCATCCGCAGGGTTTCCACTGCCCGCTCTTCGCCCAGCGACCCTGTCACAAACACAAAAGGCACATCGGGTGCCAGCTCGCGCCGCAGCAATAGGGCCGAGAGGCCGTCATATTGCGGCAGAGTGTAGTCCCCCAAAATCAGATCCGGCTGCCAGCTCTGCAAGGCGGAGCGGTAGTCGCTCTCGTTGCTGACATGGTGTATTTCCATCACCAGGCCAGCCCGCCTCAATGCGTCGCTGGTCAGCTCCACATCCGCCGGCACATCCTCCAGCATCAATACCTTGATCAGTGAGCGCTCCATGACCAGCCCGTCTCAATGCCCGGATAGGGCTGGTGGATAAACTTCGCCCGGCGCCGGGAAAAGCGCCTCTTGCGGTAGCGCAAAGCCAAAAGTCGCCCCCTGCCCGCGCTCCCCCTGTGCCCATACCCGTCCACCGTGCCGACTGACAATACGGGCCACGATGGCAAGGCCGATACCATCGCCAGGGAACTCATCAGGCCCGTGCAGACGCTGGAATACCTTGAAAAGCTTGGCAGCGTAGCGCGGATCAAAGCCCACACCGTTGTCGTACACCTCATACAGGCATTCGCCTGCCTCCCGCCGCCCCCGTATGGTGATGTGCGCATTGCGCCCAGGTTGCTGGTACTTGATGGCATTCGTCAGCAGTTGCAGCCATAGCTGTTTGAGCAGCGGGCGGTCACACCAGACCGAAGGCAGTGCATCTACCTCGAACTCCCCGCCAAACTCCCCACCCACGTCCAGCCAGGCATCGCGCACCAGCGACGTCATGTCAGTGGTTGCCGGCGCCATGGGCTGGTTGGTAATGCGCGATAGCAGCAGGAGCTTGTCGATCAAGCGGCACACCGTACGGCCGCTATCCCGCACCACCCCCAACAGGCGCTTGTCCTCCTCGTCCAGCCGTTCGGCCGCCCGTCGCTCCAGCATGCCGGAGAACCCGTCTATGGCGCGGAGCGGCGCCCGCAGATCATGCGAAATCGAGTAGCACAGGTCATCCAGTTCACGGGTTACGGTCTCGAGGCGTGCCTGCAGCAGCTGCTCGCGGCCATCCGGCCTGGGTGTATCGCGCACTACGCGGCAATTCAACAGCAGGGCAATCACCTTTCCCTCGCGGTCCTGCAAGCCTTCTATGGCTATCTGGTAGTCGCAGCCCACTCCTTGCCGGTCGGTCAGCTGCAAGCGGGTGTTGACCTCCTCCCCCGCCCATCCCCGCGCCAAGTGTGGCGACAGCAGATTGCTCATGCTGGCCGGCCCCACGCCACTACGCTGCATCATTACCTGCCAGGCATGGTTGGCCAACAGCAGCTCGCCTTCCCGGCCAAAGGTGGCGGTTGCCACATCCTGCGCCCCCTCTGTCACCACCACAGGCGGCCTGGTCGAGGCGAGCACGGCATTCGCATTATCGGCATTCATACATCCCTCCTGGGCGCGGGACGGTTCAGCACCAGCCAGTACAGCCCCAACTGGCGGGATGCCTGGACAAACTGGTCGTAATCCACCGGTTTTTGCACATAGCTATTGGCAAAATGGTCGTAGGCCTCCAGCCGATCCCTATCCTCGTTGGACGAGGTCAGTATGATCACCGGCAGATGGCGTATGCGTGCATCGCCGCGTATGGCCCGCAATACTTCCAGTCCGGGCAATAGCGGCAGATTGAGATCCAGCAGCACCACGGCTGGCATATCCGTCACATCACGGCCCGCATGGTCTCCCTGGGCAAACAGGTAATCCAGCGCAGCCAGGCCGTTGCGCATACGCAGGATGGGGTTGCCTATGCGTGCCTCCTGAAAGGCCATGGCCGTCAGCTCGGCATCGGCATCGCTGTCTTCCACCAGCAGGATGATCTGCTCGTTGTTCATGCCACGGCCTCCAGCGTGAAGTAAAAGCAGGCACCCTGGCCGGGTGTGGCCTCGGCCCAGACCCGGCCTTCATGGCGGGTTACGATGCGCTGGACGATGCTGAGCCCTATGCCGGTGCCACTGAACTCGCTGTCGTCGTGCAGGCGATGAAAGGGGCTGAACAGCTTGCTGGCATAGCGCATGTCAAAACCGGCCCCGTTATCCCGCACATAGAATGCTGGGCAGCCATCACTCACCGTTGCACCCACCTCAATCAGGGCGGCTTGCCGGTGGGCGGTGAACTTCCAGGCGTTTCCCAGCAGGTTCTCCATCAGGATGCCCACCAGCCGTGCGTCAGCCTGTACCGGCAGCGACCCGGCCAGGGTGGTGGCTACCTGGCGCGTCGGATCGCGCTCGGCCAGCGAGGCCAGCAAGCGCGAGGCCACGGCCGCTAGTTCCACCCGCTCGCGGTGGACGTGCTGCCGGGTAATATGGGCAAGATTGAGCAGGTCATCTATCAAGTGCCCCATCTGCTGCGCAGCCGTGCGTACACGAGCCAGATAGTGCTGTTCCTGCGCATCCAGCTTGTCGCCGGCGTGGCTGAGCAAGGCACGGCTGAAACCGTCGATGCTGCGCAGCGGCGCCCGCAAATCGTGCGATACCGAGTAGCTGAACGACTCCAGCTCGGCATTGACGCTCTCCAGCTCCCTGGCCCATTGCCGGCGCCGCTGTGCCATGCCCAGATGGGTGCGCACACGTGCCAGCAACTCGCGGGTGGAGAACGGCTTGACCATATAGTCGTCTGCGCCGGTATCGATACCCTCCAGCATCGGCTCCTCGCCGGCCCTGGCCGACAACAGCAGCACCGGGATCTGCGCCGTGGCGCTTGCCCGCCGGAGCGCGCGCAGCAGGCCTACGCCATCTAGCCGGGGCATCATCACATCGCTGACCACCATATCGGGGGGTGCCGCCAGCGCCTGGGCCAGCGCGTCCTCGCCATCCACGGCCAGGCTTATCTGCCAGTGCGCAGACAATATCCCGCTCAGGTAGTGACGCATGTCCAGGTTGTCGTCCACCACCAGGATGCGTGCCATCTGGGCAGGTGCAGCTTCGGCTGGCAGTGCCGCCACGGCGGCCTGGCCACCAGCGGGCTGCCCCAGCCAGGTTGCAGCATCCAGCAGGTAGGCCCGCTTGCCGTCCGATGCAGGTATCCATGCTTCATCCTGGCATTGGCTGGCAGGCAGATGGGCACGGCCGCTGGGCAGGAAAACCCGGAAGCGGCTGCCTTGCCCTTCCACACTGTCTACCGTCACCCGGCCACCATGCAATGCCACGAACTCCTGCACCAGCGACAAGCCTATGCCGCTGCCTTCAAAGCTGCGCCCCCGCGTGCCCTCAACCCGGTGGAAACGCTCGAACATGCGCGGCAACTCGGCGGCGGGTATGCCACAGCCTGTATCCCAGACCTCCAGCTCAGCGCCCTGCCCCAACCAACGCAGCCTTACCCCTATCTCGCCCTGCCAGGTGAACTTGAAGGCATTGGACAATAAATTGAGTACGATTTTTTCCCATAGCGCCGCATCGACATAGAGTGGTTCCGGCAAGGCCGGGCAATCCACCACCAACCGCAAGCCGGCTTGCTCCAGCAGCGACTGGAAGCTACCTGCCAGCCCTGTGGTCAGGCCTGCCAGATCGGTCGGCGCAAAACGCCCCTGCAGGCGGCCCGATTCGATGCGGGCGAAGTCCAGCAAGCTGTTGACCAGGCTGAGCAAGCGTACCGCACTGCGGTGTGTCGCCTGCAGATGGTCGCCATCCAGCGTACCCCCAGGCTCGGATAATGCCGACTCGACATGGCCCAGTATCAGGGTCAGCGGCGTACGAAACTCATGGCTGACATTGTTGAAGAACGTGGTCTTGGCCCTGTCCAGCATCGCCAGCTGCTCGGCACGCCGGCGTTCATGCTGGTAGGCATCGACATTTCCCAACACCCGCGACAGGTGTTGCGCCGCCAGGCGCAGGAAATCCATATAGGCCTCGTCCAGCGCGCGCCGTGGGCTGATGCCGGCAATCAGCCAGCCATAGGGCAGGCCTGCACCAGCACGCACCAGGGGGAGCATGGCGGCCGTGGAAGCCGACTCTGGCCAGGGGCCGCCAGGCAGGTGGCCAAATCGCGCTGCCAGATCACGCAGCACCTGCACTTGCCCACCTTGCAGCGCCAAACCTGGCGCCCAGCCATCGGTGCTGGACAGCGATATCTCCAGGGGCGCACCGGCAGCGCCCGCCACCATATTGGCCTGGGCAGCCAGGCGGGCTGTCTGGCCATCGTCGGACAACAGGTAGAACAGCACAAAGGGGAGATCGTGTTGATGGCGCGACAGCACCTCGGCGGCCTGTATGCAGGCTTCGTCAAAACCGGGGGCGGCCAGTTGCTCGCCCAGCTCGCGCAGGGCGGCAAGCCGGCGATGCGAAATCACCTGTTCGGTGACCTCGGCAACGGTCTCAAATATGCCCCCCACCACGCCACCTTCAGCACGCGCCGGGGTATAGGAAAAAGTAAAGTAGGCTTCTTCAAGATAGCCGTTACGCTCAACCGAGAACGGAGAGGCCTCGACCCAGACCGCTTCGCCGCTGTCGAACACGCTGGCCATCATGTCGCGTATCAGATGCCATATCTCGGACCAGCAATCCGCCGCACGCTGGCCCAACGCCGCTGGATGCTTGGCGCCGAGGATGACCCGGTAGGCGTCGTTGTAGAGCTGAACCCGCTCCTCCCCCCAGAAGATCACCGAAGGGAAACGCGATGCCAGACAGAGTTCCGCCAGGGTCTGGAGACTTTGCGGCCAGTGCGCCATGGCGCCTAGCGGGGTGCGCGACCAATCCATCTGCTGAACCAGCTCGCGCATGGGAACGGTGGCACAGGCCGGCGTGACCATACACAGACTTCCTCTCTCCGATACCAATCTCGCTGCCGTAGCGGCGATCCGCGCCTCCCATCGTTGCAGGAAGTCTTTATAGGCCTAGCCTTTACCTTGGCGGCATGGCTCTGCTCTTCTTGCAGTCAAGTTGGCGACAAGGGAATAGTCAAGGAATCAGATACCTCCCGCCGCCCGACAGCCTCGCCGCGCCGCCGGGCAGTGGGGTAGGCATACAACAGTTAGGCCTTGCGTCACCAAGGGCAACACCTATAGTCGATAGACCTGCCGGATAGAGCAGGAAACACCCATAAATCAAGCAGGAGGATAGCGATGCGGGACGACCCCCTTGGTGGATCAGCGCGCCTGACCCACCACTCTGCCATGTGGGTAGTCGCCTTGGTGTGCTCGCTGCCTACGCTGGCCAACGGTATGCCTGCGGCCGAACTGGCCGACCTCAGCATAGAGGAGCTGGCGAATATCGAGGTCACCTCGGCATCCAAACAGGCCGAATCCCTGTCTCTGACCAGCGCTTCGCTGTTTGTCATCACCGGCGAAGACCTGCGCCGCAGCGGCAAGACCACCCTGCCGGAAGCCTTGCGCCTGGCGCCCAATCTGCAGGTAGCGCGGATTGATGCGCGCAACTATGCCGTCTCGGCACGCGGCATGAACGATGCCTTCACCAACAAGATGCTGGTGCTGATCGATGGCCGGGTGATCTACTCGCCGCTGTTCTCCGGCGTATTCTGGGATGCCCAGGATGTGGTGCTGGAGGACATCGCCCGCATCGAGGTCATCAGCGGCCCCGGTGCTACGCAATGGGGCGCCAATGCCGTCAATGGCGTCATCAATATCATCAGCAAGCGGGCGCAGGACACCCAGGGCGGCCTGATCAGCCTGGACCGCAGCCACCAGCAGGGCAATGGCGTCGTCCGCTGGGGGAGCGCCCTGCCCAGTAACGGCCACTTCCGCCTGTATGCCAAACATGCCGAACAGGACGACACCTACCGCGCCAACAGCACCCGCACCGCCACCGGCATGCGGCGCAACCAGTATGGCTTCCGCGCCGACTGGGATGGCGGTTTCAGGTTGCAGGGCGATACCTACCAGGCCGCGCTGCACCAGGCGGGCACCCGCAATATCCTGACCCGTGGCCACAATCTGCTGGGGAGCTGGAGCCGTACGCTAGCCCAGGGTGGCCAGTTCTATCTGCAAGCCTATATCGACCGCACCAGGCGCGACCAACCCGGTGCCTATATTGATGAGCTGAACACTACTGAGTTGGAATTCCAGCACCATCAGCCTCTGAATGCGCATCACCGGCTTAGCTGGGGTGCCGGCTATCGCCAGGCCAAAGACCATATCCGCCCACAGACTCGCGGCTTTGCCTTCCTGCCGGTAAAGCAGGATCTCTACTGGGGCCATCTCTATGTCCAGGATGAAATCAGCCTGAGCGATACCCTGCGGCTGATACTGGGCGTAAAGCTGGAGTGCAACAATTACAGCGGACTGGAAGCCATGCCCAATCTCCGCTGGAATTGGGCATTCGACGACAAGCACCAACTATGGGGAGCCGTCTCTCGCGCCGTCCGAGCGCCATCGCGCATAGACCGGGATTTTTACGTCCCGGCCGTAGCCCCCTACATGATCGCCGGCGGCCCCAACTTTGCCGCCGAGACCGCCGATACGGCAGAACTGGGCTATCGGGGCCTGCCCAGCGGCGTGCTGTCCTATTCAGCTACGCTGTTTTATACCCGCTACGACAAGCTGCGCAGCGGCGAACCCAACCCCAACGGCGCAGGCAACGCCGTACTCTCCAACAAGATAGCCGGCCATATCACCGGCATGGAGCTATGGGGAAACTGGCAGGTAAAGCCCTCCTGGCGACTCAGCGGCGGCTGGGTGGCCCAGCACAAGCGCCTGAGCCGCAAGGCCGACAGCCGCGACAACAACGGCGCCCAGAACATGGGCGCCGACCCCAACCACTACTGGAGCCTGCGCTCGCAGCACGACCTGGCCGCCAATATGACGCTGGACCTGGCCCTGCGCAGGGTAGGCGCCATACCCCGGCCAGCCGTGCCCGCCTACACCACGCTGGACGCCAGTTGGTCGTGGTCGCCCCAGCCTGGGCTGGAGCTGGCACTCACCGCCCAGAACCTGCTGGGCGATCACCACCCCGAGTTCGCCAACGCACCGGCGCGCAGTGAATACGGACGGGAGGCGCATGTACAGCTGCGCTACCGATTCTGATCGCCACGGCATACCCCCATCCGGCATGCCATCGCGCTGCCGCGACACCGGCCCGGATATCGCCTGGCTACGGCGACCTGACACGGGTAGCACCTGGCATTGGCGCGCATGGTGCCTGCTGATGCTGTGTTGCCTGCTGCCCTTGGTGGCCGCCGCGTCGGATAGTGCGCTGGAGTACAAGGTCAAGGCCGCCTACCTGTACAAGTTCAGCAGCTATATCGAATGGCCGGAGAGCGCATTTGCCTCGCCCGATGCCCCGCTGGTTATCGGCGTCTTGAGCGCTGATGCGGTTGCGCACGAGCTCGAATCGTTGCTGGCAAACCGCAGCAGCCAGCAGCACCCCCTGTTGCTGAAGCGCTTACAGCCGGGGGCAGACCTGGCTGGCATACACATACTCTTCATAGGCAAGAGCGAGGCCAGCAATCTCAAAACCCTGCTGCAGCCTATGCAAGCACGACCGGTGCTGGTGGTCACCGAATCGGCCAACGCCCTGACCGCAGGCAGCATCATCAACTTTGTCCTGCAGGATCAGCGGGTACGATTCGAGATTGCCCTGGGTAAGGCAGAACACAGCGGGCTCAAACTGAGCGCCCGTTTGCTGGCCGTGGCCACGCAGGTCAGGAACGGTGCGCCATGAGGCTCCGATACGGCTTGCGCTCCATACGCTACAAGCTGCTGCTGACCTTGCTGGCCAGCAATCTCTGCACCCTGCTGGTCGCCGCTGCCGTGCTGATCTACAACGACCTGCAAGAATACCGGCTGAATCTCAGCAGCGAGCTCAATACCCAGGCGGAGATACTGGGGCAGGCCAGCATAGCCGCACTGGAGTTCAACGACCCCAAGGTGGCGCAAGAGAACCTGGCCCTGCTGAAAATCAAACCCGGCATCATCGCTGCCGGACTGTACACGGCAACCGGCACCCTATTCGCCGGCTATTCCCGCCAGCGCTCGCAACCCCATCGCTTCCCCCCCCTGCCAGGGCTCGATGGCATACAGATCGCAGACAAGGAGATGTGGCTGTACAAACGGGTAGTGAACCAGCAGGAAATACTGGGGACCGTCTATCTGCGAGCCCACTACGACCTGCAGCAGCGACTGCAGCACAACCTGGGCATCCTGGCAGGCGTGGGCCTGTTGAGCCTGCTGGCCAGCCTGCTGATCTCCACCTGGCTACAGACCTATGTCAGCAAGCCCATCACCTCGGTCAGTGATACGGCCCTGCAGGTGGTCAGCCGCCGCGACTTCAGCCTGCGTGCCCACAAGAGCACCGACGACGAAATAGGCTATCTGGTCGATGCCTTCAACGAGATGCTGGCCGAAATCGGCCGCCGTACCGAAGCCATCGAAGCATCACAGCAAGCCCTGGAACATGAGGTGGCAGAACGGCGTGAAACACAGCTGGCCCTGCAGCATAGCGAACGTCGCAACCGCTCGCTGCTGACCGCCATGTCGGTGACCATCTGGGTCAGCGACAAGCTGGGCGGGTTCGCCGCCGAACAACCTGCCTGGGCAGACTATACCGGCCAGCCCCTTGCCGAATACCAGGGCCTGGGATGGCGCAGCGCCTTTCACCCGGATGACCAGGGCCATCTGGACCGGGCCTGGGCAAGAGCGATCAGCCAGCCTGCTTCGTTTGAGCTGGCGGCACGCCTGTGGCATGCCGGCTCAGGCCGCCACCGCCATATCACCCTGCGCACCGCCCCGCTGTTTGACCAAGCCGGCGAACTGGTGGAGTGGATAGGCGGGATCAGCGATACAGACGATCGCTACGCCGCCGAACAGGCGGTCGTCCAGTTGAATGCCGAATTGGAGCAAAGGGTAGCCGAGCGCACGGCAGAGCTGGAGACCGCCAACAAGGAACTGGAAAGCTTCAGCTATTCGGTCTCGCACGATTTGCGCGCACCGGTCAGGGCCATCGGCGGCTTCGCGGCCCTGCTCAACCAGCACCAGGGCGCCCAGCTCAACACCGAGGGCCAGCGCCTGCTAGGCATAGTCCGCAGCGAAGCCACCCGCATGGGCTACCTGATAGACGATCTGCTGGCCTTCTCCCGGCTGGGGCGGCAGGCCATGCAAATGAAGCCGCTGGACATGATGGCACTGGTGCAAAACACCTATAGCCATCTGCAAAACCAGCACCAGGGGCCGCCCGTACAGTTCAGGCTGGGCAACCTGCCCGATACTCTGGGGGATATGAGCCTGCTCAGGCAGGTCTGGGTCAACCTGCTGTCCAATGCCCTCAAGTTCAGCAGCAAGCAGGCACAGCCCACCATCGAGGTCGGCGCCATCAGCGATGACGAAAAGCATACCTACTATGTGCGCGACAACGGCACCGGCTTCGACCCTGCCTACAAGCAAAAGCTGTTTGGCGTATTCCAGCGCCTGCATGACGCTGCCGACTACCCCGGCACAGGCGTAGGATTAGCCTTGGCACAACGCATCATCAACCGCCACAACGGCACCATATGGGCGGACAGTACCCCCGGTGAAGGCGCCACCTTCTACTTCACCTTACCACGCAGCCATTGAATATCTTGCAGGAGCAGCATCATGGAAGAGATTGAGCACATACACATACTGCTGGTCGAGGACAACCCGCTGGACGCCGAGCTAACCATGTACGGCCTGCGCAACACCATCGCCAACACCATTACCTGGGTAAAAGATGGGCAGGAAGCCCTGGACTACCTGTTCCGCCAGGGCGAATACCAGGACCTGGACGCCGCCATGCCCGGCCTGATACTGCTGGATCTGAAAATGCCCAGGGTAGACGGCACCGAAGTGCTGCTACAGGTCAAGGCCGACAGCCGCACCCGCCGCATCCCCGTGGTGGTCATGACTTCCTCGCGCGAGGAGTCGGATATCCTGCGCAGTTACGACCTGGGCGCCAATAGCTATGTGGTGAAGCCGGTCGATTTCGACGGCATCAGCGACGTGGCCAAGCAGGCTGGCTTTTACTGGATGGTGGTGAATCGGCATTTGCAGCGGTGATGGTGGTGGCAAGTGAGAGTCTCACATGCGAAACCGCACATTTAGAGTGTATATATAAAACTCAATTTTTTTTGGGGGGCAGGAAACCGTGCCGACTGCTTGAACTAGAGCCGTCCGAGTGGTGTATGCTAAGGCCTATAAATTGCGCCGAATGACACAGACAGGTGTACCGGTGATGCGAATGAGTGCGCCGAGGCAGACCGGACTTACGAAGAAACTGCATTCACGCCTAGGCAAACCAATTAGAATCGGAACCAAAAGATTGATATTCAACCAATGTTCGCTATAAACAATGTTGATGGGCTAGCTTGGCCCACCCTTAGCCAGTCATATCCATAGACGGAAAGTACAATGCGCATTAATAAAATTAGCATTAAGAATTACAGATCGTGCGTTGATGCAAAATTCAACCCACACAAATCGCTAACCGCGCTGATCGGGCCAAATGGTAGCGGAAAGACCAACATTCTATCCGCAGTGCGATTACTGCCTGCTTTGTGTTATCACCCCGGGCGCAACTATGGCGGCGAGGAGCCAATATCAACAACTTGCGAAATTAAAACATGGTATGAGATAGATGCATCCTTTGTAATTCACACCGCCAAATTATATCTAACCACAAATGAGAAGAATCAAGATGAAATTATAGGCTCAAATGAAAGCTGGACCATCCCCAATGGCGAAAAGCGCAGAAAGAGAATTGATGCACCATCTTGGATTTTGCACGAACTCGTCAAGCAACCACAAGCTCAAACCACCTCATCTGGGATTAGAAAATCCCACCTTAATGAGTTTTTCACCCAAAGAGGAATTTCTCAAAATGATCTTACAGTACTAGAGCATGCCATTCGCCTGATGGCAGGCATCAGTTACTACAGCGCCTCTCAGTTCACAAACCCAGGAAATTGCCCTATTTCATTTGAAGTTGAAATGGAAGGATCCAACAATCGCCGAACAGGAATATCAATTTCCGGCCACAAAAAGTTCTTATATGATTTATACCAAGAACACAGAACCAACTCCGACTCTTACCTGGAGTATATAGATCTAATTGGAGAAAATGGAATTGGCCTTGTCGAGTCCATAAATTTCAATGAAATTGAAACATCGAAATCCAGTTACAGTGTCATGACAGGAGGCAAGGTACTTAAACGGGAAAAGCAAAATCTATTAATCGTACCAAGCATTACTATCTCCGGGAATGGCTTATCCCCAAGTCAACTATCAGAAGGGACATTTAAAACACTAGCACTCATATTCTATCTAGTCACAGACAAAAGTTCTATCTTAATGATCGAAGAGCCAGAGGTATGTGTACATCACGGTTTACTCAATAGCATAATGGAGCTAATTGGCATATACTCAAAGAGCAAGCAAATATTCATATCAACTCACTCGGATTCCATTCTAGATAGACTAGACATAGACAATGTATTTAAAGTAAGAAGGGAAAAAGAATTAGGGACGCAGATATCAAATATACGAGAAAACTTACGCACTAAAGAACTTACCGCCCTTAAGAATTACTTACTCAACGAAGGCAGTCTTGGTGAGTTTTGGAAGCATGGCGATCTCGAAAATGTCTAAAATAATAGGAATTATTGCAGAGGATGCGAGCGATGTTGATGTAATTTCTAGCATCCTCTGCAAATATGTTGATCGCAATTCATTTTCAATTAAGAAATTCGTTGGAAACGGTTGCGGAAAGTTGAGAAATAAATGTGAAATCTGGGTTGCGAATTTGTTCCAGAGCGGCTGTCATCACGTTTTAGTTTTTCATGACTTGGACAAAAATGACGAGACAGACCTCCGCACCATGCTTGAGAGCAAAGTATCGCAACTAAAATTCCCAAAGTCGTTAATTGTTATTCCAGTTGAAGAAATCGAAGCATGGTTGCTTTCCGATGAAAACGCCATCAAGGATGTTTTCTCTCTCAAAATCAAACCAAAAAGAATTAATGACTGCGAATCTATAAAATCACCCAAAGAACACTTGGAAAATCTTGTTTGGTCCGCTGAAAAAAAACGCTACCTAAACACCACTCACAACAAGAAAATAGCCGAAAAGACTTCCATAGATAATTTCCGCAGGTGTCATTCATTCATAGCATTTGATGAATATGTAAAAAAATCAATATTTAAGTTGAACACAAAGAAGTAGGCGTAAAATTTCTGCTTCCCCTCTTGAGGGCTAGCTAGTCCCGCATCCTCGTCTATGGGTATCGAGGCCGATATTCTTAATAGCGTCCTCTGCCCACAGGGCAAGACTAGGGCTGAAGTTAGATTTACCGCCCAGTCAAGACAAAAATTGTGGAGCCGCCTGCAATCCGCAAAGCAGAAAGGGGCTACGTTTTCACGTAGCCCCTAGATTTTCTGGTGCCGACAACCGGAATCGAACTGGTGACCTGCTGATTACAAGGCAGCTGCTCTACCAACTGAGCTATGTCGGCACAGGGGGCGAATTATACCGATCTATCAGCTTTTGCGAAGATCTTTCGACAGAAAAAATGCATCCGAGAAGAATTCGTCTGCCGGCAGGCCGCGGCCTGTGAAGCTGCCGTGGGCGGCTTCCACCATTACCGGGGCGCCGCAGGCATAGACCTGATAGCCCGCCAGGTCGGCAAAATCGTGCAGCACGGCCTCGTGTACAAAGCCGGTACGGCCATGCCAGGCATCTTCTGGCTTGGGTTCGGACAGCACTGGGATAAAGGTGAAATTGGGCATCTCGGCCTGCCACTGGCCTGCCAGCTCGGGCATGTAGAGGTCGTCCAGCGTCCGGGCGCCCCAGTAGAGAATCATCTCGCGCTGGATGTTCTTCTTGATGGCGTACTCGACTATGCTCTTGATGGGGGCGAAGCCGGTGCCGCTGGCCAGGAAGATGATGGGCTTGTCCGACTCTTCGCGCAGGAAGAAGGAGCCCAGCGGGCCAGTAAAGCGCAATATCTCGCGCTCGCGCATCGAGTTGTGGACATACTCGGAGAATTCGCCGCCGGGCACCAGCCGCACATGCAGTTGCAGGTAGTCTTCGGTGTGGGGCGGGTTGGCCAGCGAGAAGCTGCGCTTCTTGCCATCCTTGGTATGGATATCGATGTACTGGCCGGCCAAGAACTGCAGCCGCTCATTGGTCGGTAGCTTGAGCGAGAGTACGGCCACATCGTGCGATACCCGGTCTATCTTCTCTACCCGGCATGGCAGGGTGCGTATCTGGATATCCTTGGTGGCCTGGATTTCGCGGCATTCGATCACCACGTCGCCTTGCGGCTCGGCACAGCAGAACAGGGCCAGGCCTTGGGCTTCTTCGGTCTTGTTGAGCGCAGAGCCGGAATGTTCGCGATGGCTGATCTCGCCCTGCAACACGCGGCCCTTGCAGGCGCCGCAAGCGCCGTTACGGCAGCCATAAGGCATGTTGAAGCCGACACGCATGGCGGCATCCAGCAGGGTTTCGCCTTCTTCCACGGTAATTTGCTGCTTGCTCGGTTCGATGGTGAGCTGATGCGACATGTTGGTTCCTGCTGGCACACACGGTACGGCTACAATCGCACCATGCGTAAAAGAAGACTATTGATCGTGGGTTGCGGCGACGTGATGCAGCGGGCCTTGCCCTGGCTGACGGCACGTTTCCGTGTTTATGCCTTGTGCCGCAGTACCGAGCAGGCCCAGCGGCTGCGCAGCCAGGGCGTGGTGCCGGTGCGCGGCGACCTGGACCAGCGCCGCAGCCTGCAACGCCTGGCTGGGCTGGCCGAGTATGTACTGCATAGTGCCCCGCCACCCAATACCGGCAACAACGACCCACGCAGCATGCGATTGGCCGCAATGCTCGCGCAAGGCGCGATTCTACCACGGGGGCTCTGCTACATCAGTACCAGCGGGGTGTATGGCGATTGTGGCGGCGCACTGCTGACCGAAAGCCAGCCCTGCAGGCCGGAGTCTGCCCGCGCCTGGCGCCGGGTTGCGGCAGAGGCCTTGCTCCGGCGCTTTGGCCAGCGTAGCGCTTGCCGGGTAAGCATACTGCGCGCCCCAGGCATCTATGCGGCAGACCGGCTACCGCTGGAGCGCCTGCATAAAGGCACGGCCGCGCTACGGCCGGAGGACGATGGCTACAGCAACCATATCCATGCCGATGATCTGGCCCACGCCGCCTGCCTGGCCTTGTTCCGTGGCCGCCAGGGCCGCGTCTACCACGCTTGCGACGACAGCCGCTGGAAGATGGGAGAGTGGTTTGACAAGGTAGCCGATACCTATCACCTACCCCGGCCACCTCGGCTATCGCGCGCCGAGGCAGAACAGCAGGTATCTCCGGCTTTATGGTCATTCATGCGGGAATCACGCCAGCTGAGCAATCAGCGGCTGCGCAAGGAGTTGCGACTGCGGCTGGCCTACCCTACGCCGCAAACCCTGCTCGACCGGCTGGGCGATCGAGCGGTCGGGTAATCAATTGCGCAACAGCTGATGGCGCTCGCGCTCCAATTGCGCAATATAGCGCTGGAGCAGGTTCTCGGTCTGCCGGGGCAGGTCGACAAAGCGGGTGCCCAGCATGGTCTGCACCGTGCCGTCGCGCTTGGTCACCTGGCGCTTGCTGCGTATCTCTATGGTCAGTTCCACCATGCCGAAGGTGCCGAGGTCGACACGGCAGCCGGGGAACACATCCAGCTGCTCGACTTCGACCTGACCTTGCATCCACAGCCCCATGCCGCCGATGGAGATATCGTGCAGGGGGAGGTCCAGCACCCGGCCATTGGGGTGGCGCAGCTTGCACAGCAGTGGCTTGCCTATGGGGGTATCGAGCCGGAAGTACTCGCGCCGCTGCAGCTTGATCAGATCATTGGGGAAGCTGGCCTCAAAGGCTGGGCGCTCGTCGTAATCGACCAGTGAGATACCACCATCGAGCACGAACTGGATACGCACGCCCTCGGGGGCGGCCGCGAAGACGATGTGATCGGCACGCAGCAGCGAGCGGTTGATAGCCTCTACGCCGCAGATGTCGAACCAGAAGCGTTGCTGCTTGGTGTCGCACTCCAGTATGGCGGACAAGAAGGAGAACTGGCCGTGATCGAAGTACACCGAGACCAGATCACCCTTTTGCGCCAGTGAACGGAGCACGAAACCGATTTCTACCGGCGTACGCAGCAGAAAGCTGCTGACGTCCACGCCTTCTGGAATCAGCGCAACGGGTGCCTTGCCTTCCTGAGAGGGGTTGTTTTCCGCTTCCGCCACAGTGTTTGGGAGCCTGTTTATATATTGATGATTTCGGGATTTTGCCACAGCCGGCGAGGCATCCACACTAGCGCGATGTTATCCACAGCCCAAAGTCCGGCACCACATCGACCCTTTTTTACAACAATAGACCAATGTCATGAGAAAACACCTTTGCGCCAGCGCCATAGCTGACGAACAGGCGCAACTTGCCTTCCCTGTCCAGAATATAGCTGCCCGCGCTGTGGTCTACGGTGTAATTTGTCGCATCCGTGCCATTCCGCTGAAAAACAATGCGGAATCGGTCGGTCACCGCCCGAATTTCGGCGGGGGTGCCCCGCAATCCCAGAAAGTCGGGATGGAAGGCCGGCACGTACTGACTCAGCAAGGCCTGGGTGTCCCGCTCCGGGTCCACCGTCACAAATAGCACCTGTACCTGTTTGGCCTTATCGCCCAATTGCGTCATGGCCGCCTTCAGCTCGCTCATGGTAGTGGGGCAGACATCGGGGCAATGGGTGTAGCCAAAGAACATCACCACCACCTTGCCCTTGAACTCCTCCAGCCGCCGTTGCTTGCCGTGGTGATCGGTCAGCGTAAACGGGCCGCCTATGGGGGCGCCGGTCACGTCGGTGGAGAGAAAGGCCGGCTTGGGCGCCTCGCTGCAAGCGGTGAGCGCCAGGCAGGCTGTCAGCAGCAGGGCGCCCAGATTACGCAGGGATATCATCGTAGTGGGATGTGCAGATAGTGATCCACCAGCAGCGCGGCAAACAGCAGCGAGAGGTAGAGGATGGAATATCGGAAGGTGCTGCGCGACAACTCATCGGTATAGCTGCGCCAGATACGCCAGGCATAGACCAGGAAGATGGCATCGAGTATCAGGGCGGACACCAGATAGATACCGCCCCCCATGCCGGTGGCCACAGGCAGCAAGGTGACTGCCGTCAGTATCAGCGTGTAGAGCAGCACATGCAGCCGGGTGAAGGCTTCACCGTGGGTGACGGGCAACATGGGCAGTCCGGCACGGGCATAGTCATCGCGCCGGTAGAGCGCCAGGGCCCAGAAGTGGGGTGGGGTCCAGGCGAAGATGATGAGGAACAGGATCATGGCATCATGACTGACTTCGCCCGTGACTGCCGCCCAGCCCAGTATCGGCGGCATGGCACCCGATGCCCCACCGATCACGATGTTCTGCGGCGTGCTGGGCTTGAGCACGACGGTGTAGATGATGGCGTAGCCGACAAAGGTCGCCAGGGTCAGCCACATGGTGAGCGGATTGGCCCATTGGTGCAGAATAAACAAGCCTATGCCGCCAACCACCAGGGCGAAGCCCAGCGTCTGGCCGCTGGTCACCTGCCCACGCGGCAGGGGGCGGGCACGGGTGCGTGCCATCAGGGCGTCGATCTTCTGCTCCACCAGGCAGTTGATGGCCGCAGCGGCACCGGCCACCAGGCCTATGCCGACGGTGGCGGCCAGCACAGGCAGCCAGGGCGGCAAGGCGGGGGTGGCCAGGAACATGCCGATGACCGCACAGAAGACGATCAGGGCCACCACCCTGGGCTTGGCCAGGGCAAGGAATTCACGCAGCCGGGCTTTCAGGCCCAGTGGCGGTTTGGTCAGGGTCACGGCACTCATCACATTTCTCCTGCGCTTTGCCCTTAGCGGCGCTGCGCCAGCCGGTAATTCAGCACCACCATCAGCAGCAGCAGCATGGCAGCGCCAGCATTGTGCAGCACGGCAACCGACAGCGGCAGATGGAAGACCACATTGCTGATACCCAGGCCTACCTGCAGCAGCAACATGCCAGCAATGGCGAGCGCAAGGCTACGCAAAACACCCTGCGCATACAAGCGCCAGCTCAGTATGCCTATAAAACAAAAGGTCACCAGCGCCCCCAGTCTGTGCAGCCAGTGTATGGCGGTCAGGTTGGCCATGCTCAGCAGCTCCCCTTCCGGCGTCTGGCCCAGTTCGCGCAGCACATGGAAGGCATCGCGGAAATCCATCTGCGGTACCAGGGCACCCTGGCAGGTGGGGAAGTCGGTGCAGACGACTGCGGCGTAGTTGGTGCTGACCCACCCACCGAGGATGATCTGGCAGGACACCACCAGCAGGCCCACGAAGGCAGCCAAGCGAAATCCGCCTGCACGTTCCACCCTGGCCCAGTCCCGCTGCCGCAAGGCCAGCCAGGTCAGCATGGCGACCAGGGTCATGCCGCCGATCAGGTGGCTGGTGACAATGGCAGGCTTGAGCAGCTTGGTCACCGTCCACATGCCCAACGCGCCCTGGAAGCACACCACGAAAAAGATGGAAACCGCCAGCAGGGGCGATTGCCGCAGCCGATCACGATGCTTGACTGCCATCACGGCCAGCACCAGCACCAGCAGGCCTAATGCACTGGCCAGATAGCGATGCACCATCTCTTTCCAGGCCTTGGCCATGCTGACCGGGCCATGGGGTGCTTCGGCATGGGCCGCCAGTATTTCGTCCACCGCATGTATCGGGGTAGCCTTGCCATAGCAGCCGGGCCAATCGGGGCAGCCCAGGCCGGCATCAGACAGGCGCACATAGGCGCCCAGCACCACCACGCAAAGCGTCCAGACGACGGCCAGGAGAGCGAGTTTACGAAACATGATCAACCCAGGTTCTCATTATTCTTCAGAAACTTGCCTACTTCCTTGATCACCCGTACCGGGTCGGCGCTACGCGGATAGCGGATCACCTGGTTGCCCAGCGGATCGATCAGGTAGTAGCCGGTGGCCACATCGCCCTGCAGGGGAATCACCTCCAGCGCGCGCGCAGTACGGGCGCCATCGGCGGCGGCCAGGGCCTGCTTTGACGGCACGGCGGCATCGGTCACCAGCCACAGTCGTTCTACCCTGTCCATGAACTTGCCTTGCGCCATGCGTATCTGGCGCAGGGCATGCAGATCTTTCTGGCAGGCTTGCTGGCAGTCGCCGCTGGCCGCCATGACCAACACCCAGCGCCCCTTCAGATCAGCCAGTGATGCTGGCTTGCCGTCCAGCCCAGCTTGCCGGAACGCCGGCACCGGGCCGACCTTGAGCAACTCGCCGTAGGTCTTGCCGCCCTCGGGCCGCCAGACGTAATAAGCCAGGTAGGAAGCCAGCACCGGTGCGATGGTGATAGCGATCAGGGCAAACAATATCCAACGGCCGTTGCGCTTGGGTTGTGTGGCAGCATTCATGTGTTACGGCGCTTCCAGTGCAAGATAAAAAACAGAACGACGGCCAGGGCCGCAAACAGAAACCACTGGCCTGCATAGGCGTAGTGCTTCTCCACGCCAAAATCCACGGCTGGCCAGTCGCGCGCCAGCGCGTCACTCTCACCTAATTGCTGCGCCAGCGCTGGCACCACCGATGCCGACACCAGCTTGCGGTAACGTGCCCAGTCCAGATTCTGCCAGACCACGCCACCGGCCTGATCCGCCGCCAGCTCCACATACTGCTGCTGGGGCGGCTGCAGGCGTATCTGCAACACCACAGGCCCGGCCGGTAGCGGTACCTGTGGCTGTACCCCTGGCACCTTGGGCAGCCAGCCCCGGTTGACCAGCAACAGGCGGCCATCCGCCAATTGCAGCGGCGCCAGGGCATGGAACCCTGCCCTGCCCTTGTGTATGCGGTTGTCCAGGAATATCTGGCCGCTGGCCAGCCACACACCTTCAACCCGATAGCGCCTTTGCCAGGCGGCATCGCCCAGCTCACCCCGCCAGGGCAGCAGTGCCAGTTGGTCCATGGCCTGCTGGCGCTCTGCCAGCGCCTGCTTGTGCTGCCCTCGCCCCAGTTGCCAGTAGCCCAGACGCACGGTCAACGCCACAAACAACAGGGTAGCGATGATGATCAGCAGGCGGGGACGACGCAAGGGCATGGCAAGAAGCAGACGGGGATGGCGATAGGGTTGGATACCGAGGGGAGACTGGGCATACACTCGGGTTTTTCCCGCTGACGCCCTACATCATGAAAATCATTGTCGTGCTGATGATACTTGGCATCCTGTTTGCACTGGGTAGTGCCATGTTCTCGCTGATACGCAGCAAGGACAGCTCCAAACGTACCGTCAAGGCACTGACCCTGCGCATTAGCCTGTCGGTCGCCCTGTTCCTGTTCCTGATGCTGTCCTACCGGCTGGGCTGGATACAGCCACACGGCGTGTACTGAGCCAATCGGCGCCGCCAGGCAAAACTGGTTGGCGCTGCAGCCGGCCTTTACAAACAAAATGGTGCAGCCTGCGCTGCACCATTTTTACGCCTTGCGGCAGGCCTTACAACCAGTACACGAATACAAACAGTATCAGCCACACCACATCCACGAAGTGCCAGTACCAGGCGGCGGCTTCGAAGGCGAAGTGGTGCTCGGCAGTGAAGTGGCCCTTGACCGAGCGGAAATACATGACGGCCAGCATCAGCGCGCCGATGAACACATGCATGCCGTGGAAGCCCGTCATCATGTAGAACGAGGCGCCATACACACCAGATGCCATCGTCAGGCCCAGATCGCCCCAGGCGTGGGCGTATTCATAGACCTGCAGGCCCAGGAACAAGGCACCCAGCAATACGGTGAGCAGCAGGCCCAGCTTGAGCTGGCCACGCTTGTTTTCCATCATGCCCCAGTGCGCCCAGGTGAGGGTCACGCCGGAGGTCAGCAGGATCAGGGTGTTCCAGGCCGGCAAGCCCCATGGGCCCATCACCTGGTAGGGTTCGGTGCCATTGGGCGCGACAGACATGGGCCACATGGCCTTGAAATCGGGCCACAGTATCTTGTGTTCCATATTGCCCAGCTCGGGCACCGAGATACTGCGCAGGTAGTAGAGGGTGCCGAAGAAGGCGGCGAAGAACATCACCTCAGAGAAGATGAACCAGCCCATGCCCCAGCGGAAGGAAATATCCACCCGCTTGGAGTAGACGCCACCTTCGGACTCACGGATCACATCACCAAACCAGCCGAACAGCATCCACAGCAGGATGGCGACGCCGATGGAAAGGGGCACCCAGGAAAACGGCACCGAGTTGACCAGCAAGGAGGCGCCCAGGCCGATGCCGAACAGCGCGACGGCGCCCTTGAATGGCCACCAGGACGGTGCGGGTACGTAATAATCAGGCTGCTGCGTTGTTGCCATGTTGTCTGCTCCCTTTTCGGTCTTGCGTGTCCGCCGCTACTGCGCCGGCACGATGCTTTTTACCAGGATGATCAGGCCGGCGATCAAGACCGCGGCACAGATCAGTGCGGCCAGAATGATCTGGACCGGCTTGAGTTTCTGCAGATCTTCCTTGGAATCCTTGCCTCGCCGTATGCCGGTAAAGGCAGCCAGCACGGCGCCTACGGCGCGCAGGGGATTCAGGCTGGACTTCTCTTGCTCACGCATATTCAGGCTGCCGGTTGGGCCGTGCCGGCCACTTCAAAGAAGCTGTACGACAGGGTGATGGTATGGATGTCCTCAGGCAGGCTGGGATCAATCACGAACACCACCGGCATGCGGCGCTTCTCACCGGCCGCAAATTGCTGCTTGCTGAAGCAGAAGCACTCCAGCTTGTTGAAGTATTCACCGGCCCGCTTGGGGCCATAGCTGGGTATGGCTTGCGCCACGATGGGACGGGGTCCGTTGTTCTCGATATCGTAGACCACCTGCACCATCTGGCCCGGATGCACCTGCAGCTTGCGCTGCTCCGGCGCAAAGCGCCAGGGCAGGTCGGCCCGCAGGTTGGCATCCAGTTCCACCGTCACCGTCCGGCTGGCCACCACCTGGGTGTTTTCCACCTTGTCGGGGCGCAACAGGTTGTTGATGCCAGTGGCTTCGCAGATCTGGTCATAGAACGGCACCAGCGCAAAACCAAAGCCGAACATGCCAACCGCAATCACGATCAGCTTGGCCATCAATCGGCGGTTATCGGACTGCAGCGTATCCATCAACAGGCCTTATTGACCAAACAACCAAAAACGGGCGGCAAAGCCGAGGCATAGCACCACCGCAACGCTAGCCAGCACCACGGCGGTACGCAGGTTCTTGCCAGCCATGCTTAGTGCAACTGCTGCTGGGCGGCGAGCTTGTCCACCAGCTCACGCGACGGCGGTTGCTCCCAGGTGTGGAACGGCGCCGGCGAGGGCACTTCCCACTCCAGGGTATTACCACCTTCCCAGGGCTTGGCCGGTGCAGGGCCGGCACCACCGCGGATGGTGGGCAGCAGCACAGCGAACAGGAAGTAAATCTGGGCGATACCGAAAGCAAAGGCGCCAACCGAGGCCAGGGCATTGAATTCAGTGAACTGCACGGCATAGTCGGGGATACGACGCGGCATGCCAGCCAGACCCAGGAAGTGCATGGGGAAGAAGGTCACGTTGAAGGCGATCATCGACCACCAGAAGTGAATCTTGCCGCGGGTTTCGGAGTACATGAAGCCGGTCCACTTGGGCAACCAGTAGTACACGGCGGCGAACAGCGAGAACAGCGCACCAGCCACCAGCACATAGTGGAAGTGGGCTACCACGTAGTAGGTGTCATGCAGCTGGATATCCACAGCGGCAATCGACAGCACCACGCCGGAGAAGCCGCCCATGGTGAACAGGCAGACAAAGCCGATGGCAAACAGCATGGGGGTCTCGAATGTCATCGAGCCCTTCCACATGGTGGCGATCCAGTTGAACACCTTCACACCGGTAGGCACCGCAATCAGGGTGGTGGCATACATGAAGAACAGCTGGGCCGTTACCGGCATACCCACCGAATACATGTGGTGCGCCCACACCATGAACGACAGGATGGCGATGGACGAGGTGGCGTACACCATGGAGTGGTAGCCGAACAGGGTCTTGCGGGCGAAGGTGGGGATCACCTGGCTGACCACGCCGAATGCGGGCAGCGCCATGATGTACACCTCGGGGTGGCCGAAGAACCAGAAGATATGCTGGTACAGCACCGGATCGCCACCACCGGCAGCATTGAAGAAGCTGGTGCCAAAGTGACGATCAGTCAGCACCATGGTCACAGCGCCAGCCAGCACGGGCATCACGGCAATCAGCAGGTAGGCGGTGATCAGCGAGGTCCACACGAACATCGGCATCTTCATCATGGTCATGCCGGGGGCACGCATATTGAGGATGGTGGTGATGATGTTGATCGCGCCCATGATGGACGAGATACCCATGATGTGGATGGCGAAGATGGTCAGGTCCATGCCCATGCCCATCTGTGTGGACAGCGGGGCATACAGGGTCCAGCCGGCGGCAGCAGCACCGCCAGGCACGGCAAAGCTGATCATCAGCAACAAGGCCGCCGGTGGCAACAGCCAGAACGACCAGTTGTTCATGCGGGCGAACGCCATGTCGGGCGCGCCTATCATGAGCGGAATCATCCAGTTAGCCAGGCCGGTAAAGGCCGGCATGATGGCGCCGAACACCATGATCAGGCCATGCAGGGTGGTGAACTGGTTGAACAGCTCAGGCCGGACGAACTGCAGGCCGGGGCTGAACAGTTCGGCCCGGATGCAGAGCGCCATCACGCCACCTGTAAGGAACATGATGAAGGCAAACCACATGTACAGCGTGCCGATGTCCTTGTGGTTGGTCGCAGCCAGCCAGCGGGTCAGGCCATGTGGATGGTGATCGTGGTGATCATCGCCGTGGGCGTGATCAGGCGTGTGAACGGTAGTGGTCATATTCTTGTCCTCGCTCTGTGCTGCCGTCACATGCTACGGGCGGCTTTGATCTCGGCAGGCTGGATCAGCTCACCGGTCTTGTTGCCCCAGCTATTGCGGGTAAAGGTAATCGCCGCAGCGATTTCGGTATCGGACAGGGTCTTTTCCCATGCCGGCATGGCGCCCTTGCCCTTCAGCAGCAGATGCACCTGATCAGCCTTGGGGCCCACCACCATCTTGGAGCCATCCAACGCCGGGAAGGCACCCTGGCCCTTGCCGTTGGCCTGGTGGCAGACGGCACAGTTGCTGTCGTAGACCTTCTGGCCGCGCGCCACCATCTCAGGCAGCGTCCAGACCTTGTTCGGATCGTCCTGGCTGGCGGCCATCAGCTTCTTCTGCTCGCCCACCCAGGCATCGTATTTCTCTTGCGAAACCACGTTCACCACGATGGGCATGAAGCCATGGTCCTTGCCACACAGCTCTACGCACTGACCACGGTACACGCCTTCTTTCTCGGCCTTGAACCAGGTGTCACGTATATAGCCGGGGATGGCATCCTGCTTGACGGCGAAAGCCGGCACCCACCAAGAGTGGATCACATCATTGGCGGTCAGCAGCAGGCGTACGCGCTTGCCCACCGGCACCACAACGGGGTTGTCCACTTCCAGCATGTAGTCGGCATTGCGTACCGGCTTCTGGCCTTCGTAGTTCTCGTATTGTTCTTGCGGCGTAGCCAGGCGGCTGTGGAAGCTGATGCCCTCGTCGAGGTAGTCATAGCCCCACTTCCACTGATAGCCGGTGACCTTGATGGTCATATCGGCACCACGGGTGTCCTTCTGGGCAATGATGACCTTGGTGGCAGGCCAGGCCATGGCCACCAGGATCAGCGCCGGGATAATGGTCCAGACGATTTCCACCGTGGTGCTTTCGTGGAAATTGGCGGCCTTGTGGCCCGCTGCCTTACGGTGCTTGAAGATGGAGTAGAACATCGCTCCAAATACCACCACGAAGATGACCGAGCAGATCACCAACAGGAAGGTATGGAGGTCATAAACCTCTTCACCGAGTTTGGTAACAGGTGTCTGCAGATTGAGCTTGTAGTCTGCCAAGGCAGATAGGCTGGTGCCGAGCGCCAGCGCTGCAAACGACCAGGATGCGCGTTTTTTCATGTTGTCCCCATGACGGAACGCCCACGGATGCAGGCGTCTTTTCCCTCTGCGCCGGTGTTCCGGCGTCGTGTCTGTTTCGCGACATGTCTTGATGACGATCAAGGCATGTGGCAAAAAGTCGCACGTATGCTAGCAGAGCTGTCGGGGCGGCTCAACGGCAGTTCAGGGCCGAAGTCCTTATTTGATAAGCATTTTGAGCTCAAATCCGAGCATTTGCTCTTGATTCGACTCGGCTTTTTGCCCGGCAGAGAAATTAGGGATCACCCCAAGGCAGGGGGCCGCAATGTGTTGCGTTAAATAGGCAAGATTGTCTTCGCGCGCACGCATGGCCGGATCCACACAGTTGGCCACCCAGCCCGCCATGGGCAAGCCGCGCGCCGCAATGGCCGCCACTGTCAGCATGGCGTGGTTCAGGCAACCCAGCCGCAGGCCCACCACCAGGATCACAGGCAGCCCCAGCCTGACGGCCAGGTCTGCCATGGTATGGTTGTCGTCCAGCGGCGCCAGCCAGCCCCCGGCCCCTTCCACCAGCACCAGCTCAGCCTGTCTTTGCAGTTGCTGGTAGCGTGCCTGTATCAGGCCGATATCAATCGCCACGCCGGCGCCGCGTGCCGCCAGATGCGGCGAAACAGGCGGCACAAAGGCATAGGGATTGGTCAGGGTACGGGGCGCCACCACATTGCCAGCAGCCTCATGGGCCAGCACATCTTCGTTATCCAGACCACCGTGCGGCCCCGGCACGCAGCCCGAGGCGACCGGCTTCATGCCAACCGCCTGCATGCCACCCGCCACGGCAGCACGCAGCAGGAGGCAGGTGGCAACCGTCTTGCCTACCTCGGTATCGGTGCCGGTGATGAAATAGCCATGGGCCATACCAACCTCAAGTCTTGGGGCGGGGGCGGAACTCGATGACCTGACGGCCATCAGCCAGTTGCGGCTTGGGTTGCGGCTTCCAGGCGTGACCATAGACCACTTCATAAGTGGCTGGCAGCTTGCCATCACGGCGCAACTGCTCATAGGCCGCCTCGGCACGGGCAAAAGCCTGCTTGCCCATCAGGCCACGGCTACGCCCCATGGCGACATTGTGGGCGCCGATAGCTTTTAGATCGCGCATCACGCTGCGGACATCTGCGTAGGTCAGCACGATTTTTTCCATATCCATGACGGGCGCAGAAAAACCGGCATGACTCAGGGCATCGCCCAGATCGTGCATATCGATAAAACGGTTCACATGGGGCTTGTCATCCACCTGGCCAAAAGCCTGTTTCAGCTCCAGCAGGGTATCCGGCCCGAAGGTACTGAACATCAGCAAGCCCTCTGGCCGCAGCACACGATGGCACTCGCGGAATGCCGCATCGGGCTCGTTCAGCCATTGCATGGCCAGACTGCTCCATACCAGGTCTACCGAATCATTGGCCAGCGGCAGGGATTCCAGATCGGCGCACACCTGCCAGTGGCGTTTGCCGAATACCTTGCCCAACAAGCCTATCCGGCTAGCCGCCACCTTGAGCATGGCCATGGCCAGGTCCAGCTCGATCAGCCTGGCATCCGGATAGCGGCTACGCAGCTTGGGGCCGGCATAACCGGTACCGCAGCCTGCATCGAGCATCTGTGCAGGTGCCAGCTTGACCAGTTCCAGCCGCTCGAACATACGATCGGCCACTTCGCGCTGCAATACCGCCGCGCCATCATAGGTGCGCGCCGAGCGCTCAAAGGCGCGGCGCACCTGCGATTTATCGGTGTAGAAACTTTCCATGGGTACTGCCACCATCAATCCATCAGGCCCGTGCAGCCATGCGGCTATGCACCAGCTTGATCAACATGGGCAAGAGGGAGAGCACCACCACCACCACCACCATCAGCGACAGATTGTTCTTGATGAAGGGGACGTGGCCAAACTGGTAGCCCAGCGTCACCAGCGAGCCCACCCAGGCCAGGGTACCAACCACGCTGAAGAACAGGAACTTGCCATACGCCATATGCGCCATACCCGCCACAAAAGGCGCAAAGGTACGGACGATAGGCAGGAAGCGTGCCATGGCCACGGTCTTGCCGCCATGGCGCTGATAGAAGTCCTTGGTGCGCTCCAGGTAGTCGCGCCGGAATACCTTGGACGACGGGTTGCTGAACAGGCGCTCGCCAGCACTGCGGCCTATCACATAGTTGACGCTGTCACCCAGTATGGCCGCCACAATCAGGCAGCCAGCCAGCAGGAAGGGGTCCATACCGCCCTGTGCCGCCACCGCGCCCGCCACAAACAGCAAGGAATCGCCCGGCAGGAAGGGCATGACGACCAGCCCGGTCTCACAGAAGATGACCAGGAACAGGATGACGTAGATCCAGGGGCCATACTGCGACACCATCATGGCCAGAAACTGGTCCAGATGGAGAATGATGTCTATCAGGTTGAAATCCAAGGCTACATCCCGGCAGGTGAATCAGGGCCTTACCCTAGGCAAAGGCCAGCAAGCGGTCGACTACAAGCGGTAGGCTACAAATGGACAAAGCCGGCAGCACAACCCAAACCCAGGTCGTACTGCCGGCGAGCATCCCGAATCAAACGACCGCTTCTTCCTTGACCCTGACTGGCTTGACCATGCTTTCGCGGGTCAGGCCAAACAGCAGCAGCAGGGGCGAGGCCACCAGCACGGAAGAGTAGATACCAAATACGATACCAATGGTCAGCGCCATGGCGAAACCATGCAGGGCCGGGCCACCGAACAGCAGCATGGCCAGCACCATCACTTCGGTCGAGCCGTGGGTAATCACGGTACGACTCATGGTGGCAGTGATAGCGTTGTCTATCACCTCATTGATGCCCTTGCCACGCATGCCGGCCTTGCGGAAGTTTTCGCGGATACGGTCGAACACCACCACCGATTCGTTCACGGAGTAACCCAGCACCGCCAGCACCGCCGCCAGCACGGTAAGCGAGAACTCCCACTGGAAGAAGGCGAATACACCGAGAATGATCACCACGTCATGCAGGTTGGCGATGATGGCCGACACAGCAAAACGCCACTCGAAGCGTATACCCAAGTAGATGATGATGCCGACGCACACCAGGGCCAGGGCAGTCAGGCCATGGGTCACCAGCTCTTCGCCCACCGACGGACCAACGAACTCCACCTTGCGGCTCTCGACCTTGGCATCGGTCTTGCGCAGCTCGGCCATCACCGTCTCGGACAACTTGGCGCTGGTGATATTGCTGACATTGGGCAGACGTATCATTACGTCACGCGGGCTGCCCAAGAGTTGCACCTGGATTTCCTGGTGCTTGCCACTGAGGTTGAGGGCCTCGACCGTATGCCGCACCTGGTTAGGGTCGGCCGGCTGGCTGTAGCGCACCTCCAGTACCGTACCGCCGGTGAACTCGATACTGAGATTGAGCCCCTTGTAGAACAGGAAGAACACCGCGAGCAGGAAGGTGGCGAGCGAGATGGTCGTCGTCAGCCGCCCATAGCTCATGAACGGTATGTCTTTTTTAAGGTGGAACATTTCCAACATGATCTTGCTTCCTTATACAGCCAGCGACGTGACCTTGCGGCGGTAGCCGTAGATCAGGTTGACGAGAGCGCGCGACACCACCACGGCAGAGAACATCGAGGTGATGATGCCCAGGCAATGCACCACAGCAAAGCCACGCACCGCGCCCGAACCAAAGATCAACAGCGCCACACCGGCAATCAGGGTGGTGATGTTGGAATCCAGGATGGTGGCCCAGGCATGCTCGTAACCGGCCTTGATGGCCGTTTGCGGTGGCACGCCAGCCCGCACCTCTTCCCGTATGCGCTCATTGATCAGCACGTTGGAGTCAATCGCCATACCCAGGGTCAGCGCAATGGCGGCAATGCCTGGCAGGGTCAGGGTAGTGCTCAGCACCGACAGCAGCGCGATCAGGAACACCAGGTTGGCTCCCAGGGCCAGCGAAGCGGTCACGCCGAACATGCGGTAGTAGATGATCATGAACAGGACCACAGCACCAAAGCCGTAGAACATCGAGTTGAAACCCTTCTCGATATTCTCCTTACCCAGGCTAGGGCCTATGGTGCGCTCTTCCACCACTTCCATGGGAGCAGCCAGCGAACCGGCGCGCAAGAGCAGTGCAGTATCGTTGGCATCAGCCGTGGACATGGAACCGGTGATCTGCACCCGGCCACCGCCAATTTCACCGCGTATGACCGGGGCGGTCACCACCTGGCCCTTGCCCTTTTCCACCAGCACCATGGCCATGCGCTTGCCGATATTCTCGGCCGTCAGTTGGCGGAAGATATTAGCGCCCGCCGAATCCAGGCCAATATGCACGGCCGGCTGGTTCTGGTCGTCAAAGCCAGCCTGGGCATCATTGATGTTCTCACCGGTCAGCTCTACATCGGTCTTCAGCAGGATGGGGCGGTTGCCACGCGGATCCAACTCCTCCAGCAACTCGTAGCCAGCCGGCACCCTACCAGCCAGGGCTTCGGCCAGCTTGGCGCTGTCTTCCTCCACCATGCGCACTTCCAGCGTGGCGGTACGGCCGATAATGTCCTTGGCACGGGCAGTATCCTGCACGCCTGGCAACTGCACCACGATGCGATCAGCACCCTGCTGCTGGATCACGGGCTCGGTGGTGCCCAGCTCATTCACCCGATTATGCAGGGTGGCGATATTCTGTTTCACCGCATCGGATTGAATACGGCGCTGCTCCTCATCCGTCAGCGTCAGCAACAGACGGTAGCCGCCTTCACCGCTTTGCTGGGCGATCTGCACGGTAGGCAGCGAACGCTCGATCGCCTTGCGGCTCTCCTTCAAGGTCGCCTCATCGCGCAGCTGTATTTCCACCCCGGTGGCTAGGCGCTTGATGCTGCCGGCTCGTATCTTCTTGTCCTTGAGTTCACGCCGTACATCGCCGGCCACCCGCTCATAGGCCTTGTCGACTGCGGCACGCATATCCACCTGCATCAGGAAATGCACGCCACCGCGCAAGTCCAGGCCCAGCGCCATGGGCTTGGCATGCAACTGAGCCAGCCAGCCCGGGGTATTGGGCAGCAGGTTCAGGGCCACCACATAGTCGTCGCCCAGCGCCTCTTGTATGGCCGTCTTGGCCTTCAGCTGCGCCTCGGTGCCGGCAAACTTCACCTTCAGGCTATTGTTCTCGAGGAAGGCACCCTCTGGCTGGATCTTGGCTGCCTGCAGCAGCTTCTCGATCCTGTCCATCACGGCCGTATCCACCTTTACGCTGGAGCGCGTACCGGATATCTGCACAGCAGGGGTTTCGCCATAGCGATTGGGCAGGGCGTAGATCAAACCGGCCACCAGGGCGATCAGGATGATCAGGTTTTTCCAGAGGGGATAACGATTCATGGCGGGGCAACCCGTGCGGCACATGGCCGAATGAAGAGCGGGCAGCCCACAGGGCTGCCCGATTGAAACTTAGCGTTGAGCTTTGATCGTGCCTTTTTCCAGCTTGGCGGCAACAGCGCCACGCTGAATGACGATTTCCACGCCATCGGCTATTTCTATGGTCAGGTGCTGTTCGCCAGCCTTGACCACACGACCCAGGATACCGCCATTGGTGACCAGCTCATCACCCTTGCCGATGGCGTCTATCATGGCCTTTTGTTCCTTCATGCGCTTTTGCTGCGGACGTATCAGCATAAAGTAGAACAGCACGAAGATGACGGCCATGGGGGCCAATTGCAGCAACAGCGAGCTCTCAGCAGCCTGGGCCGGTGCAGCGTAAGCGGGGGAAATGAACATGGGTAAATCCCGGTAAGCATTGAAAAAACAAGCCGCGCATTCTAGCCCCCCACGGGGGCAAAATCCACCAGCGACCGATGACGATAGCGTATTAGATGATGGTCGGCGCAACAGTTCACAAGACCGGCGACTAAAATAAGCAGCAGATGCTGGTCACACCAAGCCAGCCCACCCACAAAAAGGACTCCGACATGCGCATCCTCCCCTTACTCCTGGCCTGCCTGATTGCCGCCCCTGCACTGGCCGGCGACGCCGTGGCAGAGGCTTACAACGCCGAAAAAACCCGCATCGCCGACGCTTACAAGCAAGCCGTGGCGGAATGCAAGGAACAACGCGGCCCGCAGCACAAGCAGTGTAAAAAGACGGCGGACCGCGCACGGCAAGATAGTCTCAAGATGGCCAGCCGCGAGCGCGACGCCGCACTCAAGTGCCGCAACAGTTGCGGCCTGGTCACCGAGGTGAAGCAACAGGAGCGTGATGGTGATAGCACGGGCGTAGGCGTAGTGGGCGGCGGCGTGGCCGGTGCCGTGATAGGCCGGCAGATGGCAGGTAACGATGCCAGCAGCTCCACCAAGAACGTCGCCACCGCCATCGGCGCTGTAGGCGGTGCCCTGCTGGGCAAGAAGATCGAGGAGAAGGCCCGTCGCCACAAGGTCTGGCAGGTGAGCTTCCGGCTGTACAACGGCGAGGTGGCCCATGCCGAGTTCAACGAAGACCCCGGCATGCAACCCGGCGACAAGGTGGCCGTCAAGGACGGCAAGCTGATGAAGCGCTGATCAGGCCAAGCACGAGCAGGAGGTGGCGGCTAGCCCCAGCGCCCCTTCCCTGGGTCAGTCCACACCGCGCCCACGTTCGGCATGGAACTGCGCCACAAACTCGGCAAACTGACCGGCCTCGATGGCCGCACGCATTTGCGCCATCAGCCACTGGTAGTAGTAGAGGTTGTGGATGGTATTGAGCCGCGCACCCAGTATCTCGCCCGTACGGAACAAATGGTGCAGGTAGGACCGGCTGAAGTTACGGCAGGCGTAGCAGCCACAGCTTTCATCGAGCGGCCGCACATCGTCCTTGTAACGCGCATTCTTGACCTTGACATCGCCCCAGCGGGTAAATAGCCAACCGTTACGGGCATTGCGGGTAGGCATGACGCAGTCGAACATGTCTATGCCCTGCGACACCCCGAAGACCAGATCCTCCGGCGTACCCACCCCCATCAGGTAACGGGGCTTGTGGGCTGGCAGCCTGGGGGCGGTATGCGCCAGGATGCGGGCAAAATCCTCCTTGGGCTCGCCCACGCTCAGCCCACCTATGGCAAAGCCGTGGAAGCCTATCTCCTCCAGCCCCGCCAGGCTTTCTTCGCGCAAGCGCTCATGCATGCCACCCTGCACGATGCCGAACAAGGCATTGGGGTTCTGCAGGCGCTCGAACTCTTCTTTGGAACGTCTCGCCCAGCGAGCCGACATGCGCATGGAGGCGGCGGCCGTCTTCTCATCGGCCGGATAGGGCGTGCACTCGTCAAAGATCATGACGATATCGGAGTTGAGCACATCCTGTATCTGCATCGACACCTCGGGCGTCAGGAACAGCCTGTCGCCATTGACCGGCGACTGGAACTTGACCCCCTCCTCGCTGATCTTGCGCAAGGCACCCAGGCTGAACACCTGGAAGCCACCCGAATCCGTCAGGATGGGCTTGTCCCAGCCCATGAAGCGATGCAGGCCCTCGTGCTTGGCGATCACCTCCAGACCCGGCCGTAGCCAGAGGTGGAAGGTATTGCCCAGCACAATCTGCGCACCTATCTCGTCCAGCTCATTGGGCGCCATGGCCTTGACCGTGCCATAGGTCCCCACGGGCATGAAGACAGGCGTCTCCACCACCCCATGGTTGAGTTCCACGCTACCGCGGCGGGCGCCGTGGCTGGTGGTCTTGAGGGTAAAGCTCAGGCCGTTGTCCGGCATGGTATGACTCCTTGCACCACCGGGTACACAGCCCGGCGCGCGTCAGTGTTAGCAAAACAGGAAACCGCGAGCCATGCTCAGCGGGTATAGAAGATAGGGTTGCCGCCGTTGTGCTCGGCCATGGTCAGGCGCATCGGCGCGCCGCTGTCAACCCGATTGACATCCACATTGCCCTCATAGCCCGAACCGGTATCGATATGGCAATGCGACTGATGGATGACCGGATAGGGTACCGGGTTATGGCCGCAATAGGTCAGCGACAGCCCCTCCCGCCAACTGGGGCCACGGTGTTCCAGCGCCGCCACGGCAGCCTCATCCGCCAGGTTGCGGCTCCAGATCAACCGCTCCACCGCCTTGTCGTCGGCACTGTCGAGCTTGGCATCCAGATCCGCATCGCGGTACAGCGACATATCGGCCGGCGATTGCAGCAAGGCGGCATGCACCACATTGAATCGCTCGGAGGTGCCCGGCCCCACCACCAGCACATGCGGCAAGCGCTCCACCACCCGTGCGGCAGACTGCAGGGCCGGGTCACGCTTGAGTATGGAGCCCAGCGCCCAGCCGCCACCATTCGCCACCGACAAGGCGATGGCAGCATCGTCGCCGGTCAGGGCATTGAGCAGCATCTGCTCATGATTGCCCAGCACGCAATAGAACCAGGGCTGGGCCAGCAGCTTGAGGCAGCCCATGGCATCCGGCCCCCTATCCACCAGATCGCCAGTGGCGAACAATCTGTCGCCCCTATCCGGATTGAAACCCGAGAGCACCAGCAACACCTCCAGATCCCGCCGGCAGCCATGCAGATCGCCCACGACAAAATCGCGACCTTTTTCGTTGCGCGGCAAGAAGGCGACGCGTGGCGTCACAGGGGCGGTATCGGGCATGACAGGATTATGGCAGCAGACGGCAGGTTTTACCGCCGCTCCAGCAGCATTGCATCTCCGTAACTGAAGAAACGGTATTCCTCACGCACAGCATGAGCATAGGCCAGTTGCATGCGCTCGTAGCCGGCAAAGGCCGACACCAGCATCAGCAGGGTGGATTTGGGCAGGTGGAAGTTGGTAATGAGTGCGTCCACCAGCCGGAATTCATAACCCGGCGTGATAAAGATGTCGGTATCACCAACGGGCTCGGCCATATCACCATGCTGGCACGAGGCCTCCAGCGCACGCAAGCTGGTGGTACCCACCGCCACGATACGGCCACCCTGTTCGCGGGTGCGGCGTATGGCGGCCTGTGTTTCGGCAGGTATGCTGTAACGCTCGTGGTGCATGCGGTGCTCGGCCAGATTCTCCACCCGCACGGGCTGGAAAGTACCTGCCCCCACATGCAGGGTCAAACGGGCATGCGCCACACCCTGCCCCGCCAGCGTAGCCAACATGGCATCGGTAAAGTGCAGGCCCGCAGTCGGCGCCGCCACCGCACCGGGCTCCCGCGCGAATACGGTCTGGTAGCGCTCCGCATCGGCACCGTCGGGCGCGTGTTCTATATAGGGCGGCAAGGGCAAGGCACCGGCAGCGTCCAGCACCGTCAACACCGGTTGCTCAAAGCGCAGATGAAAGAACTCGCCCTGCCGCGCCAGCATCTCCGCCCGCCAAGTGCCACCAAAGTGCAACCAGCTACCGGGCTTGGGCGATTTGCTGGCGCGCACCATGGCCAGCGCCTCGTGCTCGTTCAGCACCCGCTCCACCATGGCCTCTACCTGGCCGCCACTGTCCTTCTGCCCCAGCAAGCGCGCCTTGATGACGCGGGTATCGTTCAGCACCAGCAGGTCGCCCGCGCGAAGCAAGCTGGGCAGCTCGGCAAATCGCCTGTCCGCCATCCCATCTTGCACGGGCAAATGAAGCAGGCGGCTACCGCCCCGCTCGGCAGGGGGAAACTGGGCGATCAGGTGATCGGGCAGGAAATAATCGAAATCGGAGAGCTGCATGGCTAAAAAATTCGGCATGTACCAGGAAAACGCGCCATTATATCAGCCCGCCTGCCGCTGCCCCGACCCGGCGTCCGCCGCTAGGACATCAGCGTAAACCCTTACGCAGCGCACATTTCCGCAACAAGCACGGTCTATTTTCGAGCGGGCGCTTGACCGAATTTTCGGCGATCTGTAGACAACGTGCGCGCATCTGCGGCAAACTCGCCGCCATGACTCAGCCGACACAGCACAATTTGGCTGGACAGCCCAAAGACATTTTGGTAATGCACGGACCGAACCTCAATATGCTCGGCCGCCGCGAACCACAATACTATGGCGCTGACACCCTTGCCAGCATAGACGCTCGTCTTATCGAGCAGTCGCGTGCTGCCGGCTTGTCCTGCACCACCTTTCAATGCAATAGCGAAGCTGCGCTGATAGAGCGCATCCACGCCGCCTTCACCGACGGCACCGGCTTCGTCATCATCAACCCGGCCGCCTATACCCATACCAGCGTCGCCCTGCGCGATGCGCTGGCGGCGGTCAAGTTGCCATTTATCGAAGTTCATCTCTCCAACGTCCACGCCCGCGAGCCGTTCAGGCATCACTCGTATTTTTCCGACCTCGCGGTGGGCGTTATCTGCGGGCTGGGCGCAGCCGGTTATGGCTATGCGCTACAGCACGCGATTGACTATCTGAATCGCCAAATGTCGACCTGACGCAAGCCTTCAGGCCAGACAAGACAAACCAATACCTAAAAAAGGGAACGGGCATGGATCTACGCAAGCTCAAAAAGCTGATCGACCTCGTGGAAGAATCCGGCATTGCCGAGATTGAAGTTACCGAAGGCGAAGAAAAAGTCCGCATCACCCGCGTATCGCAAAACGCCCCGGTGATGTATGCACAAGCCCCCATGCAGCAATACAGCATGCCCAGCAGCGCCCCCGCTGCACCCGCTGCCGTGGAAGCCCCGGCTGCCAGCGCCCTGCCCGAAGGCACGCCGCTCAAGTCGCCCATGGTGGGCACCTTCTATCGTGCTTCCAGCCCGGGTGCCAAGGCCTTTGTCGAAGTGGGCCAGCAGGTCAATGTCGGCGATACCCTCTGCATCATCGAAGCCATGAAGCTCCTGAACGAGATCGAAGCGGAAACCGCCGGTGTCGTCAAAGCCATCCTGGTCGACAATGGCTCGCCCGTTGAATACGGCGAGCCGCTATTCATCATCGGTTGAAATTCTGTGAGGCTGGAGGGATAGGACCCGAGGCTACCACTGCGCCCGCGCCCCATCCCCGGCTCCTCACCCCTCACGGAGTTAATCCATGTTCGAAAAAATCCTGATTGCCAACCGGGGGGAGATAGCCCTCCGCATCCAGCGCGCCTGCCGCGAGATGGGCATCAAAACCGTGGTTGTCCACTCCGAGGTCGACCGCGAGGCCAAGTACGTCAAGCTGGCCGATGAATCGGTCTGCATCGGGCCGGCACCATCGCCGCAGTCCTACCTGAACATCCCCGCCATCATTGCCGCCGCCGAAGTCACCGACGCCCAGGCCATCCATCCCGGCTACGGCTTTCTCAGCGAGAATGCCGATTTTGCCGAGCGCGTGGAGCAAAGCGGCTTTGTGTTTATCGGCCCGCGTCCTGAATCCATTCGCCTGATGGGCGACAAGGTCAGCGCCAAGGACGCCATGAAAGCCTCCGGCGTCCCTTGCGTACCCGGCTCTGATGGCGCGCTGCCAGACGATAACGAGGAGATGCTGAAGATAGGCCGTCGCGTCGGCTACCCCGTCATCATCAAGGCCGCCGGCGGCGGCGGCGGTCGTGGCATGCGGGTGGTGCGGCAGGAGGAAGACCTGATCCGGTCGGTGGAAATGACCCGCACCGAAGCCGGCGCCGCCTTTGGCAACCCGACTGTGTATATGGAGAAATTCCTCGAGAATCCTCGCCATATCGAGATACAGGTGCTGGCTGACGAATACGGCAATGCTGTGTTCCTGGGTGAGCGCGACTGTTCCATGCAGCGACGCCACCAGAAGGTGATAGAAGAAGCCCCCGCCCCCGGCATTACCGACAAGCAACGCAAGCGGGTAGGCGAAGCCTGTGCCGAGGCCTGCCGCCGCATCGGCTACCGTGGCGCCGGCACCTTCGAATTCCTGTTCGAGAACGGCGAGTTCTACTTTATCGAGATGAACACCCGGGTACAGGTGGAGCACCCGGTGACCGAGCAGATCACCGGCATCGATATCGTGCAGGAACAGATACGCATTGCGGCAGGCGAGAAACTCCGCTTCAGCCAGAAGGATATCGTGCTCAAGGGTCACGCCATGGAATGCCGCATCAACGCGGAAGACCCGTTCAAGTTCATCCCCAGCCCTGGCAAGATCATCACCTACCACCCACCGGGCGGCCCTGGCATCCGGGTCGATTCGCACATCTACCAAGGCTATACCGTCCCCCCCAACTATGACTCCATGGTGGGCAAGGTGATCGCCACCGGTGATACCCGCGAGCAGGCCATGGCGCGCATGCGCATTGCCCTGTCAGAGATGGCGGTGGAGGGCATCAAGACCAATATCCCCTTGCACCAGATGCTGTTTACCGACAAGGGCTTCGTCAAGGGCGGCACCTCCATCCACTACCTGGAGCACCTGCTGGCCGAGGCCAAGGGCTGAACACCGCCAGGCCGACGCGGCTTGAGCGCATGACCGCGCGCAATAGCTGTTAAAATCCACAGTGGCCGAGCCTTGATGCTCGGCCACTGTCATTTCACGCTGCCCCTGGAGTATCGCCATGCCCTGGCAAGAACTGCGTATCCACGCCGATTCCACCCACGCCGAAGCCCTGTCGGACGCCCTGTTTGACCTGGGTGCGCTCAGCGTCAGCATCGAAGACGCCACCGCCGGCACCGAGCTGGAAAAACCCATTTTTGGCGAACCCGGCATGCCGCTGGAGCAGTTGTGGGAACAAAGCGTGGTAGTGGCCCTGCTGGAAGAAGACAGCGATGCTGCCCTGATGGTGGTGGCCGCCGCAGGCACAGCCGGCATCCCCTTGCCGCGCCATAGCGTCAGCCGGGTGGAGGAGCAGGACTGGGTGCGGCTGACCCAGTCGCAGTTCGAACCCATACAGGTATCGGACCGGCTGTGGATTACCCCCACCTGGCACGCGGCCACGCCCAATGCCATCAATATCGCACTGGACCCTGGCCTGGCCTTTGGCACCGGCAGCCACCCCACTACCTGGCTATGCCTGCAGTGGCTGGATCACCAGGTGCGCCAGGGCGAGAGTGTGCTCGACTATGGCTGCGGCTCGGGCATCCTGGCTATCGCCGCCAAGCTTTTGGGGGCCGGCGAGACCCATGGCGTGGACATAGACGAACAAGCCATGACCGCCAGCCGGCAGAATGCCGAGCAGAATCACGTCAGTGCCGATTTCTTCCTGCCCGATGCCGCCCCGGATCGCACTTACGACCTGGTTGTCGCCAATATCCTGACCAACCCGCTCAAGATGCTGATGCCACTGCTGGCCAGCCGCTGCCGCAGTGGCGGCCGCCTGGTGCTGTCCGGCATCCTGGCGGAACAAGCCGACGAAATCATTAGCCTCTACGCCCCCGCATTCGAGCTGGCGGTATCCGCCGAGCGCGAGGGTTGGGTGCGGATTGCAGGTACACGCAGCTAAGTCGGCATGACACTTTACGCACACCCCGGCCCCGCCTCATGCGGATAGTTAGACACGCCCGCAGAAGCTGCGGCTAAAATCCGGCTCCATGTACCACATCACGCGCTGCCCCAACTGCCGCACCAGCTTCCGCGTCACCGACGCCCACCTCAGTGCCTTTGATGGCAAGGTGCGCTGCGGGCGATGTGCTTTCGTCTTCGACGCCCTGAGCCAGTTGCAAGGGGAATCGCGACCGCGTGAGGCAGCCAAGCCAGCGATCGCAGCCCCATCGCCCAAGGCCGCACCGGTGCCGGTGCCCGAGGTAGCGCAGCCCAAGCCCGAACCGACCAAGCCGAGCGCCGCCGAAACCCAGGCACAGGAAGACGCGGCCTACGGCCTGGACAGCGTCACCAGCCAGCTGGAGGCAGCAGCCGAAGCAGAACGTGACGGCAAGGATGACTCGCTCGCCAGCCAGAGCCTGCAACACCTGGCCAGCGTACTGTCCCAGGCCGGCCTGCCCGCCAGCTTGGCAGACGATGCACCCAAGGCAGCAGCAGCCCATGCCGAACCGGACGGAATGCTGGAGCTGGACCTGAATTTCCGCGAAGCCGAACATGAGGCACCGATCCCGCCTACGCCTGACCCTGATCATCTGGGCGACGACCACGGCCTGCATGACCTGCCTGCCGGCGGCATAGAAGTCATCGAAATCCCCCCGGCCGAAGCAGCAGCCGCCTTTTCCAGCGCCGACTTCGAGGCCTGGCATAGCGCAACCAGCGCCAGTGTGGAAGCTGCCCTGCCGCCGGCCGAGACACCCGAGCCTGAACCCGCCGTGATGGCAGCTGCATCACCCCTGGCCGGCGACACAGCAAGTGGCACCTATCGCCCTATTCTGACGGCGCAGGATGAAGCCATGCTGCGCGTGCCAGGCGGCCCCTCGCCCTGGCGTTGGTTGTGGAGCATACCGGCCCTGCTGGCCGCCATTGCGCTGGGCGGCCAGGTTGCCTACCGCTACCATACCGACCTGGCCATCCAGCTACCTGGCATAGCCCCCAAGCTGCAGCGGTTCTGCGCCATGGCAGGCTGCACCATGACCCTGCCAGCGCGAGCCGAATTCCTGCGTACCGAATGGAATGAGCTGGTATCACTACCCGAACACCCCAACCTGATCCAGCTGAACGCCACCCTGCGCAACCAGGCCAGCTACGCCCAGGCCCTACCCATGCTGGAGCTGACCCTGACCGACGATAACGACCGTATCGTCGCCCGCAAGGCCTTCTCCCCGCGTGACTACCTGGCCCCGCTGGCCGATGGCACCCCATCCCCCTTGCCGGCCAGCCTGGCTGCCAATGGCGAGTTGCGGGCCTTCCTGCAACTGGACCTGGGCGATATGCGCTCCAGCGGCTACACCCTGAGCTGGTTCTATCCGGTACGGCACTAGCCGGGCACCACCAGCCTGCACGGCACCGGCCCCGTGAATTCCACGCAAGCGGCTTGCTTTCATGGCTGTGGCTGTCGATACTGTAGATGCCATCAAACGGAGGACAACAAACATGGCCACTGTGCTACTCAACGGCGAGCCGATAGGCGTGGGCGGCCGCTTTCCGCGCGTAGGCGACACCGCGCACAGCTTTATGCTGGTGGACACCAACCTCGGTGATGTCCCGCTGTCCAAGTTCATCGGCAAGCGCAAGATCATCGCCGTGGTACCCAGCGTGGATGCCGAAATCGGCCTGAGGATCACCCGCCGGCTGGAAAGCATTGCCGATGGCTTCCCCAACACCAAGTCCTTCGTGGTATCGGTTGATACCCCCTATGCCATGGCCCGGGTGATTGCCACCGAGGGCATACGCAAGGTGCACCTGCTCTCTACCCTGCGCGGCCGTGACTTCCACAAGGATTACGGCGTCATGATCACCGATGTACCACTGTCGGGCATGATGTCCACCGCCCTGTTTGGTCTCGACGAAAACGATACCGTGCTGTTCGCCGAGCTGGTACAGGACGTCAACGCGGAACCGAACTACGACAAGCTGGCCGAAGCCATGCTGGCGCAGGAATGACAGACATCGATTGAGCCCCATGCTCACCGTATCGCACGACACCATTCCCGCTCCGGCGGGAATGGTGTTTTCTAAGCCACCGAATCCCGCTGGTGCGACCGCCTCCCCGACCGGGAAGCTGCGCCGCCCGGCACCGACCTACCCGTTTTTCTAACCAGGAGTCCCCCATGTCCACCGTTACCCTGCGCGGCAACCCCATCCCCGTCAATGGCACCTTCCCCGTGGTTGGCAGCACCGCCCCAGCCTTCAAGCTGGTCGGCGCCGACCTGGCTGACGCCACGCTGGAGACCTTTGCCGGCAAGCGCAAGGTGCTGAACATATTCCCCAGCATCGATACCCCGACCTGCGCCATGTCCACCCGCAAGTTCAATGCCGAAGCCGACAAGCTGGCCAACACCGTGGTGCTGTGCATCTCGGTCGATCTGCCATTTGCCCAGAAGCGCTTCTGCGGTGCTGAAGGCCTGAGCAATGTGGTTACGCTGTCCACCATGCGTGGCCGTGAATTCATTACCGACTACGGCGTCGACCTTGCCGGCGGCCCGCTGGCCGGCGTAACCGCACGTGCTGTGGTGGTGCTGGATGAAGCCAACAAGGTGATCCATGCCGAACTGGTGGGCGAAATTGCCGATGAGCCCAACTACGAAGCCGCGCTGGCCGTGTTGAAGTAAACACAGCCACGCACGGACTACGAGTCTGTTCACAGGCCACCACTAGGTGGCCTGTTTTATTTCACAGCCCCATCCAGCCAGTGATCCCAATACGGTCTGCCACCATTCCCCAGCCGCTCGCGCAGAAAATCCACGCAGGCCCTGACCTTGGGTGAGAGATAGCGATTGGGCAGGTAGACTGCCAGGGCGGTCTGCGGCGATACCGCGTAGTCCTGCAACAGGGGGCACAAGCTGCCGTCGGCCAGTTGCCCGGAAGCCGCGAAACTCGGCAGGCGCACGATACCCAAGCCACCCAATGCCGCCAGCAACAGGGCCAGGCTGTTGTTCATGCGTAGCGGGCCGCTGACCGGCTGCTGCCAGGGCTGCCCTTGCAGCAGGAATGGCCAGGCTCCGCCCGGCGTCAGGGCTGGATAGGTAAGGCAGGCATGCCCTGCCAGGTCTGAGGGCTGCATGGGGGTGCCATGCTGTGCCAGGTAAGCTGGGCTGGCGCAGACAACCCAGCGTATGGGCGCCAGCGCGCGCGCCACCAGCAGTGGGTCAGGCTTGTCTGTCACCCGTATGGCCAGGTCGTAGCCTTCTTCGGCCAGATCCACCAGCCGGTCACTCAGTTGCATCTCCACCTGCATGCCAGGGTGGCGCTTCAGCAGCTCGGGCATATGGCGTGACAGATGCTCGCTACCAAAACTGATAGGCGCCGTAATGCGCAGCACACCTACCGGCTGGGCATGCAGTCTGTCCACCGCCCTGCGTGCCTCACCGGCCTCCAGCAGCACCCTGCGGCAGTGTTCATAATAAGCCATGCCCACCTCAGTCAGGGACTGCCGGCGGGTAGTACGCTGCAGCAGCTTGGCTGCCAACCTTGCCTCCTGCGCCACCAAGGCCTTGCTGACCGCCGACTTCGACAGCGCCAGCCGCTCGGCCGCCGCCGTCAGGCTGCCGGCTTCCACCACGGCGGCGAACAGTGCCATGCCAGCCAACTCGTCTGGGCTGATGTTATTGTCTTCCATAAGAAACAATATTGTTCTTTTTTGAATATTTATCAACTAAAAGAACGAATCTACACTGCAGTCACTCGAAGTTGCTGCCACTCAATCACGGGTTGCAGCCCCTGAACCCTTATGGAGAACATCATGCGTGCTGTCGCCCTGACCCAATACCTGCCCATCAGCCACCCCTCCTCGTTGCTGGACATGGAGCTGCCCCGCCCAGCCCAACCCAGCGGCCATGACCTGCTGGTGCGTATCGAAGCCATCGCCGTCAATCCGGTGGACTTCAAGATACGCGCCCCCAAGGACACAGTGGAAGCCAATCCCAAGATACTGGGCTGGGATGCCGCTGGCGTGGTGGAAGCCGTAGGCGAGGCCGTTACCCTGTTCCAGCCGGGCGACAAGGTTTATTACGCTGGCGATATCACCCGCCAAGGCAGCAACGCCGAGTACCAGTTGGTAGATGAGCGTATCGTCGGCCCCATGCCCACCACGCTGGACTACAGTGCCGCCGCCGCCCTGCCACTGACGGCCATCACCGCCTGGGAGGCCTTGTTCGAACGGCTGCGGCTGGATCGTCACGGTCGGGATGCCGGCAAGACCCTGCTGATCGTCGGCGGTGCCGGCGGAGTGGGCTCCATCGCCATACAGCTGGCCAAGCTGGCCGGCCTGAAGGTCATTGCCACGGCCAGCCGGCCGGAATCCCGTGCCTGGTGCCAAACGCTGGGTGCAGACCATGTGGTCAAGCATGGCAGCGAGCTACTGGAGGCTGTACGTGCAGAGGGCTTTGCCCAGGTGGACTACATATTCTGCACCAGCGATACCGATGCCTACTTCGACACCCTGGCCGAACTGGTCGCACCGCAAGGTGGCATCGTGTCCATCGTGGAAGCTGGCAAGCCGCATGACATCGAGAAGCTCAAGGCCAAGAGCGCCTTCTTCGCCTGGGAGATGATGTTCACCCGCTCGCTGTTCCAGACCCCAGACATGATAGAGCAGCATCGCCTACTGGTTGAGGTGGCCAGGCTGATAGACAACGGTACGCTCAAGACCACCCTGGGCGAAAAACTGGGCAGTATCAATGCCACCAACCTGCGTCGCGCCCATGCTCTGCTGGAAGAAGGCAAGGTCATAGGCAAGCTGGTGCTGACTGGCTTTTGAGAGCCCGGTATGAACTCACGTCATTGATGGATGTTACGGTCATGGCAGGCGCCAGGGATACCCTGGCGCTAGATGTCGGCGGAATCTGAACCGACGGGCTCTCCCCTGATTGAATCCACACCCCCCGCCCTCGCCGCCGCGAGGGGGCTTCGCTGACGCTCATCATCATCTTGAATTAGCGTCAGCGCCTGTTTACAGACAGCGGTCATTGATGGGTGTTACGGGGATGGCAGGCGCTAGGGATACCCTAGCGCTAGATGTCGGCGGAATCTGAACCGACGGGCTCTCCCCTGATTGAATCCACACCCCACTCCCTCGCCGCCGCGACGGAAGTCCACGTTGCACGGTGCGTGGAGGGGGCTTCGCTGACGCTCATCATCATCTTGAATTAGCGTCAGCACCTGTTTACAGACAGCGGTCATTGATGGGTGTTACGGTCATTGCAGGCGCCAGGGATACCCTGGCGCTAAACCGTAGCGCAGCCTGATACGTTAGGCTCTCCCCTGTCCTATTGCCCCCACCGCCCGCGCCGCCGCGCGGGAGCCTCGCTGACGCTCGTTATCAGTTTGAGTTGGCGTCAGCGCCTGTTTGGCAAGCAACTTTTCCTACCAGGCCATAGGCGCTAAGCTCATGATCTTTTGTGTTGCGACACCGTCATGCTGCCCTGGCCCCTGCCTCATCTGTTGCACTCTCCCTGGCTGCTGCCACTGCGTGGCATTCTGTCCGAGCTGGATTGGCAGCAGTTCCCCACTCATGCCGACTGGCAGTCTCTGCCGCCCTCCTTGCAGGCACGCAACCAGGCCGGACTACCGATAGGCTTTGCCGACCCTGCCGAGCTGGCCGATGGCAACTACGAGCTACGTATTGCCCAGCAAGGTCTGGTGGCTACCCGGCCCGACAACTGGCACGACTGTTTCAATGCACTATGCTGGCTGGCCTGGCCGCAAACCAAGGCGGCGCTGAACCAGCAGCATGTGGATGAGCTGGCCTGCCAGGCAGGGTCGCTGCGTAGCAGGGCTCGTGATGCTGCCACCCTGTTCGATGAATCCGGGCTGGTACTGGCTGTAGCAGACCCCAGCTTGGCCGAGGCGCTGCGGGCACACGATTGGCCACAGCTCTTCCAGGCCCGCCAAGGGGATTGGGGACGGCTGATGGAGCCCTGGAGCGTGGGCCATGCCCTGATGGAAAAAAGCCTGGCGCCATTCAAGGGCATCGTGGCCAAGGTCATGCTGGTGGCGGTCACGGCCGACTGGTTCGAACTCGACCACCCTACCCGGCTACAGTGGCTGGACAGCCGGCTGGCCGAGGCCATAAGCCGCGGCCAGTTGCAGGACCCACGCGCCTTGCCGCCCCTGCCTGTGTTGGGTATACCCGGCTGGTGGCCGGAGCAGACCGCCGATTTCTACGCTGACGAGACGCATTTTCGTCGCAAGCGCAGCGTCGTTCATCAACCCTGAATGCATTTCGCCCGCCTAAAGCGCATTTCATCGCAAAGCACTGCGCGACCTCGATCAGACGCGCTAACTTTCGCCTCGCCAGCCAGTCAGCCGGCTTTAGGGGGAGAGAAAGATGTTCAGTCCGTTTACCTTGGGCCGCCGTGCCCCAGCCGTACCCAGCACGCTGCAAGGCAAGGTCGTACCGTTGCGCACGCCCCAGCCCAGCAAACCCATACGTGACCCGGCGGTGCGAATCGCCTAAGCTCGAGGCATGCCCACCGCAGCCCACACCACGCTAGCTACCGGTGAGGTGCGCCGTTCACTCTGGCGCAACCTCCTGGTCACCCTGCTGTTCAACACCCTGGCCGGGGTGTTTTTTGCCTTGTCCAGCGACTCGCCCACCTGGCGGGTGATGCTGACCATACAGGTCATCGGCTTCTCGGTTTTTGCTGCCATTACCTTCACCTTTTCGGTGATCAAGCCTGCGCCCGCGCGCGAGCCCTGGTACTTCGCCGCCGCCGTGTTCATTGGTGCGCTGGTGGGGCTGGCCTTCAACTGGGTGGCGCGGGTGGACGAGCTGGCCGATGTCATCAGCAAGTACCCGCACTACCTGGCTTTCAGCCTGTTCTTCTTTCTGCTGGCTGCCGGCGTCATAGGGAGCATCCTGTGGGGCCGGGAGAAAACCAGCCGGATGGAATCGGCCTACCACCTGGAGCAAGCCAAGCGTGCCGAGCAGGACAAGCTGCTGATACAGTCGCAGCTACGCATGCTGCAGGCGCAGATAGAGCCGCACTTCCTGTTCAATACCCTGGCCAGCGTGCAAAGCCTGATCGATATTGCGCCAGATCGCGCCAAGCAGATGCTGGGCCTGTTCAACGACTATCTGCGTGCCTCTCTGGCCCGTACCCGCAATGAGCACAGCACGGTCAGGCAGGAGCTGGACCTGCTGCAGGCCTATCTGGGCATACTCAAGATACGCATGGGCGAGCGCCTGGATTTCAGCCTGAGCTGCCCTGAGCCGCTGCTGGATGCCCACCTTCCCCCCATGCTGCTGCAGCCCCTGGTGGAAAACGCCGTCAGCCACGGGCTGGAGCCCAAGGTGGAAGGCGGCACGGTACAGGTCACTCTGGATGTCGACGGCGGCCGACTGGTCGCCAGCGTCATCGACAACGGCCTGGGCCTGCCAGAAGAAGTCCGTGGCCAGGGGGTGGGGCTGAGCAATGTGCGCGCCAGACTGGCTACACTGTACGGTAGCGCTGCCGGGCTGTCATTGCAGTCCAACCCAGCGGGTGGCGTAACAGCACAGCTGGAACTGCCGCTGAATCACGGATAAAGACATGCCGATGCAAACACCCACCGCCCTGATCGCCGACGACGAACCCCTGCTGGCCGACTATCTCAGGATCAAGCTGGGCCAGCTATGGCCCGAGCTGGACATCATCGCGGTGGCCCGCAATGGCCTTGAAGCCGCTGCCGCCATGCGCGAGCACGAACCCGACGTGGCCTTTCTGGATATCAAGATGCCCGGCCTGACCGGCCTGGAGGTGGCCCGTTCGGCCGATGGCTGCCACTGTGTGTTTGTCACGGCCTTCGATCAATATGCCGTCGAGGCTTTCGAGCGCGATGCCATTGATTACCTGCTCAAGCCTTTCAGCGACGACAGGCTCAGTCGCACCGTCACCAAGCTGCGCGACAAGCTGGCCAGCCAGCGCCCGGCCAATAATGGCGCCTTGCTCGATAGCCTGCGTGCGGCCTTGGGTGGTGGCCTGCCCATCACTCCCGGCAGCCACCGGCTGACCTGGATACGGGCCGGTCAAGGCAACGAAGTAAAGCTGATCGCGGTAGACGACGTCTGCTACTTCCACGCCGCCGACAAATACACCACGGTGGTGACCCGCGAGGGCGAGTACCTGATACGCACCTCCTTGAAGGAGCTGCTGGAGCAGTTGGACGCCGACCAGTTCTGGCAGGTGCATCGCGCCACCCTGGTCAATGTGCGCGACATCGCAGAGGCCAGCCGCGACTTCACCGGCAAGGTCACGCTGACCCTGAAGTCCCGCCAGGAGAAGGTGGCCGTCAGCCGCGCCTATGCGCATCTGTTCAAGCAGATGTAAGAGCCTGTGCACGATCTTTTCGCCCCGTCGTTCCGGGCAGTGCCGGATAGCGGACAAGGCGCAAGCCGCGCCGCGGTACCGGTACCGTAAGCGGCTTGTAACGCTGGCCGCTGCCGGCAATGCACGGAACCGAACCGGAACCCGTAGGGCTGGACCGGAAAAGGGTCATGTACTGCGTTGGACTCCTTGGTAATAACCGGTTATTGCCTGCGTCGCCCGCCTTGTACCTAACCCTTTTCCGGTCCTGCGACGGGGTGAAAAGATCGTGAACAGGCTCTAAGCCACCCGGCGGGCGCAAAAAAGCCGCTACCCAAGGTAGCGGCTGTTCCATACGCGGCACGCCCAGGTATCAGGCGCCGCGGTGCAGGCTGGCTAGCAGCTTGTCCTTGTCCTGCCACATCTCGTGCACCCAGGCCTGCACCTTGGCGCGGAACACTGCATCGCCACCGTAGTCGCCACGGGTCAGCTCGGCCGGAATAGGCCTTTCCTTCACCAGCACCACAATCTGCTTGACCCGGCCAGCCAGGAAATCCCAGAAGCTGGGTGGGCCATCGGGATAATAGATGGTGACATCGATCAGTGACTGAAACTTCTCTCCCATGGCATTCATGGCCAGCGCAATGCCGCCGGCCTTGGGCTTGAGCAAATGGGTGTAGGGCGACTGCTGCTGCGCATGCTTGGCAGCGGTATAGCGGGTGCCTTCCAGAAAGTTGATGACCGAAGTCGGCACCAGGGCGAACTTCTCACAGGCGCGGCGGGTGGTCTCCTGATCCTGGCCACGGGCTTCCGGGTGCTTCTTGAGATAGGCCTCGCTGTGGCGCTTCATAAAGGGGAAATCCAGCGCCCACCAGACCAGGCCTATCACAGGCACAAAAATCAGTTGTTGCTTGAGAAAGAACTTGAGGAAGGGAATATGGCCCTTGAGGGTCTGCTGCAGGACAAAGATGTCGACCCAGCTCTGGTGATTGGAACTGACCAGATACCAGCCCTTGGGGTTGAGCTTCTCCAGCCCTTCCAGCCGCCAGCTGATCTTCTGCGCCAGGGCAATCCAGACACTGTTGTTGTAGACCCAACCCTGTGCCAGGGTATTGAGCACCCTATCCACCGCCTTGCGGATGGCGGTGAACGGCAGCACGAACTTGATGATGGCCAGGGTCAGTATCATGAACCCGTAAACCAGCACATTCAGCGCCAGCAGCAAGGAGGAAATCAGGCCGCGCAGAAAGGCGGGAAGGAAGTTCAGCATGGCGAACCTATCTACTGCTTGATAATGCGCCGCATTGTAAGCCAATACGGCGGCGCTTTCGGTTGATGCCGGTCAGCTTTCCTGGTGCCCACGCATCAATCGCACATAATGCTGGGCCGAGTAGGCAAAGTGGGCGATCTCCTCGTCGGTCAGCGCCCGCACTTCCTTGACCGGACGGCCCAGGTAGAGATGGCCGGAACGCAGCACCTTACCAGGCGGCACCAACGAGCCCGCACCTATCATCACCCGAGGCTCGATCACGGCGCGATCGAGCACGATGGTGCCAATGCCGATCAGGCACTCGTCGCCTATGGTGCAGCCATGCAGTGTCACCTGGTGGCCTATGGTGACCCGCTCGCCTATGATCAGCGGCGCACCCAAGGGGTCTTCCGGCCGCTTGTGGCTGACATGCAGGCAGGCTAGGTCCTGTACATTGGAATCCCGTCCGATATGGATATGATTGACGTCGCCACGAACGATGGCGCCCGGCCAGATAGAGGCATTCTCGCCCAGCACCACCTCACCCACCACCACGGCAGCTTCATCGACATAGGCAGAGTCGGGCACAACAGGCTTGATGCCTTTGAACGGACGTACAGCCATGGTTAAACTCCTATCCAATACAAGCGCCCGAGTATAGCCGAGAGCCCTGTGCTAGCCCATGCCAGCCCTTGCCCTGGCGGCATATCGCCCCCATCTAGCCTCAATCAGACTTCCTATCGTTACCGGACCTAGCCCACGCCATGACCAACCCTCTACTCGATTTCTCTGCCTTGCCGCGGTTTGGCGATATCCTGCCCGAACACATCACCCCCGCCATTGATCAGTTGCTGGCCGACGCCCGCGCCGCCGTGCGAGCGGCAGAGACCGTCAACCCAGTCAGCTGGGAAAACTTTGTACGCCCGCTGGATGATGCCAATGAGCGCCTGGGGCGTGCCTGGGGACAGGTGAGCCATCTCAATGCCGTGGTCAATACCCCTGCACTGCGCGAAGCCTACAATGCCAACCTGCCCAAGCTGAGCCAGTTTGGTGCCGAGCTGGGGCAAAACCTGGCTTTGTTCGCCCAGTACAAGCTGCTGGCACAAAGCCCCGAGTATGCGGGCTACGACACCGCCAGAAAGCGCATCATCGAAAACGCCCTGCGCGACTTCCGTCTGGGCGGTGCCGAGCTGGCCGATGAGCAAAAGGCGCGTTTCAGCGCCATCAAGGAGGAGCTGGCCAATCTGTCGGCCAAGTTCGAACAGAACCTGCTGGATGCCACCGATGCCTTTGCCCTCTATGTGGACAGCGAGGCCGAACTGGCTGGGCTGCCCGAGGATATCAAGGCCATGTGCCGTGCCGCCGCCGAAAAGGATGGCAAGCCCGGCTACAAGCTAAGCCTGCACATGCCCGTGTATCTACCGGTGCAAAGCTACTGCGACAATCGCGAACTGCGTGCCCAGCTCTACCGCGCCTACAGCACCCGTGCGGCTGAGTTTGGCCCACCCGAACTGGACAACAGCGCACTGATAGACCGCATCCTGGTCCTGCGTGGCGAGCTGGCCGCCATGCTGGGCTTTGCCAACTATGCTGAGTATTCGGTCGCCACCAAGATGGCCGACACACCGGACGAGGTGCTGGCCTTCCTGCGAGACCTGGCCGCCCGTGCCAAGCCGCACGCCCAGCGCGACCGCGCCGAGCTGGAAGCCTACGCCCGAGAGCACCTGGGCCTGGCCGACCTGCAGATGTGGGATCTGGGCTATGCCACCGAGAAGCTGAAGGAAGCCCGCTACAGCTTCTCCGAACAGGCCGTGAAGCAATACTTCACCGAGCCCCGGGTGCTGGCCGGCCTGTTCAACGTGATAGAGACCCTGTTTGGCCTGAAGGCAGAAGCGGACACGGCGCCGGTATGGCATGAAGACGTACGCGTCTACCGCCTGGTCGATCAGGCTGGCAAGCTGGTGGGGCAGTTCTACTTCGACCTCTACGCCCGCGAAGGCAAGCGTGGCGGCGCCTGGATGGATGACTGCCGCAACCGCAGGCTGAAGTCTGAAGGCCTGCAAACCCCGGTCACCTACCTGACCTGCAATTTTGGTCGCGGCGCCGACGGCAAGCCGGCCACCTTCAGCCACGATGAAGTCATCACCCTGTTCCACGAAATGGGCCATGGCCTGCATCTGCTGCTGACCGAGGTCAATGAACTGGGTGTGGCAGGCCTCAATGGCGTGGAGTGGGATGCGGTGGAACTGCCCAGCCAGTTCATGGAGAACTTCTGCTGGGAATGGGAACGGCTGGTGGCCATGACCGAGCATGCCGAAACCGGCGAGCCCCTGCCGCGCGAGCTGTTCGACAAAATGCTGGCAGCCAAGAATTTCCAGAGCGGCATGGGCAACGTTCGCCAACTGGAGTTTGGCCTGTTCGACATGGCCCTGCACAGCCGCGAAAGCGCCAGCCAAGAGACCGTGCTGCAACTGCTGCAGCGCGTACGCGAGGAAGTCGCCGTCAACCTGCCGCCCGAGTGGAATCGCTTTCCCAATCTGTTCAGCCATATTTTTGCCGGAGGCTACGCAGCGGGCTATTACAGCTACAAATGGGCCGAGGTGTTGAGCGCCGACGCCTATGCGGCTTTTGAAGAAGCACCGACGCAGATCAGCCTGACCGGCCAGCGCTTCCGCCAGGAAGTCCTGGCCGTAGGCGGCAGTCGTCCGGCTATCGACAGCTTCAAGGCATTCCGCGGGCGGGCACCCAAGATAGACGCCTTGCTGCGTCACTATGGCATGGCAGGTTAGGCGCTGTTTTTTTGCTGGCGGCGCCAGAGGCCGGGTAAGTTCATACCGGCAACAAAAAACCCGACACGCGTGTCGGGTTTTTTGTTGCCGCAGAGAAAGGCTTAGAAAGCAGCTTGCAGACCCACCGACATGGCAGCGCGCTTTTCATCGCTCAAGCCAGCCGTGTAGCTGTAGCTGAAGTAGGCATTCACCGACTTGCTCAAGCTGGCCGAAGTACCGACGTTGATCACCGCATAGCTGGTGTCCGGGGTGTAGACCTCAGTGGAGAAGCTGGCTTGCTGGCCGATCTGGGCCGCGCGCACGGTACGGTCTTCGTCCTTGCCTTCGCTATAGGCCATCACCGAGGCGTAGGGCTTGAAGGTGCCCCAGTCGGCGTTTAGCTTGACGCCAGCGCCCAGCAGCATGGAATCGATGCGCTGCTTGTCATAGCGCATGGAGGTGCTGCAGGAGGTCGCATTGGCGATGTCACCGCACTTTTCGGCATAACCACCGACGCTGGTTTCACTGACGGCCAGGCTCACCGTGGGCGTGACGCTGTAATCGCCCAGCGACAGCTGATAGCCACCCACTACGCGCAACGCAGCCTGGCTACCCGTGGTATCACCCTTTTCGGTACGGCTCAGGGTACCCAGCTGGATGTTGCGGCGGATCTCGCGGAAACGGGCCGAGCCGAAGGAGGCATCGGCCGCCACGCTGATGGGGCCGCTTTCGTAGCGGACAAAGCCGGTCAGCAAGCGGGTGTTGGTATCAAAACCACCGGCCTTGTTGCCGAAATCGGTATCGCTGTTGGCCTGGGTGAAGGCCATACCGATCGAGGTACTTGCATCGAACTGGAAATCCAGGCCGGCAGTCAGGGCGGCATTGCGGCCATTGCTCTGCATGCCCAGGCTGTTGGCATCATGGTCATTGCTCAAGCGGGTAATGCGGGCAAAGGTGTCGAGCACCCCAACCGAACGGGCTTGGCCCACACGCTCATCCAGCACGCCTTGTGCGGCATTGCGGGCAATGGGCTGGGTATGTGCCAACTGGGCAGCGTAGTAAGGCGCATCCAGTGTGGACATCAGCACCTGCGCCAGCAGGGCATGCGTCTTGGGCGTGGGGTGGAAGCCATCAGCAAAGAAGAAGTTCTCGGCACCCGGGGTAAAGCCGGCCGCGCCCTGCACGCAATTGCTGGCATCGGCGCAAGCCGTGCCTGTGACATTGCTATAGCCAAAGGCTGTGGGATTGGCCAGCACCTCAGTCATCATGCGGAAGGCATCGATGGCGACCACATCACCCACCTGGCCCAGGCCAGCATTAAGGGTGTTGTTGAACACGCTGCCGGCCAACGAATTGGCCGAGGCCAGCGCGGCGGAGGCAGTAGAACCCACCTTGCCCTGGATAGGTGTAACCAGATTAGCGGCCACTGCGGCAGGAGCCGCAGCACGCAGCTGTGCTGCCACGGTGGCGTTGATCAAACCGGCACCCACCAGGGCATCCACGGCCGCGTTCACGGCGGTGGTGGCGTAGCTGGTGGCAATAGCATTCTCGGCATTGGTCGCCGCTACGGCATAGGTGGCCAGCGTAGTGCTGCTGCCATTCAGGGTAGTCTTGACTGCACCTGCACCGGCAGTCTGCATACCCGTCAGGGTAGTAGCCTGGCCATTGGCAGCCTGGATAGCGCCACTCATCAGGCCTATCAGGGCAACATTGCTACCCTGGCCCATTTGCTGTGCCAGGCCACCAGCGATGGTATTGGCCGTAGTGGCATTGTTGACGCCACCGTACAGCGCGCTGGCCACGCCTGCCGTCACCTGGCCATAAACCTGGCTGGTCAGCTTGGGAGTGCGGCTGATATCCACGGCATTACCGACGATGATGTGCTTGGCGCCAGCTGCCTTGAGGCGCTTTACCTGCGCCACCACGGCCTCGGCAGCCAGGGCACCATTGGTGCTGGCAGTAGCCGGGTTGGCCAGGGCAGCAGCCAGGTCGTTATTGCCTACCCAGACCATGTACAGCGCATTGGGATCAGCCTTGCCGGTGTTGCTCGCCAGATGGGCGCCAATCTGGTTGGGCACCAGTTTGGTCTGCACTGGATCATTGGCAGCCAGGCTGCCCGGCAGCACCACGCCGCCACCTTCAGCAAAGTTGTTGCCGCCAGCCGTAACCTTGCCCTGTCCCAGGTCTATCGCCAATACAGGCTTCAGGGTAAAGCCATAGTGGCGCGCCAGGATGTCGGCATACAAGTCGTTGACCGAACCATCCGGCTTGCGGGTGGTCCAGCGATTGTTCTGCGGCACGCCAGGCAGGCCGAAATACGCACCGGTATCGGTCAAGCTGTCGCCAAAGAAATAGATGTTGGAGTAATTGCCGGCCGCCTGGGCTGCCGGGGCAAAGGCAGCGGCTACCAGAGCGGATGTAATCAGGGTGCGGGCAAGGCCAAAGCGCTTCATGGGATTTTTCTCTCTCCGGGTGTGATATCAGGGGCCCAGAACCCCGCCATTCCTCAAGGGGAAATGCAGGGTAATTGCCCGGTGTGCTTTAGAATTCGGTTGAAACGGCAGTAACGCTTGGTCAAGCGCTTGTCAGGTTGCGGTGGCGCATGCAGGGCTTCTGGCCACAAGCCGCGTCCTTACTCGCTTCCAAGGCATTCCGCCGCCACTATAAGACATTTCAGAGTTATTACACTAGATGCCTATCCTAGACATAGACGTGGTCATCATCGGCGCAGGTGCAGCCGGCATGATGGCAGCAGCCAGCGCAAGCCAGCGTGGACGCGGTGTTGCGCTGGTCGACCATAGCGAGCGCTTGGCCGAGAAGATTCGCATCTCGGGCGGTGGGCGTTGTAATTTCACCAATATTCACTGCGCGCCCGACCGCTATCTGTCGCGAAATCCCCACTACTGCAAGTCGGCACTGGCCCAATACAGCCAGCAGGATTTCATCGACCTGGTCAACCGCTACGGCATAGACTGGCATGAGAAGAAGCTTGGCCAACTGTTTTGCGACCACTCCGCCCAAGACATCATCAACCTGCTGAAGAGCGAGTGCGACCTGGTCGGTATCGAATGGCGCATGGGTACCCAGGTTCTCGGCGTCAGCCAGACCGATACCGGCTTCCTGGTGGAAACCAGCCGCGAAACCTGGCGCTGCCAGAGCCTGATCATCGCCTCAGGTGGGCTATCTATCCCCCCCATCGGTGCGACCGGCCTGGGCTACGAGATTGCCAAGCAGTTTGGCCTGCCCATCACACCACTGGCTGCAGGCCTGGTACCCCTCACCTTCGAACCCAAGGATCTGTACGGTGAGCTGGCCGGGGTATCGCTGGATTGCGACGCGCATGGCGGCGAGGGCCCGCATTTCCGCGAAAACGTGCTGTTTACCCATCGTGGGGTATCGGGGCCTGCCATATTGCAGATCTCATCGTACTGGACACCCGGCCGTGAAATCACCCTGGACCTGCTGCCAGGCCGTGACGTTGCCGAATTGTTCGAGGACGCCAAGCGCTCCGATGCCCTGCTACCCAACGTGCTGGCCGACTGGCTGCCCAAGCGCTTTGCCCAGGCCTTCTGCGCCGCCCATGTGGCCATCAAGCCCATGAAGCAGTACACCCCAGCCGAGCTGGCACTGCTGGCCAGCCAGCTACATGGCTGGCGGGTCAAGCCCAGCGGTAGCGAAGGCTACAAGAAGGCTGAAGTGACACGGGGCGGTGTGGATACCGACGCGCTGTCGTCCAAGACCATGATGGCGCGCAAGGTGCCGGGCCTGTTCTTTGTGGGCGAGGTGGTGGACGTGACAGGCTGGCTGGGCGGCTATAACTTCCAGTGGGCCTGGTCATCGGGCTGGGTAGCCGGCCAGCACGCCTAGTACGCCTAGTACGCAACAGTGTCGCGGCCGGCAGCATCCAGTCGGCCCGCACTGCCTGAACAAGGGGCGCTTACTGCTCGAACAACTCCCCCTGCGGCCTGGCCTTGGCCTGCAGCAACTTGCGTACCGGCGTAGGAATGCCGGCCTTCAGTGCCTCGCTACGTCTCAACCACGCCAGATCAGCATCGGCCACCCTGTGCTGCTCGCCAGTCACCTGCAGGCGCAGCGGGGTAATGGTCAGGCGAAAGTGGGTAAAGGTATGCACCAGGGCAGGTAGCGTCTCGGTCAGCGCCACCTCCAGGCCGAAACGCTGCCGGCACAGCAACTGCGCCTCGGCCGCCGCCGCTACTTCCGGCAGGCTCCACAAGCCCCCCCAGATACCGCTAGGCGGGCGCCGCTCCAGCAGCAAGCGCCCTTCGTGCTCCAGCAGCAGCATGACAGTCTGGCGCTCAGGTATGGCCTTGCGCGGCTTGCGGGTGGGCAACTCCGCCTGGCGTCCCTCGATATGTGCACGGCAGTCCTCCCGCAAGGGGCAGACCTGACAGCGAGGTTTGCTACGTGTGCAAAGGGTCGCGCCCAGGTCCATCATGCCCTGGGTATAGGCCGGCATATCTGCGGCCTGCTCGGGCAGCAGCGCCTCGGCCAAGGCCCATAGCTGCTGCTCCACTTTCTTCTCGCCAGGGAATCCCGCCACGCCTGCCCAGCGGCTAAGTACCCGTTTGACATTGCCATCGAGTATGGGACTGCGCTCGGCAAAGCAAAATCCGGCAATGGCCGCTGCGGTGGAACGCCCCACGCCAGGCAGCGTCTCCATCTCTGCCGCCGTGGCCGGGAAGGTACCGCCAAACGCACTCATCACCTTGCCTGCCGCCGCATGCAGATTGCGCGCACGGGTGTAATAGCCCAGCCCGGCCCAATGGGCCAGCACCGCATCCAGGGGTGCCGCCGCCAGGCTGGCTACGTCAGGGAAAGACTCGGTAAAGCGCTGGTAATAGGGAATGACCGTCGCAACCTGCGTCTGTTGCAGCATGATCTCAGACAGCCAGACCCGATAAGGGTCGGCCACCTGCCAGGGCAGATCATGGCGACCATGGCTGCGCTGCCAGCGGGTCAAGCGTTCGGCAAAGGGTAGGAGCTCTGGGGGCATGGCGTGACAAATCCGGGAAGGTCGGCTGCGTGATACGCTTGGATATCCCCCGCGTCAACCCTGTAAACGGAATGCAGCATGAGCTACACCCTACACCCCAAGGCCGTCAGGCTGGAATTCTCCGCCCAGGCCATGGCCCACGACAATCTGTCTGGTGCCGTTTTCACTGGCGAGTGGCTATGGGTGGCGGGTGACGAATCCTGCGCGGTAGAGCGACTGCAACTGCTGCCACGGCAAGGTGCCGAGACACTGCGTTTTGGCCAGTCCACCAGCTTCAGGCTGGCCGAGCTGCTGGACCTGCCTGGTGAGCCAGATGAAGAAGCCGACCTGGAAGGCATGGCACTGGCAGGCGGTTATCTGTGGGTAGTGGGTTCGCACGGCCTCAAGCGCAAGAGCCCCAAGCAGGGCCGCAGCCATGTCGACAATGCACGCCGCCTGGCCAAGCTGAGCCTGGATGGTAACCGCCGCCTGCTGGCAAGGCTGCCACTGGCCGAAGACAGCAAGGGCCGCCCCACCCTGCAGCGCACCACCCCGGATGGCCGCCAGGCCGCCCGCCTGGGCGGCAATGCCCGCGACAACCAGCTGACCGATGCCCTGGCGCGTGATCCACACTATGGCCCCTATCTGCACCTGCCTGGCAAGGACAATGGCTTCGACATCGAAGGGCTGGCCGTACTGGGCGACAGGCTGCTGCTGGGCCTGCGCGGCCCGGTATTGCGTGGCTGGGCAGGCCTACTGGAACTGCGCATCGTAGCCGATGGCGAGCAACTATGCCTGGCTCCGCTGGGCGATGATGCCCCCTTGCTGCGCAAGCATTTTCTCGATCTGGAAGGGCTGGGCATACGCGACCTGCATCTGGCCGGCGACGACCTTTACCTGCTGGCCGGCCCCACCATGGTGCTGGATGGCGAGATACGACTCTATCGCTGGAAGGATGCCCGCAAGCAGTTGGCCAGCAACCAGGAGGCCGCGGTGTTCTGGAGCGAGTTCGAGACCTGCGCCACCCTGCCCCATGGCCGTGGCTGCAACCGTGCCGAGGCGTTCTGCGCCGTTCCCATGAGCCTCGCCCGCCGGCCCAGCTGGCTGGCGCTGTACGACGCGCCGGGCAAGAATCGGCGCGAGGGAGAGGCTGCGGTTTTTGGAGACCTGCTGGAGGATATCTGAGCCAGGCAGACGACAACGCTGGCACCCCCAGGGGCAATGCGGCACACCCCGGCACCCCGACCAAGGGCGGGGATCCACCCCCCTGAAAACCCTGCCGGCCAAGCACCAAAACGAAAAGGGCTTACAAGCTGTTGCTTGTAAGCCCTTTGGTATTACTGGTCGGAGCGAGAGGATTCGAACCTCCGACCCCTTGCACCCCATGCAAGTGCGCTACCAGGCTGCGCCACGCTCCGACTCGAAGGAGGCCGAATTATACCGGTCTTTTTCCCTCTGGCAAGCTAGTTTGCAAGAAAATCTCGCAAATCTTCCAAGTCATGCCGCAGGCGGGCCAAGGAGGCCGCTGCGGCAGTCTCGGCTTCGGCCTCGTGTTCGAGGGCCGCAGCCAAGCTGGTTTCTCCATGTTCCGCCGCATCCAGCGCCTGATGCTCCAGGCGATTGCGTGCCCCGCTGATGGTGAATCCTTCTTCATACAGCAAGGTACGGATGCGACGAACCAGCAGCACCTCATGGTGCTGGTAGTACCGCCGATTGCCGCGCCGCTTCACCGGCCGCAACTGGGTGAATTCCTGCTCCCAGTAACGCAGCACATGTGGCTTCACCCCACACAACTCGCTCACTTCACCTATGGTGAAGTAGCGCTTGGCGGGGATGGGCGGCAGCTCAGCTCTCGGTAACGAGCTTTCCGTCTGCATAGTTGTCTTCCACCATGCCCTTCAGTTTTTGGCTGGCGTGGAACGTCACCACGCGGCGGGCCGAGATGGGTATCTCTTCGCCCGTTTTAGGGTTGCGGCCAGGACGCTGCGGCTTGTCACGCAGCTGAAAGTTACCAAAACCGGACAGTTTCACACTCTCCCCGGATTCAAGCGACTGGCGGATCTCTTCGAAGAAGGCTTCCACCATGTCTTTGGCTTCACGTTTGTTCAAGCCAACCTTGTCAAATAGCAGGTCGGCGAGTTCGGCTTTAGTCAGTGTCAATGTCATGATTTTTGATGCGGATTTCGTCGCGAAAACCTAGCTTCGGAGCTGGGCTTGGACGTGTTGTTGCAGCGCGGCGACGAGCTGGGAGACGGCGGAATCGATGTCCGCGTCCGAAAGCGTTTTCTGAGTATCTTGCAATATCACCTTGAATGCAAGGCTCTTTTTCCCTTCAGGCACCCCTGCGCCACGATAGACATCGAAGCCTTCTATGGCAGTGACATAGGGCTGCCTGGCGCTCGCCATGGCATCCAGCACCTGCTGGTACTGCACTGCGTCATCCACCACAAAAGCCAGGTCACGGCGTACCGGCTGGAACTTGGAAATCGGCTGCGACCGTATCAGTTCACGGCCAGTCAGCGCCCCCAGGTCCAATTCGAACAGCACCGGAGCGGCATTCAGATCGTAGCTTTGCACCCACTTGGGGTGTAGCTCGCCCATCACGCCTATGATGGCGCCGTCCAGAACGATCTGGGCGCAACGGCCGGGGTGGAAGGCTGGGTGCTCGGCCCGCTCGAAGCGCGCCACACGCGGTGCCAGCAGTGCCTCCACATCGGCCTTCACATCATAGAAATCCACCCTGGCCGCCTTGCTGCCCCACTGCTCGGCCAAACGCGGCCCATGCGCCAGACCCGCTACCTTCTCTGGCTGCTGGTTTGCCTCCACGCCGTGGAACACCCGGGCTACCTCGAACAGGCGCACACGCTCATGCTTGCGGTTGAGATTGGCCACCAGGGTGCTGACCAGACCGCCTATCAAGGTAGAGCGCATCACGCTCATCTGGCTGGCAATCGGGTTGAGCAGGCGCACCGGCTGCAGGTTGGCAGCGAAGTCCGCCTCCCATTTCTCTTCCACAAAGGCGTAGCTCACCACCTCCTGGTAATCGCGTGCAGCCAGCGCCTGCTTAACCAGCAAGGACGGACGCAGCTTGCCATCCTGCTTGAGCATGGCCTGGCCGGATACCGGCGGGCGAGTGGGTATCTGGTCGTAGCCGTACATGCGGGCCACTTCCTCGATCAGGTCTTCCTCGATATTGATATCGAAGCGGTAGCTGGGCGGTGTCACTGCCAGCGTCTCGCCATTGCGCACCACCGCCAAGCCCAGCTTCTGCAGCATGGCCACGATCTCATCAGCAGCCACCGTCACCCCCAGCACCCGTGCCACCCGCGCTACGCGCAGGGCCACGGCTGGGCGCGCCGGCAGCGCCGCCAAGGCCTCGGTCACACCACCCGGCTGTCCGCCACAAATGGCCAATACCAGCTCTGTGGCGCGCTCCAGCGCATTGCGGCAGTTACCAAAGTCCACGCCACGCTCATAGCGGTGGCTGGAATCCGAGCTGAAGCCCAGGCGACGGCCCTTGCCGGCGATGATTTCCGGCGCAAAGAAGGCCGACTCCAGGAACACATCCTGAGTCTCACCAGCCTGCACCGAGGTGGGCATGCCGCCCATGATGCCAGCCAGCGCAACCGGGCCATTGCCATCGGCAATCACCAGCATGTCCGGCTCCAGCGTCAGTTGCTTGCCGTTGAGCAGCTCAAGCTGCTCGCCCGCCAGGGCGAAGCGCACCACGATATCGCCCTGCAGCTTGGCGTTATCGAAGGCATGCATGGGTTGGCCCAGCTCCAACAGGATGTAGTTGGTGATATCGACCAGGGCTGAGATGGAACGCAGGCCACTACGCTCCAGCTTGCGCTTCATCCAGTCCGGCGTCGCTGCGGCCGCATTCACCCCGCGTATCACGCGGCCGGCATAGCGCGGACAAGCCGTGGCGGCATCCAGCTTCACGCCGCGCTTGTCGTCCAATACCGGCGCGACTGGCTTGATGGCAACGGCCTGGTAGCTGCTACCGGTCAGCGCAGCCACTTCACGGGCTATCCCGCTCAGGCTCAGGCAATCGGCACGATTGGGGGTGAGCTTGAGCGTGAGGATGCGGTCGTCCAGATCAAAGTACTGACGGAAAGACTGGCCTACCGGCGCATCGGCGGGCAACAGTAGCAAGCCATCGCTCTCCTCGCTGACGCCCAGCTCCCGGGCCGAGCACAGCATGCCAAAGCTCTCCACGCCACGCAGCTTGGCTTCCTTGATCTTGAAATCGCCGGGCAGGCTGGCACCCACCAGCGCGCAAGGCACCTTCACCCCCACGGCGACATTGGGCGCACCGCAGACTATCTGCAGCGGCTCGCCGCCCTGCCCTGCGTCTACCTTGCAGACATTGAGCTTTTCGGCATTCTCGTGCTTGCGCACTTCCAGCACCTGCGCCACCACCACCTTGTCAAAAGCCGGTGCAGCGGGGTCGTTTTCTTCCACTTCCAGGCCGGCCATGGTGAGCAGTTCGGCCAGTTGGGCATTATCCAGCGCGGGGTTAACCAGCTCGCGCAGCCAGGATTCAGAGAATTTCATGGCTTGATCCCTCAGTATCTTGTCGGTTGGGGCCGGCACGGCCCCGTATGCATTACCGCCAGCCCACAGATGGGCTGGCCCAGTTGGCTTAGCGGAACTGGTTCAGGAAGGTCAGATCGTTATCGAAGAACAGGCGCAGGTCGTTGACGCCGTAATACAGCATGGCGAAACGATCGAGACCGATACCGAAAGCGAAGCCGGTGTATTGCTCTGGGTCTATGCCCACATTGCGCAGCACATTGGGATGCACCATGCCGCAGCCACCGACTTCCAGCCAGCCGCGCTCGCCCAGCACATCCACCTCGGCCGAGGTTTCGGTGAAGGGGAAGAACGAGGGACGGAATCGTACCTGCAGGTCATCGCGCTCAAAGAAGCGACGCAGGAAGTCGATCAACGTCGCCTTGAGGTCGGCAAAGCTGACGCCTTCGGCCACCCACAAACCCTCCATCTGATGGAACATCGGAGAATGGGTTGCGTCCGAATCCACCCGGTAGACACGGCCAGGGGCCACGATCTTGATGGGCGGCTGATGGTTCTGCATATAGCGAACCTGAATGGGGCTGGTGTGGGTACGCAATACCAGCGGCTCGCCATCACGGCCACCTTCCACGTAGAAGGTATCCTGCATGGAACGGGCAGGATGACCCTTGGGCGTATTCAGCGCCTCGAAGTTATGCCAGTCATCCTCGATCTCTGGGCCGTCAGCCACCTCGAAGCCCATGGACTGGAACAGTGCAACGATGCGCTCCTTGACCAGGGTCACCGGATGCAGGCCACCCGCCAACTGACCACGCCCAGGCAGGGTCACATCCAGTGCCTCGGCGGCCAGCTGTTGCGCCAGCTTCTCGGCGGCCATGGCTTCGCGGCGGCCGTTCAGTGCCTGCTCAAAAGCTGTCTTGGCCTGGTTGATCACCGCACCCTGCGCCCGCTTCTCTTCTGGCGGCAGCGCAGCCAGTTGCTTGAGCAGGTCGGTCAACGCCCCGGATTTACCCAGGTAGCGCGCCTTCACGTTCTCCAGCTCGACTGGATCGTGGGTGGCCGCCAGGGCGGCCAGACCTTCATCGACTATCGCTTGAACATTGTCCATCTTGCATCGCTCCTCATCACTGGCGATGGATTCTCTAGGCGAAAACCCATGGCGAGTGGGGCGACAAAAAAAGGGAGGCTTTCGCCTCCCTTTTTCAGCTACCGGTAGCTCAGGCCGCGAGGCTAGCCTTGGCTTGCGCAACAATGTGCGCAAACGCGGCCTTGTCGAACACGGCGAGATCGGCCAGCACCTTACGATCGACATTGATCGAAGCGCGCTTCAGGCCGTTCATGAACTTGCTGTAGCTCAGACCCAGTTCACGCGATGCGGCGTTGATACGGGCGATCCACAGCTGACGGAATTGACGCTTCCGCTGACGGCGGTCACGGTAGGCGTATTGACCGGCCTTCATCACCGCCTGTTTGGCGATGCGATAGACGTTCTTACGACGACCACGATAGCCCTTGGCGAGAGCGAGGACTTTTTTATGGCGAGCGCGGGCTGTTACACCACGTTTGACGCGAGGCATGGTTTATTCCTTTCCCGAGAAGATTAAGCGTACGGCAACATGGCGCGCACGGAGGCCATATTGGTCGGGTGGACCATGGTCGTGCCGCGCAGTTGGCGCTTGTTCTTGGTGGTCTTCTTGGTCAGGATGTGGCGCTTGAACGCCTTGGAGCGCTTGACGCCCCCATTACCCAACACCTTCAAACGCTTCTTGGCGCTCGATTTGGTCTTCATCTTCGGCATGACGTACTCCGTTTTTGCCTTAGTTAGATTTGGCACAGGGCGGCGCTTGCACGCACTTAATACCCAACACCACGGTTATTACAACAAGGCACCCGGATTCACACCCGGGCAGGGCTTGTTGCCACCCTTTATTCTGCCAAGAAAGGTCAGACCTTCTTCTTGGGCGCCAGCATCATGATCATCTGACGGCCTTCCAGCTTGGGGAACTGCTCCACCAAAGCCAGCTCACCCAGATCGGTTTCAATGCGCTTGAGCTGCGCCATGCCGATTTCCTGGTGGGCCATCTCGCGACCGCGGAAGCGCAGGGTGATCTTCGCCTTGTCACCCTCTTCCAGGAAGCGCGTTACATTGCGCAGCTTAACCTGGTAGTCGTTCTCGTCGGTACCCGGACGGAACTTCACTTCCTTGATCTGTACCTGCTTGACCTTGAGCTTTTGCTCGTGGCGCTTCTTGCTCTCGCGGTACTTGAACTTGCCGTAGTCCATCAAGCGACAGACAGGCGGAACAGCATTCGGGGCGATCTCAACCAGATCAACCTCGCGCTCTTCTGCCATACGCAATGCTTCGGCAAGGCTCACAATACCGAGCTGCTCGCCTTCCTCGTCGTTCAGACGCACTTCGCGGGCGGTGATTTCACCATTGATCCGCGGCTCTTTATCCTGAGCGATAGCGCTTACTCCCAAGTAAAAAACGAAAACCGCGCGACCCGAACGAAACGGCCCCGTATTTCAACGGGACCGTCGGACTCAGACCTTGATCATCTCTGCATTCCAGCGCTCAACCAGCGCCGCCAGCGTCATCTGACCCAGATCTTCACCACCGCGGGAACGCACGGCAACTAATCCAGCAGCTTTTTCCTTATCCCCAACAACCACCTGATAAGGTAGCTTCTGCAAGCTATGTTCGCGTATTTTAAAGCCTATCTTGTCACTTCTCAAGTCCGACCCGACTCTAAATCCCTGTTTTTTGAGGCTTGCCGTAATTTCAGCAGCATAATCGGCCTGGTGCTCGCTGATGCTCATGACCACTGCCTGGGTTGGCGCCAGCCAAAGTGGGAAGGCACCAGCGTGGTTCTCGATCAGAATACCGAGGAAACGCTCCAGCGAACCGAGTATGGCACGGTGCAACATTACCGGCCGCTTGCGGGCACTCTCCTCAGAGCTGACATACTCGGCATCCAGGCGCTCTGGCAGCACAAAGTCCAGCTGCAGGGTGCCGCACTGCCAGGATCGACCCAGCGCATCCTTGATGTGGTATTCCACCTTGGGGCCATAGAAGGCCCCTTCGCCCGGCAGCTCCTCCCACTCCACGCCGCAGGCCCGCAAGGCATCACGCAGGCCATTCTCCGCCTTATCCCAGGTCTCATCCGTGCCAGCACGCTTCTCTGGCCGCAGACTCAGCTTGACCGCCACCTTGTCAAAGCCGAAGTCGTGGTAGACCGACATCGCCAGCTCATTGAACGCGCGCGACTCCTCCACGATCTGCTCTTCGGTACAGAAGATATGTGCATCATCCTGCACAAAGCCGCGCACCCGCAGAATGCCGTGCAAGGCGCCAGACGGCTCGTTACGGTGGCAGGCACCAAACTCAGCCAAGCGCATGGGCAGGTCGCGATACGAACGCAGGCCGCTATTGAAGATCTGCACATGGGCCGGGCAGTTCATGGGCTTCACCGCGTAGTCACGCTTTTCCGACTCCGTCGTGAACATGTTCTCGCGATAGTTTTCCCAGTGACCAGACTTCTCCCACAGCACCCTGTCCATCACCATGGGCGTGCGCACTTCCTGGTAGCCCGCAGCCGACAGACGCTTGCGCATGTACTGCTCGACCGACTGCCACAGGCTCCAACCCTTGGGATGCCAGAACACCATGCCAGGCGCCTCGTCCTGCATATGGAACAGATCCAGCTGCTTGCCCAGCTTGCGGTGGTCGCGCTTCTCGGCCTCCTCCAGCATGTGCAGGTATTGCTCCAGATCTTCCTTCTTGGCCCAGGCCGTGCCATAGACACGCTGCAACATCTCATTACGGCTATCACCGCGCCAATAGGCACCCGCCAGCTTCATCAGCTTGAACACCTTGAGCTTGCCCGTGGACGGTACATGCGGGCCACGGCACAAGTCGGTGAACTCGCCTTCGCGATACAGCGACAGCGCCTCGTTGGCCGGAATACTCTCGATGATCTCGGCCTTGTAGTGCTCGCCTATGCTCTTGAAGTAGGCCACAGCATCGTCGCGGCTCAACTCATAGCGCTCCACCGGGATATCACGCTTGGCCAGCTCGCCCATCTTCTTCTCTATGGCCTCGAGATCCTCAGGCGTGAAGGCGCGCTTGTAGCTGAAGTCATAGAAGAAGCCATGCTCAATGACCGGACCTATGGTCACCTGGGCGTCCGGGAACAGCTCCTTCACGGCAAACGCCAGCAAGTGCGCCGTGGAGTGGCGTATCACCTCCAGCCCCTCGGCATCCTTCTCGGTGATGATGGCCAGTTGCACATCGCGATCGATCAAGTAGGAGGTATCGACCAGCTTGCCGTCCACCTTGCCGGCCAGCGCGGCACGGGCCAGGCCTGCGCCTATGCTGGCGGCGACATCAGCGACGCGCACTGCCTGATCGAAACTACGTTGCGAGCCGTCGGGAAGCGTAACGATGGGCATTTCATTCACCTTTGCGGTTGAGGTTGCCGGTTGGCCTTTCAGCCAGTTGACGATGCATATGCGTAGAGTAAGGACGAAAAAAAAGTGCGACCTAAGTCGCACTTTTCTTTTGAACAAACGAATTTCCGAAAGCCGACTCAGCCCAAGTAGAGAGTGCCGGTAGTAGTAGTTCGGAATGACATGATTCGCTTGCTCCGTGTTGGTAGGCGCGATTGGACTCGAACCAACGACCCCCACCATGTCAAGGTGGTGCTCTAACCAGCTGAGCTACGCGCCTGCAAAGAGCTGCGCATTCTAGGGATGTATTGCTGTTCTGGCAAGCTTTTCAACAAAGAATTTTGCAGATTTTTTACTACGACACCATACATGCAGATAAAACAGATACTTACATACCAGGCTTGCGCCAAAAATAACGCGCAACAAAACCGGGATAGGCCGCCACCACGAACAAGGCAAAGGTGGTGACATAGAACTGCCAACGCTGGGTGTGCACCGGGCCGTAACGGCTTTCCAGCCACAAACCCAGCCCACCTACGATGAAATACAGTAGCACCAGTTCCAGCAGCCGCCAGCCCAACGCCTTGCGCCCACTGGCCGGCTTACGCACGAACAGGATGGACTCCAGCATAAACGGCAAATTGGCGGCCAAGGCCGCCAATCCGATAAAAACGATCAAAGTCGTATTCACATCACACCCAGGCTATGACCCACCGACTGGTAGCACAGCACCAGCAGGCGGTTGGGCATCAAGCCCAGTACCAGCATGGCCAGGCAGTTGACCGACAGCAGTATGCGCATATCCAGCTTCACTGCGATCGGGCTCTCATCGCTGGGTTCATCCATGAACATCAGCTTGACCACACGCAGGTAGTAGAAGGCACCAATCAGCGAGAACAGCACCGCCACCACGGCCAACCACACCAGTTGCGCCTCAACGATGGCCTGGATGACTGCCAGCTTGGCAAAGAAGCCAACAAATACCGGGATACCCGCCATGGAGAACATGACGAACAGCATCATCCAGGCAAACCAGGGGCTACGCTTGGCCAAGCCCTTGAGATCAGCCAAACGCTCTGCCTCGAAGCCTTGGCGCGACATCAGCAGCACCACGCCGAAACCGGCCACGGCAGTGATCGCATAGACGATGGCGTAGAACATGGCCGCCGAATAGCCCTGCACGGTGCCCGCCAGGACACCCAGCAGCAGGAAACCCATATGCGAGATGGTCGAATAGGCCAGCATGCGCTTGAGGTTGGTCTGGGCAATGGCGACCAGATTACCCACACCGATGGACAGCACTGCCAGCACGATCAGCATGCCTTGCCAATCGGCCATCAGGCCAGGCATGCCCTGCACCAGCAGACGCATGACGAAGGCAAAGGCGGCCAGCTTGGGGGCCGAACCGATCAGCAGGGTGACTGCCGTAGGCGAACCCTGATAAACGTCGGGCACCCACATATGGAAAGGCACATTGCCAAGCTTGAAGCCGATACCCGTGACAATAAAGACCAGGCCGAACACCATGAGGGTGTGATTGGCCGAACCATCTGCCACCTTGGCGGCGATGGTGTGGATATCGAGCGAACCGGTAGCGCCATACACCATGGACATGCCGTACAGCAGCATGCCTGACGCCAGTGCGCCCAGCACGAAGTACTTCATGGCCGCCTCGGTAGCCGGCTGGGAATCACGCGGCAGCGCCACCAGGGCGTACAGCGACAGCGACAGCAGCTCCAGGCCGACATACAGGGTCAGCAGATTGGTGCTGGAAGCCATCACCATCATGCCCAGCAGGGCAAACAGCGACAGGGTGAACAGCTCACCACGGTACATACCACGATCGGCAGCGTAGCTGCGGCTATAGGCCAGCATCAGACCCACGGCGCCGTACATGCCCAACTTGAGCACATCCGACATGGCATCGGCCACGAACATGCCGGAGAACGCCACCCGTGGCGTCCAGGCAAAGCCGTTGATGGTAAGGAAGGCAGCACCCAGCAGCGTCACCATGGACAAGGCGTAGGTGATATCACGCCTCTCGTCCTTGATAAACAGGTCGATCAGCAGGATGGCCGAGGTAGCACACAGCAACCAAATTTCCGGCAGGGCCGCGACCAGATTCAAACTAGCGAGCGTCATTCTTGTTCAATCCCGTATTCGTATCGGCGCTTATCAAGGCAGCTTGGATGTTTTGACATGGGTAATCAGCGTATCCACGCTGGCGTGCATCTTTTCGGTAAAGGCCTGCGGATACAGACCCATGCCCAGTACCGCCACCGCCAATACTGCCAGCACGGCGAACTCTCGGGCATTGATGTCCTTCAAAGCCGCCACGTTTTCATTGGCGACGTCGCCGAAGATCACCCGCTTGTACATCCACAGGGTGTAGCTGGCGCCAAACACCAGGGTGGTGGCAGCCAGGAAGGCATACCAGAAATTGACCTTGACGGCACCGATGATGACCATGAACTCACCGACAAAGCCGGAAGTAGCCGGCAGGCCGGAATTGGCCATGGCAAACAGCAGGGCAAAGGCCGCGAACTTGGGCATGGTATTGGCCACGCCGCCGTAGTCCGAAATCTTGCGGCTATGCACACGGTCGTACATCACACCGATGCAGAAGAACATGCCGGCCGACACAAAGCCGTGCGAGATCATCTGTACCAACGCACCTTCCACGCCATAGGTTGTCGGTGCACCATCCACCAGCATGTAAAAGCCCAGGGTGACGAAACCCATGTGCGAGATGGACGAATAGGCCACCAGCTTCTTCATATCGGTCTGCACCAAGGCCACCAGGCCGATGTAGACGATCGCGATCAGCGACAGCACCACAATAATCATGCCCCACTCACGGGCGGCATCGGGCGAAATCGGCAGGGCAAACCGCAGGAAACCATAGGCACCCAGCTTCAAGGTGATGGCGGCCAGGACCATGGAGCCGCCGGTAGGCGCCTCAACGTGGGCATCCGGCAACCAGGTATGCACCGGAAACATGGGCACCTTCACCGCAAAGGCGAAGAAGAACGCGATCATCAGGTAGCCCTGAACTGCCAGGGGCAGCGCCACGCGCTGGAAGTCGGCGATCTCGAAGCTGCGACCGGTCTGGAAATACAGGTAGATAAAGGCCACCAGCAGCAGCAGCGAACCCATCAGGGTGTAGAGAAACAGCTTGATGGCAGCGTAAACGCGATTCTGTCCACCCCACACGCCGACTATCAGGTACAGCGGGATCAGCATGGCTTCGAAGAACACATAGAACAGCATGGCATCCAGCGCGGCAAACGCGCCGTTGATCAAGCCAGACATGATCAGGAAGGCTGCCATGTACTGTGCCACACGATTCTGTATCACTTCCCAACCAGCGATTACCACCAGCAGCGTGGTAAAGGCATTGAGGATGACGAAGAACATGGACAGACCGTCAACACCAAGATGGTAGTTGATATTGAAGGTCTCGATCCAGGGACGCATCTCCTCGAACTGCATGCCGCCATGCATGGGTGCAAACCGGGTGTAGAGCGGAATCGTGACGAGGAAGCCCAGCAAGGCCCCCACCAGGGCAATCTTGCGTGCCCAGCCAGCATTCTGGTCGCCACCGGTCACCAGCACGAAGAGGCCGGCCACGATCGGCACCCAGATCGCCAGACTCAACAGATGTTCAGACATATCCACCCTTACCTACTGAATGTGTTTTCTATAAACGCGTAAACGCGATCAATGCGGGATAACAAAACGGCCCAGCCACCAGGTCAGCAGCAGCAGCGCACCGATAATCATGGCAAAGGCGTAGTGATAGATGTAGCCGGTCTGTACGCGACGCACCAGGCCAGCAACGGCGCCAACCAGCTTGGCAGTGCCATTGACCACGATGCCGTCGATGATGACCGTATCACCCACCTTCCAGAGCACCTTGCCCAGGCCACGGCCAAACGCCGCGAAACCCTGGATATAGAGGTGATCCATGTAGTACTTGTTTTCCAGCAGCGTGTAGATGGGCTGCACGCGTGTCTTGATGGCGGCCGGAATATCCGGGCGCTTGAGATAGAAATAGGCCGACAGCGCCACACCGCTCAGTGCCAGCCAGAACGGCAGGGTCACGAAGGCATGCAGGCCCATCGCCACGGCGTTGTGTGCGTGATGGATCACGGCTTCCATGGCAGGGTGAGCTTGCAGATTGACGAACAGCACATCCTTGAAGAAGTCGCCTGCCAGCATGGGGCCTATGGCAAAGGCACCGATCAGCACCGAAGGAATGGCCAGCAGCATCAGCGGACCGGTCACCACCAGGCCAGGGCTGTGGGGCTTTTCACCGGGCGCCAGACCATGATGATGGTCATCGCCATGCTCATCGTCGTGGCCATGGTGCTCATCGGCCTGGCCGAAACGCTCCTTGCCATGGAACACCAGGAAGAACATGCGGAAGGAATAGAAGGCCGTGACGAACACGCCAGCCAATACAGCGAAGTAGGCAAAGCCTGCTGCCGGCAACTTGGATGCCTCAACCGCCAGGATGATGGAATCCTTGGAATAGAAGCCGGAGAAGAAAGGCGTGCCTATCAGTGCCAGCGAACCCAGCAGCGATGTCCAGTAGATGGCAGGCATATACTTCTTCAGGCCACCCATGCGGCGGATATCCTGATCATGGTGCATGGCCATGATCACTGCGCCGGCAGCAAGGAACAGCAGCGCCTTGAAGAAGGCGTGGGTCATCAGGTGGAACACCGCCACCGAATAAGCCGAAGCGCCCAGCGCAACAGTCATATAGCCCAGCTGCGACAAGGTGGAATAAGCCACCACGCGCTTGATGTCGTTCTGGATGATGCCCAGAAAGCCCATGAACAGCGCGGTGATGGAACCGATCACCAGGATAAAGTTGAGCGCAGTGTCCGACAATTCGAACAGCGGCGACATGCGCGACACCATGAAGATACCGGCAGTCACCATGGTGGCCGCATGGATCAGCGCCGAAATCGGGGTCGGGCCTTCCATCGAATCGGGCAGCCATACATGCAAGGGGAACTGCGCCGACTTACCCATGGCGCCGATGAACAGCAGGATGCAGGTCACGGTCAGCAGCGACCACTGGGTGCCGGGCAGCAGCGAGATGGTGGCGTCCTTCAGCGCAGGTGCATTGGCAAACACATCGGCGTAGTAGAACGAGCCGAAGTGCGACAGCACCAGGCCGATACCCAGCAGGAAGCCAAAGTCACCAACACGGTTGACCAGGAATGCCTTGAGGTTGGCGAAAATGGCGGTAGGACGCTTGAACCAAAAACCAATCAGCAGGTAGGACACCAGGCCCACAGCTTCCCAGCCGAAGAACAGCTGGATGAAGTTGTTGCTCATCACCAGCATCAGCATGGAGAAGGTAAACAGCGAGATATAGCTGAAGAAGCGCTGGTAGCCAGGGTCTTCTTCCATATAGCCGATGGTGTAGATGTGCACCATCAGGGACACGAAGGTCACCACCACCATCATCATGGCGGTCAGCTTGTCGACCAGGAAGCCGACAGCCACATCCAGGCCATCCACCGTCAGCCAGGTGTAGACATTGCCGTTGTAGGCTTCGCCGCCGTTGAGCAGGTCGAACAATACATAGAACGAGCCAGCGCAGGAGGCCGCCACGCCGAGTATGGTGACCCAATGCGCACCGGCACGGCCTATGACGCGGCCAAACAGGCCGGCCACAATGGCACCGAAGAGCGGGAACAGGGCTATCAGCAGGTAGAGCGTAGGTTTATCCATTTTTCGCGCGGGCTGTTTCTTGTTGAGTCGTCAGGCTCGATGGCCGGGCTTAGCCCTTCAGGCTGTCGAGGTCTTCCACATTGATCGAACGCTTGTTACGGAACAGCACGACCAGTATGGCGAGGCCGATCGCCGACTCGGCGGCGGCCACGGTCAGGATAAAGAACACGAAGATCTGGCCCGCCGTATCGCCAAGGTATTTGGAGAAGGCGACAAAGTTCATGTTCACGGCCAGCAGCATCAGTTCGATGGCCATCAGCAGCACGATCACGTTCTTGCGGTTCATGAAGATGCCGAATACCGAAATCGCGAACAGGATCGCGGCCAGTACGAGGTAATGAGTCAGGGTCATGGCTGTCTATCTCGTCTTTCGGTTCAGGCGGCCGGCTTGTCGTCAGCAACGGCAGGCGCTTCCGGCACTTCCACTTCGGCCTGCATCTTCACAATGCGCAGGCGATCATTGCGCTTCACGGCGATCTGATCGGCCGGGTTGATGTACTTGGTGTTCTTGCGGCGACGCAGGGTCAGCGAGATAGCAGCGATGATGGCTACCAGCAGCAACACTGCGGCGAGTTCAAAAGCCAACAGGTAATCGGTATAGATGGGGATGCCCAGCTGCTTGATATTGGAGATGCCCTCAGGCAGCGGCGCCACCGTGGTAAAGCTCTCCAGACCGTTTCCCTTGGCCAGCAGGATCAGCACCATCTCGGCAGCCATGATGGTGGCCACGATGGCAGCGACCGGAAAGAAACCCCAGAAGCCCTTACGCAACTCCTCGAAGTTGATGTCCAGCATCATCACCACAAAGAGGAACAGCACCATCACGGCGCCGACATACACCAGCACCAGCGAGATGGCGAGGAATTCGGCCTCGATCAGCATCCACAGCACAGCGCCGGTAAAGAAGGACAGCACCAGGCTCAATGCGGCATGTACCGGGTTCTTGGCGGTGATCACGCGCAGGGCGGACACAATCAGGATGGCCGCGAATATGTAAAAGATGACGGTGGTCAGAGTCATGGCTACCGGGGCTTTCCGTTTAGCGATACTTGGCGTCGGCTTCGCGATTCTTCGCGATCTCGGCTTCGTACTTGTCACCCACTGCCAGCAGCATGGGCTTGGTGTAATACAGGTCACCACGTTTTTCGCCGTGATATTCCAGTACATGGGTCTCGACGATGGCATCAACCGGGCAGGCCTCTTCGCAGAAACCGCAGAAGATGCACTTGGTCAGATCGATGTCATAGCGCGAGGTACGGCGGGTGCCGTCATCACGTACTTCAGACTCGATGGTGATGGCCATGGCCGGGCAAACCGCTTCGCACAGCTTGCAGGCAATGCAGCGCTCCTCGCCATTGGCGTAGCGACGCTGGGCATGCAGGCCACGGAAGCGCGGCGAATACGGCGTCTTCTCTTCCGGGAACTGCACGGTGATCTTGCGCTGGAAGAAATGCCGGCCCGTGAGCAACATGCCCTTGACCAGTTCCAGCAGCAGGAAGGTTTTGAAGAAGTTCTGAATCTTTTCCATGATGCCCAGCTTATTTCCAGAGCGAATAATCGGTTTGCATCCAAGCAGCCACCACCACGATCCAGATCAGGGTCACGGGGATGAACACCTTCCAGCCCAAACGCATCAGCTGGTCATAGCGATAGCGTGGGAAGGTGGCGCGGAACCACAGGAACAGGAACATCACGAAGCTCATCTTGGCCAGCAGCCAGAAGATGCTGGGCGCACCAAGCACCGAACCAATAATTGGCGTCGATTCAGGTATCGGCGACAACCACCCCCCCAGGAACATGATGGAGGTCATGGCGCCGATCAACCACATATTGGCGTATTCGCCCAGGAAGAACAGCGCAAAGCTCATGCCCGAGTATTCGATCATGTGACCAGCCACGATCTCGGATTCACCTTCAGCCACGTCAAACGGTGCGCGGTTGGTTTCTGCCACGCCCGAGATCAGGTAGACCAGGAACAGCGGGAACAGCGGTATCCAATTCCACGACAAGACGGAGCCACCGAAGTGACCATGCCCTTGCTGGTTCACGATATCGCTCAGGTTCAGGCTGCTCGACACCATCAGCACGCCGACCAGGGCGAAACCCATGGCCAGTTCGTAGGAGATCACCTGGGCCGAGGCACGCAATGCCCCGAGGAAGGCATACTTGGAGTTGGACGCCCAACCAGCGACGATGATGCCGTAGACACCCAGCGAGGTGATCGCCATCACATACAGCAGGCCGGCATTCACATCTGCCAGCACCAGGCCAGGTGCAAAGGGAATGACCGCCCAGCCGACCAGCGCCGGCGCCAGCACCATGATGGGCGCAAAGAAGAACAGGCCGGTAGAGGCGGCACTGGGAGAGATGATCTCCTTCAGCAGCAGCTTCACACCGTCGGCGATAGGCTGGAGCAAGCCGTAAGGACCCACACGATTCGGGCCGATACGGATCTGCATATAACCAATCACCTTGCGCTCGGCGAGCGTCAGATAGGCCACTGCACCAAACACCGGCAGAATGATCAGGACTATCTTGAACAAGGTCCAGGCCAGGGTACCCAGCATGGGGCCCAGCAGACTCAGAAAACCATTATGCAGCGCGTCGATCATGCTTCTCTCCTCAGGCGCGCGTCAGTTGGATGGAACCGAACATGGCACCCAGCTGGGCCGTGGTCGGATGGGCGGCAGCCAGACGTACCACACCATCAGCCAAACCGGCCATGATGGTGGCGGTATAGCTACCCTGCGCCTCGCCCTGCTGAACCTTGACGGTATCGCCTTCGGCGACACCCAGCTGTCCGGCTGTGGCTGGCGACAAGCCTGCCAGCGGTGCAGCGGCATCGCGGGTCTTCTGCAGAGACGGCGCGCGGCGGACCAGCGCATCAGCCTGGTAGATAGGCACTTCACCCATGCGCACCAGGCCCGTAGCGGGTGCCTGCAACGTCACGGCCACGCCGTTGACTGCATTGTCCAGCTTGGCAGCAATGCCAGCCTCGCCCTGCGGCAGGGCCGCCTTGCGCACGGCTTCCGCATTGTCGAAATCAAAGCCTTCGCTGGCCAGCAGATTACCCAGCACACGCAGCACCTTCCAGCCCGGACGGCTATCACCCAGCGGCTTCACCACGCCGTTGAAGGTCTGCAGCTTGCCTTCCATATTGATGAAGCTGCCAGCGGTTTCAGAGAACGGCGTAATGGGCAGCAACACGTCAGCGTAGTCCACGGCGCCGTGCTTGAATGCGGAGAAGGCCACCACCATCTCGGCCTGCTTCACCGCAGCCAGCGCAGCCTGGCCGTCATGGCTGTCGAATTCGATTTCGTTGTTGAACAGCAGCACGGCCTTGCGTGGCTTGCTCAACAGATTGCCACTCTTGAGGCCCAAGACCTGCGCGCCGACGGTGTTGGCGGCTTCGCTCAGCCAGCCCACGGTTGCGCCAGTAATGGCGGCGAGCTGGTTTGCCAGTGCGGCCAGTTCGGCAGCACGGGGGTTGTGAGCTGCCAGGTTACCCAACAGCACCGTAGCGCGGTCGCCCTCGGCGGCGGTGGCATCCACCAACATCTGTGCAATGCTGCGGGCAGCATCACAGGGTTCAGCCGCAGCCACATCGGCCGGCACGGCTGCCTGCTTGAGTTCTGCCGCAGCCTTGACAACGCCAGCCAGCGCCTCGACCATTTGGTCCGTGCGGCTGATCAGCTTGGCGGCAATGGCGCTGAACAACTCATCATCCGCCGGATTCAGTATGGCCAGCTTGAGGCCACGCTTGACACCCTGGCGCAGACGCTGGGCCAACAGCGGTTGCTCCTTGCGCAGGGTCGAACCCACCACCAGCACGGCCTTGGCTTGCGCCACGTCGGCAATGGGCTGGCCCAGCCAGGCGGCACCTTGCTGCGCAGTTGCCAGGCGCTCATCGGCATAGCGGCCGCCTACGCTGGCGCTACCGGCGCCCAATGCCTGGCTCAGCTTGTTGAGCAGGAACAGCTCTTCTACGGTGGAATGCGGCGTCGCCATCACGGCCACGGTATCGGCACCGTAATCACGGCTGATGGACTTGAGACCATTGCCGACGTATTCGAGGGCGGTCTGCCAATCGGTCTCCAGCCAGACACCTCCTTGCTTGACCATGGGCTTGGTCAGGCGCTGCTCGCTATTGAGCGCCTCGTAGGCAAAACGGTCGCGGTCGGCGATCCAGCATTCATTGATGGCTTCGTTTTCCAGCGGCAGGACACGCATGACGCGGTCGGCCTTCACCTGCACCACCAAGTTGGCACCCAGGCCATCGTGGGGGCTCACGCTCTTGCGGCGCGACAGCTCCCAGGTACGGGCGGTATAGCGGAACGGCTTGGAGGTCAAGGCACCCACTGGGCACAGATCGATCACGTTGCCGGAAATTTCGGAATCCACCGTCATGCCGATAAAGGACATGATCTCGGAATGTTCGCCCCGACCCGCCATGCCTATCTCCTGCATGCCGGCCACTTCTTCAGTGAAGCGCACGCAGCGGGTGCAATGGATGCAGCGGGTCATGTCGGTGGAAATCAGCGGGCCCAGATCCTTATTGGGCACGACACGCTTTTCTTCTTCATAGCGCGAGCTGGAACCGCCATAACCCACGGCGATATCCTGCAACTGACACTCACCGCCCTGGTCACAGATGGGGCAGTCCAGCGGATGGTTAATCAGCAGGAACTCCATCACGCCCTGCTGAGCCTTCACTGCCATATCCGAATGGGTGTACACCTTCATGCCATCATTCACCGGCGTGGCGCAGGCAGGCAGCGGCTTGGGCGCCTTCTCAACCTGCACCAGGCACATGCGGCAGTTGGCCGCGATGGACAGCTTCTTGTGGTAGCAGAAGTGCGGGATGTGCGTACCGATAGAACGCGCAGCCTCAATGACCGTAGTGCCATTGGGGACTGTCAGTTTGGTACCGTCGATTTCGATTTCAAGCATGGTCGGGCTGCCCGAACTTTCGTTTCTAGCTGGCGGATGCCGGTTATTTCACAGACTGCAGGCGAGCGGCCCAAGCTTCAGGCCGCCACGTCGTGGGCGATCAAAAGCCCGGCACTAAGCACTTCTTGTGTTCGATGTGGTGCAGGAACTCATCGCGGAAGTGCTTGAGCATGCCTTGTACCGGCATCACGGCAGCATCACCCAGGGCACAGATGGTGCGGCCCGCGATGTTCTTGCCCACCGATTCAAGCAGATCAAGGTCTTCCGGGCGGCCCAGGCCGCGCTCGATGCGATCCACCACACGGTAGAGCCAACCCGTACCTTCGCGGCACGGGGTGCACTGACCGCAGGATTCTTCATAGTAAAAATAGGACAGGCGACGCAGCGCCTTGACCATGCAGACGGTTTCGTCCATCACGATGACCGCGCCCGAGCCCAGCATGGAGCCGGCCTTGGCAATGGCATCGTAGTCCATGGTGGTTTCCATCATGATATGACCAGGCAGTACGGGCGCAGACGAACCGCCCGGTATCACAGCCTTGATCTTCTTGCCACCACGCATGCCGCCAGCCATTTCCAGCAGGTCGGCGAACGGCGTACCCAGCGGGATCTCATAGTTGCCGGGGCGATTGACATGGCCAGAAATGGAGAACAGCTTGGTTCCGCCATTATTGGGCTTGCCCAGCTCCAGGAACTTCTGACCACCTTCACGCACGATATAGGGCACCGAGGCAAAGGTCTCGGTGTTGTTGATCGTGGTGGGCTTGCCATACAAGCCATAACTGGCCGGGAACGGCGGCTTGAAGCGCGGCTGGCCCTTCTTGCCCTCCAGCGACTCCAGCAAGGCAGTTTCCTCGCCACAGATATAGGCGCCATAGCCATGGTGGCCGTGCAACTGGAAGCAGAACTCGCTGCCCAGGATATTGTCGCCCAGGAAGCCGGCGCGACGTGCTTCTTCCAAGGCAGCCTCGAAGCGCTGATAGGCCTCGAACACTTCACCGTGGATATAGTTGTAACCGACGGTAATGCCCATGGCGTAACCGCCTATGATCATCCCCTCAATCAGCGCATGCGGATTGTTGACGATGATGTCGAGATCCTTGAACGTACCCGGCTCGCCCTCGTCGGTATTGCAGACCAGGTACTTCTGACCCGGAAAGCTGCGCGGCATAAAGGACCACTTCAGGCCGGTAGGGAAGCCCGCACCACCGCGCCCACGCAGGGACGAGGTCTTCAGTTCGGCGATGATGGCATCCTGGGTGATGCCCTCGGCAATGATCTTCTTCAGAGCGGCATAGCCGCCGCGCTGGATGTAGGCATCGATGTTCCAGGAGTTCGGATCATCAAAATCGACGCCGTCGAATACAACGCCTTTGACGTAAACGGTCATACGCTTCGTCCCCGGCCTTAGTTGAGTTCGGCCAGTTTGCGATCAATCGCATCTGGCGTCATATGGTTGCACATGGTGTGGTTGTTCACGAGCAGCACCGGGGCGTAGCCGCATGCACCCATGCACTCGCCTTCCTTGAGCGTGAACTTGCCATCCGCGGTAGTTTCGTTGAAGTGGATACCCAACTTCTTCTGCAGGTACTCACCGGCATCGACACCACCAGACAGCGCGCACGGCAGGTTGGTACAGACGGTGATCTTGTACTTGCCCACCGGGGCACGGTCATACATGTTGTAGAAGGTCGCCACTTCGTGGGCGGCCATGGGCGCTATACCCAGGTATTCGGCCACGAACTTGATGGTATCGGACGACAACCAACCTTTTTCCACCTGGGCGATGCGCAGGGCGGACATCGTTGCGGAACGCTTCTGGTCGGCGGGATACTTGGCCACTTCGCGATCTATCTGCGCGAGGGATTCCGGCGTCAACATCATCGGTCTATCTCCCCAAACACGATGTCCTGCGTACCAATAATGGCCACGACATCCGAAATCATATGGCCGCGCGCCATTTCGTCGAGCGCGGACAAGTGCACGAAACCTGGTGCGCGTATCTTCAGACGGTAGGGCTTGTTGGCCCCATCCGACACCAGATAAATGCCGAACTCCCCCTTGGGATGCTCGACTGCAGCATAGGCTTCGCCCTCAGGCACATGCATGCCCTCGGTAAACAGCTTGAAGTGGTGGATCAGCTCTTCCATGTTCGACTTCATGTCGACACGGCTGGGCGGCGCCACCTTATGGTTGTCGGTGATGACCGGGCCAGGATGCTTACGCAACCAGTCCACGCACTGCTTGATGATGCGGTTGGACTGACGCATTTCCTCGACACGGCACAGGTAACGGTCGTAGCAATCGCCGTTGACACCCACCGGAATATCAAAATCAAGCTTGTCGTAGACCTCATAGGGCTGCTTCTTGCGCAGGTCCCATTCCACGCCGGAGCCACGCAGCATGGCGCCGGTCAGGCCCAGTTGCACGGCACGCTCAGGCGACACCACGCCGATACCTACCGTACGCTGCTTCCAGATACGGTTGTCGGTCAACAGGGTCTCGTATTCATCCACATAGGTGGGGAAACGCCGAGTGAAGTCCTCGATGAAATCCAGCAGCGAACCCTGGCGGTTTTCGTTCAACCGCTTGATGGCCGCCGCGTTGCGCACCTTGGATGCCTGGTACTGCGGCATGGTCTCGGGCAGATCGCGATACACGCCACCGGGGCGGTAATAGGCCGCATGCATACGGGCGCCAGACACCGCCTCATAGCAATCCATCAGGTCTTCCCGCTCGCGGAACGCATACAGGAACACCGTCATGGCGCCACAATCCAGACCGTGCGCGCCTATCCACATCAGGTGGTTAAGCACACGCGTGATCTCGTCGAACATGACGCGGATATACTGGGCACGGATAGGCACCTCTATGCCCATCAGCTTCTCTATGGCCATGACATAGGCGTGCTCGTTGCACATCATGGACACATAGTCCAGACGGTCCATATACGGCACCGACTGGATGAAAGTCTTGTGTTCGGCCAACTTCTCGGTAGCGCGATGGAGCAGGCCGATATGCGGGTCGGCACGCTGCACCACTTCACCATCCAGCTCTAGCACCAGGCGCAACACGCCGTGCGCGGCAGGATGCTGGGGACCGAAGTTCAGCGTGTAGTTCTTGATCTCAGCCACCGTAGTTCTCCTCGCGGATGATGCGCGGCGTGATTTCGCGCGGCTCGATGGTCACAGGCTGGTAGATCACCCGCCCCTGGGTCGGGTCGTAGCGCATCTCGACGTGACCGGACAGGGGGAAATCCTTGCGGAAGGGATGACCGACGAAACCATAGTCAGTCAGAATGCGGCGCAGGTCCGGATGGCCGGTGAAGACGATGCCGTACAGGTCGAACGCTTCGCGCTCAAACCAGTTGAGGCCAGGCCAGACATCAATCATGGAAGGCATCACCGGCAGCTCGTCGTCGCCACAAAAGACGCGGACGCGCAGGCGCACGTTATGCACCAGCGACAGCAGATGGTAGACGACAGCAAAGCGTGCGCCATCCCAGCCACCCTCCTTATAGGTGCTGTAGTCCAGACCACAAAGATCGATACAGCTCTTGAGCTGCAGCGATTCATGATCACACAGGGTACGGGCAATCGCCGGCCAGTCGGCCACCTTGACTACCAGGGTCAGTTCACCCAGTGCCTCTGTCAAGGAAACGGCCTTGTCACCCAAGGCCGTTTGCAGCGATTGTTGCAGCGCTTCGAGTTTGGTCGCCATGATGCGTATCTTGGTTAACGCGCGATGGTATTGGTGCGCTTGATCTTGTTCTGGAGCTGTATCAGGCCATAAAGCAAGGCCTCAGCTGTCGGCGGACAGCCCGGCACGTAGACATCGACCGGCACTATGCGATCGCAACCACGCACCACGGAATAGGAATAGTGATAATAGCCACCACCGTTGGCGCACGAGCCCATGGAGAGCACCCAGCGGGGCTCAGGCATCTGGTCGTACACCTTGCGCAAGGCAGGTGCCATCTTGTTGCAGAGGGTGCCCGCAACAATCATCAGGTCGGACTGACGCGGACTGGGCCGGAACACGATACCAAAACGGTCAAGGTCATAACGGGCCGCGCCCGCATGCATCATCTCAACCGCGCAACAGGCCAGACCAAAGGTCATGGGCCAGAGCGAGCCGGTACGCGTCCAATTGACCACCGTGTCCACCGTGGTCGTCACGAAGCCCTTTTCCATCACCCCTTGGGTGACGGGATTCTCGGCTACTCCCATTCCAGCGCACCTTTCATCCACTCATAGATGAAGCCAACCACCAGAATACCGAGGAATACCATCATCGCCAGGAAACCGGGAAAGCCGATTTCCTTGATGACAGCCGCCCAAGGCAGCAGGAAGGCCACTTCAAGATCAAACAGGATAAACAGGATGGCCACGAGGTAGTAACGCACATCAAACTGCATGCGCGCATCCTCGAACGCCTCAAAGCCGCATTCGTAGGGAGAGAGCTTTTCCGAGTCAGGACGATTGGTGCCCAGCAGCAGGCCAACCACCTTGCCCAGCGCCATAGGGGCAACACCAACCAGCAGACCCACCACCATGAATAGCAGGACCGGGAAGTAGTTCTCGAGCATGGAAGCTCCCAGGTACGGTTTACAAGTTTATTAGACGTGATGGAAGTCTAGCTTCCATTGACACCATGGCAACCACAATAGACGGTTAACCATGGATTTTTGAATTTGGTGCCGACAGTGAGACTCGAACTCACACAGCTTGCGCCACTACCCCCTCAAGATAGCGTGTCTACCAATTTCACCATGTCGGCAGCGGACCAAATTTTTTGAACAGCTTTTTTGAACAACAATCAGTTCGGGATACTACCCTGCTTGCTGTCTTGCGCTGGAGCAGCCGGCGCAGCCTGCTTGTCGGCAGCAGGCTTATCACCCACCACAGTCGACATCACACCTGCATCCGCCTTGCCCATCGGCTTGGATTCAATCAAAACCAAACCAATCAAAGAAGCGAAAAAGATTATAGCACAGTATTTGGTAGCCCTACTCAGGAAATTTGCCGAACCACTGGAGCCAAACAAACTACCCGCAGAGCCAGTACCAAAAGCCGCACCCGCATCAGCACCCTTACCCTGCTGCAGCAACACCAGCACGATAACGCCCACAGCCGCCAACAAATTGACAACCTGGATCAGGCTTTTCCACAAATGTAAGTCTTCCATACCCTCTCAACCCGCAGCGCGACATATCGCGCCGAATTCTCTTGCATCCAGCGAAGCACCACCCACCAACACACCATCCACAGCCGTCAGAGCCATGATGTCAGCAGCATTGCTTGCCTTGACACTACCACCATAAAGCACCGCATACGCGGGACCCAGGCAGCGCTTGATAAACTCATGCATGGACGAAATCTGCTCATTCGAAGCAGCCCGCCCCGTACCTATCGCCCAGACCGGCTCGTAAGCCACGCAAAACCGCTCCGGACCCGCCCCCCGCGCCATCAACGTATGCAGTTGCGCGAGTTGCGATTCTATTCTTGCCTCAGCCCCGCCCGAATCGCGCTCCGCCAGGGTCTCGCCCACGCAGAATACGCCAAACAGGCCCACCTCCAGCAGCCGCGCCAGCTTGGTAATCACCGCAGCATCCGTCTCGGCAAAATACCGACGGCGCTCCGAGTGACCCACAATCGCCAGACTGCAGCCCACATCCTTAAGCATGCGGGCAGACACCTCGCCAGTGTAGGCACCATCACCATACTCACTGACATTCTGCGCCCCCACCCGGATGGGCGATGCGGCCAACCTATCCACCGCAGCAGACAGATAAGGTGCCGGCACGCAAACCGACACGTCGGCGGAAAAGCGCTCCACAGACAACTGATCAAGGACCTCGCCCATCACAGCAGCCGAGCCATTCATCTTCCAGTTGCCGACCACCTGCTTGCGCATCATCGGTACCTATCCACACCCAGCAAAGGCCGCGCATTCTACAGGGCTGCCCGGTAGCGCGTCAAACCGGCGCGACATCGCCCACCCCGCCGCAAAAGTTGTAATGTGGCTGAAATATACGATGATTATCATCACTTCCGTTTGCAGAGCCTAGGTAGCAGTACAGGGCCTCACCCAGCCGCCGGCTTCGCGAGTTACCGCACTATCGGAACAGTCAAATCAAACGGAGAGTCACCATGTACCAGTCCCTTGGCCGCAAAATGGTCGCCATCGCCATCATGAGCCTGGGTGTTGCCCACGCTGCCGACATCACCGGTGCCGGTGCCAGCTTCCCGTATCCACTGTACTCCAAGTGGGCCGAGGTCTATAAGCAGAAGACCGGCAACGGCCTCAACTACCAGTCCATCGGTTCAGGCGGTGGTATCAAGCAGATACAGGCCAAGACCGTAGACTTTGGCGCCTCCGACGCCCCGATGAAGCCCGAAGAGCTGAGCAAGCATGGCCTGCAGCAGTTCCCCACCGTCATGGGTGGCGTAGTACCGGTTTACAACCTGCCCGGCATTGCCGCCGGCCAGGTCAAGCTGACCCCGGCCGTCTTGGCAGATATCTACCTGGGTAAGGTCAAGTCCTGGAACGACCCCGCCATCGTCGCACTGAACAAGGGCGTCACCCTGCCAGCCCTGGCCATCAACATCGTCCGCCGTGCAGATGGTTCGGGCACCACCTTTATCTTCACCAACTACCTGTCCAAGGTCAGCCCGGATTGGAAATCCAAGGTCGGTGAAGGCACGGCCGTGGCCTGGCCCGCCGGTATTGGCGGCAAGGGCAATGAAGGGGTGGCAGCCTACGTCCAGCGCCTCAAGGGCGCCATAGGCTACGTGGAGTACGCCTATGCCAAGAAGAACAAGCTGAGCCACGTTGCCCTGCAGAACAAGGATGGCGCCTACGTACACCCGAGCGAAGAGTCGTTCAAGGCTGCCGCCGCCTATGCAGACTGGAAGAACGCCCCTGGCTTCTACGAAATCCTCACCAATGAGCCCGGCAAGAATTCCTGGCCCATCGTCGGCGCCACCTTTGTGCTGATGCACAAGAAGCAGGACAAGGTTGCCAACGCCCAGGAAGTGCTGAAGTTCTTTGACTGGGCCTATAGCGCCGAAGCCGACAAGATGGCCCTGGATCTGGACTACATCCCCATGCCGGATGAAGTCGTTGCCCAGATCAAGGCCTCCTGGAAGCAGATGACCGACACAGCCGGAACCATCGTTCTGAAGTAAACTCAGCGCCCTTTCCGCATCCCTGGGTGCGGAATCGCAAGCCACGGCAGGGATTGATGACGTTCATCAATGCCTGCCGCTTTGTTCGTAACAACGCGAGATGCCCATGCCCGAAAAAGCCCGACCACCGCGCTTCCAACTGGCTGATGCCGTATTTTTCAATCTGACCCGTGGCGCAGCCTTCCTGGTTCTGGCGCTGCTGACCGGCATCATATTGTCGCTGGTGCATGGCAGCTGGGATTCCATTACCCACTTCGGCTACAAGTTCATCTTTTCCTCATCCTGGGATCCGGTTGCCGAGGACTTTGGTGCCTGGCGGCCCATCCAGGGCACCCTGATCACCTCCTTCATCGCACTGCTGATCGCCGTGCCGGTGAGCTTCGGCATTGCCCTGTTCCTGACCGAACTGGCACCCGCCTGGCTCCGTCGCCCGCTGGGCATCGCCATCGAACTGCTGGCGGGCATCCCCTCCATCATTTACGGCATCTGGGGCCTCTTCGTCGTCGCCCCCATCCTGATGGATGGCCTGCCCATCAAGCTGGGCGAGACTGTACTGTTCACCATACCACCCATACAACCCTGGCTGACCGAAGCCACGGCCGGCATTCCGCTTATCGGCAAGCTGTTTGACGGCCCACCGTTCGGCATAGGCATGTTCACGGCCGGCTTGATCCTGGCCATCATGATCATTCCCTATATTGCATCGGTAATGCGCGACGTATTCGAGATCGTCCCCGCCATGCTGAAGGAATCGGCTTATGGCCTGGGCGCCACGACCTGGGAGGTAGTGTGGAACGTGGTGTTGCCCTACACCCGTAGCGGCGTCATCGGCGGCATCATGCTGGGATTGGGACGGGCGCTAGGCGAAACCATGGCCGTCACCTTCGTCATTGGCAACTCCTACGACGCCATCGAGTCGCTATTCCACCCCGGCAACTCCATCGCCTCCATCCTGGCCAACGAGTTCGCCGAAGCCAGCGCGGCACTCCACTACGGCGCGCTGATCGAGATGGGCCTGATACTCTTCCTCATCACCTTCGTGGTGCTGTCCTGCTCCAAACTGCTGTTGCTGCGCCTGCAAAAGGGCGATGGCAGCCATAGCTGAGCACGGGGATACTAGATATGAACCAGTCACTCTACCTGCGCCGTCGCCTCATCAACGGCTTCAATCTCACCATGTCCACCCTGACCATGCTGTTCGGTCTGTTCTGGCTGTCGTGGATACTCTTTACCCTGTTCAGCAATGGCTTGTCCGCCATCAATCTGGATGTATTCCTGCACGATACTCCAGCGCCCGATAGCGAAGGCGGCGGCCTGCGCAATGCCATCTTCGGCAGCCTTATGATGGCAGCCGGCGGCACCGCCATCGGCACACCGATAGGCATCATGGCCGGCATCTACCTGGCAGAGTACGGCCAGCGTGGCTGGCTGGCCCCAACAGCCCGCTTCATCAACGACATCCTACTGTCAGCCCCATCCATTGTGATCGGTCTGTTTGTATGGATTGCCTATGTGCAGCATGTGGGCCACTTCTCCGCCTGGGCCGGCAGCTTTGCCCTGGCCCTGCTGGTGATACCTGTGGTACTGCGCACCACCGAAAACATGCTGCGGCTGGTGCCACACAGCATGCGCGAGGCCGCCTATGCCTTGGGCGCACCGCGCTGGAAGGTGGTGACTGCCGTCACCCTGCGCGCCTCCAAGGCCGGCGTGCTCACCGGCATCCTGCTGGCCGTGTCGCGCATCTCCGGCGAGACCGCGCCACTGCTGTTCACCGCGCTTAACAACCAGTTCTTCAGCGCCGACATGAACGCACCGATGGCCAACCTGCCGGTGGTGATCTTCCGCTTTGCCATGAGCCCGCACGACAACTGGATCAAGCTGGCCTGGGCTGCGGCCCTGATCGTGACCCTGGCAGTACTGGCGCTCAATATTATTGCCCGCGTGCTGCTCAAGAAAGACCAAGCCTAAGCCGGCCGACTGATGACATTGCAAGAAAGTCCAACACCATGACCGCGACCTCCTCCACGCCCAAATTGGCTGTCCGTAGCTTGAACTTCTACTACGGCAACTTCCATGCGCTGAAGAACATCCATCTCGACATCCCCGAGAAGAAAGTCACCGCCTTCATCGGCCCTTCCGGCTGCGGCAAGTCCACCCTGCTGCGCACCTTCAATCGCATGTACGATCTCTACCCCAAGCTCCGCGCCGAGGGGGAAATCCTGCTGAATGGCGAGAATGTGCTGAACAGCCAGACCGATCTGAACATGTTGCGTGCCAAGGTCGGCATGGTGTTCCAGAAGCCCACCCCCTTCCCCATGTCCATCTACGACAACATCGCCTTTGGCGTGAAGCTCTACGAAAAGCTGAGCCGCGCCGAGATGGACGACCGGGTGGAATGGGCGCTGCAAAAGGCTGCGCTGTGGAACGAGGTCAAGGACAAGCTGCGGCAATCGGGCCTGGGCCTGTCCGGCGGTCAGCAGCAGCGCCTCTGTATCGCTCGCGCCGTGGCCGTCAAGCCCGAAGTGCTTCTACTGGATGAACCTACCTCGGCGCTGGACCCCATCTCCACCGCCCATATCGAGGAGCTGGTGCACGAGCTCAAGCAGGACTACACCATCGCCATGGTGACCCACAATATGCAGCAGGCCGCTCGGGTCTCGGATATCACCGCCTATATGTACCTGGGCGAGCTGGTCGAAGTGGGTGGCACCGACCAGATATTCACCAAGCCGGCGCGTAAGGAAACAGAAGACTACATCACCGGCAAATTCGGCTAGGCCGTATGCCGCAGAGGGCGCCTTGCGCCCTCCCTGCCAAACAAAAGGCGACGGTTGCAACCGTCGCCTTTTGATTTAGCTACCGCGCACCACGCTATAAGGCAGCCTGAGCCACCACTTCAGACAAGCGCTCCGCCCAGCGCTCGGTCAGCGCCATATCATCAGCCTCTACCATCACCCGTAGCACCGGCTCAGTACCCGAAGGACGCAGCAACACCCTGCCCCGACCCGACAACTCACACTCCGCCTCGACCAGTGCAGCCTGTATGGTAAGGCTGTCGCGGAAATCAAAGCCTTTTTGTATCTTCACATTGCGCAGTATCTGCGGATAGATCGTCAGATCGGCACAGAACTCCGCCAGACTGCGGCCCGACAGCCGCACAGCAGCCAACACCTGCAGGGCAGAGACTATGCCATCCCCGGTGCTGTGCTTGTCCAGGCACAGCAGGTGGCCGGAATTCTCACCACCCAGTTGCCAGCCTTTTTCCTTCAACACTTCCAGCACATAGCGGTCACCCACCTTGGCCCGGGCAAACGGGATATCCAGCCGTGCCAGCGCATGCTCCAGCCCCAGGTTGGACATCAGCGTCCCGACGGCGCCCCCCTGCAGCAGCTGCTGCTCCTGGCGGAAGCGTGCCATCACATAGAGCAGCTGGTCGCCGTCGTAGAGGCGCCCCTCGCTGTCTGCCATCATCAGACGGTCACCATCACCATCCAGGGCAATGCCGAAATCGGCTTTCTCGGCCAGCACCCGTTGGCGCATGGCCTCCGGCTCGGTAGCCCCCACGCCCTCGTTGATATTGAGGCCGTTGGGCTGGTTGCCCATGGCAATGACATCCGCGCCCAGCTCATCGAACACATGCGGCGCAATCTGGTAGCCGGCGCCATGGGCGCAATCGACCACGATCCTGACTCCGCGCAGGTCGTAGTCATTGGGAAAGGTGCTCTTGCAGAATTCAATGTAGCGACCTGCCGCATCCACTACCCGCCACGCCTTGCCCAGTTGGTCAGCCGCCACGCAGTTGAGCGGCCTGTCCAGCTCAGCCTCGATCTCCAGCTCCACCGCATCGTCTAGCTTGAGCCCGCCTTCACCAAAGAACTTGATCCCATTGTCCTCGAAGGGGTTGTGCGAGGCCGAGATCACCACGCCGGCCGAAAGGCGCAGGGCGCGGGTCAGGTAAGCTACGCCCGGGGTAGTCAAGGGCCCCGTCAGATGTACATCCACGCCGGCAGCCGACAGGCCCGCCTGCAGCGCAGACTCCAGCATATAACCCGATATCCGGGTGTCCTTGCCTATCAGCACCGCAGCATGGATACCACCGCCCCGGCGGGCAGATAGCACCTTACCGGCCGCATAGCCCAGCCGCATGGCAAAGTCCGGGGTAATCGGGTAGTCACCCACGCGGCCACGCACGCCATCCGTGCCGAAGTATTTCCTGCTCATGCTCACTCCCTGCTTTGGTCCGCCATGTTCGTCATGGCATGGTTTATGGTTGGGCGCCAGGGTTGGGCGCCAGCGCCGCCGCTATCGTTAGCGCATCCACCGTATCGCGTACTGCGTGTACCCGCAAGACAGCTGCGCCTACCTGGGCGGCCAGCAGCGCCGCCGCAACACTGGCCGCATCGCGCTGATCGGCCGGCTTGTCGCCCAGTAGCTTGCCCAGCATGGACTTGCGCGACACCCCCACCAACAGCGGGCTACCCAGCCCCACCAATGTTGGCAGGGCCTGGAACAGCGCAATATTGTGGTCCAGCGTCTTGCCAAAGCCAAAACCGGGGTCCAGCACGATACGCTCGGGCGCCATGCCTGCTGCCAGCGCCAACGCCCTGCGCTGACGCAAGTAGTCGCTGACTTCCTGCACCACATCCTGGTATTGCGGCTCGGCCTGCATGCTTTGCGGTTCGCCCTGCTTGTGCATCAAACAGACTGCAGCGGCGCTGTCGACCACCGCTGCCAGCGCACCGGGTGCCTCCAGCGCGGCGATATCGTTGACCATATCCACCCCCAGCGCCAGCGCCGCACGCATCACCTCGGTCTTGCGGGTATCGATGGAAAGTGGCACCTGCCATTGCACCAGCTCGTGCAGTACCGGCAGCACTCGCGCAAGCTCCGCCTCCACGCCAACCTGGGGCGCCCCTGGGCGGGTGGATTCCCCCCCGATATCCAGGATATCCGCCCCCTCATCCAGCAATTGCCGGGCGTGCGCCAAGGCGGCAGGCAAGGTGTCGTAGCGTCCACCATCCGAGAAGGAGTCAGGCGTCACATTAACGATGCCCATGACCAAGGGGCGGTTCAGGGTAAGCCGGAAGCGTCCGGCGTGGAGCAGTGTGGACATGGCAGAAAGCACAACAGCGGGACATGCCCGCTGTTGTATTTGCTTGGTATTAGAGTTCTTGTGCGGGCGTCGTGGTTGGCTGGGGGGCCGAACCGCTAGGGCTGTCGCCTGCCGGCGGCTTGCTGCCCGCCGAAGGCCGGGGCGGGCGCGGTGGCTTGCCCTGCATGATGTCCTCCACCTGCTCGGCATCAACGGTTTCCCATTCCATCAGGGCTGCCGTCATGGCCTCGACCTTGTCGCGGTTTTCTTCCAGCAGGCGCTGCGCCAGCGCGTACTGCTCGTCGATGATGCGGCGGATTTCCGAATCCACCTGCTGCATGGTGGTTTCCGACAGATTCTTGTGGGTAGTCACCGAGCGGCCGAGGAACACCTCCCCCTCGTTTTCACCATAGACCATGGGGCCCAGCTTGTCCGACATGCCATAACGGGTAACCATGTCGCGGGCAATGCTGGTGGCACGCTCAAAGTCGTTGGACGCCCCGGTGGAGATACGGCCCACGAACAAATCCTCGGCGATACGGCCACCAAACAGAATAGCCAGGCGGCTCAGCATCTGGTCCTTGTACAGCGAGATAGCATCGCGCTCAGGCAACTGCCAGGTCAAGCCCAAGGCACGACCACGCGGCACAATGGTGACCTTGTGTACCGGGTCGGTACCCGGCAGCAGCTTGGCAACCACCGCATGGCCCGACTCATGGTAGGCCGTGGCACGCTTCTCGTCCTCGGTCATTACCATGGAGCGGCGCTCCGGCCCCATGAATATCTTGTCCTTGGCCTGCTCGAAGTCATTCATGTCCACCAGGCGCTTGTTGCCACGGGCAGCAAACAATGCCGCCTCGTTCACCAGGTTGGCCAGATCGGCACCCGACATGCCCGGGGTACCACGGGCCAGCACGGCAGCATCCACATCGCTGGCAATAGGCACCTTGCGCATATGTACGGCCAGTATCTGCTCACGGCCACGGATATCGGGCAGCGGCACCACCACCTGGCGATCGAAACGGCCGGGGCGCAACAGCGCCGGGTCCAGCACATCGGGTCGGTTGGTCGCGGCAATCACGATCACGCCGGAATTGCCCTCAAAGCCATCCATCTCCACCAGCATCTGGTTGAGTGTCTGCTCACGCTCGTCATTGCCACCGCCGAGACCCGCCCCACGCTGGCGACCCACCGCATCGATTTCATCGATAAAGATGATGCAGGGCGCGTTCTTCTTGGCGTTTTCAAACATGTCGCGGACACGGGCGGCACCAACACCGACAAACATTTCCACGAAATCCGAACCGGAGATGCTGAAGAACGGCACCTTGGCCTCGCCAGCAATGGCGCGAGCCAGCAGGGTCTTACCGGTACCGGGCGAGCCCACCATCAGGATGCCGCGCGGAATGCGACCTCCCAGCTTCTGGAACTTGCTGGGGTCGCGCAGGAAGTCGACGATCTCGGTGACCTCTTCCTTGGCTTCATCGCAACCGGCCACATCAGCGAAAGTGATGGGGTTGTTGGTTTCGTCCAGCATACGGGCACGGCTCTTGCCGAAGCTGAAAGCCCCACCCTTGCCGCCACCCTGCATCTGGCGCATGAAGAATATCCAGACACCGATCAGCAACAGCATGGGGAACCAGTTGATGAAGATGCTCATCAGCAGGCTGGGCTCGTCCTGCGGCTTGCCGCCGAACTTGACGTTGTGCTTGATCAGGGTGTCGACCAGGCGGAAGTCAAATGGCGCAAAGCTGGAGAAACTGGTGCCATCGTTGCGCTTGCCACGTATCCACTGGCCACGCAGCAGATCGCCCTCGATCTCGATGCTGGCAATGCGGCCTTCCTGCACCTCGCTCATGAACTGCGAGTAAGGGACCTGGGTTTTCTGTTCCTGGCCCTTGGAGAACTGGTTGAACACAGTCATCAGCACCAGACCGATGATCACCCAGATTGCGATATTCTTGCCCAGATTATTCACGGGACGCTCCTATTTACCGGCGATTTCGAAACGGCCACGCCGGCAGCGGCCATCATTACATACGGATTCTATCGGCAAGGGGCCAGCCCGTCAGGGCTTTTTTCCCCTACCCAACAGGTAGATTTCTGTAGAACGGTCGCGCGAGGCGTCCGGCTTGCGCGTTACCACCGTCTGAAAGGTAGCGCGCATGGCTTGCATGTACTCGGTGTAACCCGAGCCCTGGAAGGTCTTGACCAGAAAATGGCCGCCAGGTTTCAACCAATCGCGGCAAAATTCCAATGCCAGCTCACAAAGATAGAAACTGCGGGCCTGGTCTGTCACCGCCATACCGCTCATATTGGGGGCGATATCGCAGATCACAAGGTCTACCAGACGACCGCCCAGCAATTCGGTGAACTGCTTCAGCACCGCGTCTTCGCGAAAATCGCCCTGGATGAACTCCACCCCATGCAAGGGGTCCATGGGCAGGATATCCAGCGCAAACACGCGACCATGGTCGCCCATACGCCGGCGTGCCACCTGCGACCAACTGCCGGGTGCCGCACCCAGATCCGCCACCCACAGGCCGGGCTTGAGCAATTTGTCCTTCTCATCTATCTCCAACAGCTTGTAGGCAGCCCGCGCACGATAGCCATCCTTCTGTGCCCTTTGCACATATTGATCGTTGACGTGCTCCTGCAACCACGCCTTGCTGGTTTTGCTTCTTGTCATAAACTTTGCTGCCTATTATTGAAACATTCCGGAATCTTCTTGCCACGCTATCTAATAGTCGCTACGTTCCGAAGAGGATTCAGCTAGAATTCGTCGCTTTTTCGCGGAGTTACATGAATGGAACTGAGCAGAGACGAGCGCCTGTACCTGCGCGCTCAAGCCCACGGCCTTAATCCGGTAGTGATGATAGGCAATAATGGCCTGACCGATGCAGTCATGCGTGAAATCGCGCTCAACCTCGACGCCCATGAACTGATCAAGGTTCGCGTACAGGGTGACGATCGCGAAGCACGCGAGACCTGGTATGCCGAGATATGCTCGGTGCTGGGCTGTGCCCCCGTGCAACACATCGGCAAACTATTGGTATTGTACCGCCCTACTCAGGAAGGCAAACCAAAGATTCAGCTGCCCAAGCCCGGTCAGAAGCAACCCAGCGCCAAGGCGCTGGAAGCCACCAGCAAGAAGGCGGCTGCCAAGCCTACGGTGGCTACCGGCCGCGCCGGCAAGATGGCCAACAGCAAGGGCAAGCCTGCCACCCGGATCAAGGCCAAGTAAGTCTGTAGCACTACCGCCCACAAACAAGAAGCCGGCTTACGCCGGCTTCTTGTTTTGGCATTGGCGCAAAGCACCGGGCAACGATCAGTCCTGCTTGAATACCACGTCCGTATCCACCGTAAAGCCAGCAGCAGCCTGCTGGAACTTCCACTTGCTCAGCGCAGCCACCACGGCACGATCAAAAACCCGGCGTGGCTTGGCGTCCAGGATATCGACCTTCACCACCTTGCCCGTTTCATTGACGGTCATACGCGCCCTGACACTGCCACCGTCCACGCCATTACGTGCCGCCTCAACCGGAAACTCCGGCTGCTCGCGGTAGATAGGCTTGCGGTTCGGCGCAGGCGGCTCCGGTTTGGCCAGCATGGGCTGGGCACTTGCCACCTGCACCGACGGCGCAGGCTCAGCCTTGGGTGTAGGGTCTACGGCCAGCGGTACCGGGGCAGGCGCTACCGGAGGGACCGCAGCTGCGGTCGGCGCGGCCTGTGGGGCGGCGGCTACAGGCTGCAGCGCCACAGGCTTGGGCAGCGGTGCTGCCGCCAGCTTGGGTTCGACGGGCTTGACCGGCAATGCGGTCGGCTTGATCTCTTCTGGCGCCGGCTTGGGGCCAGGCGAAAACCAGCGCGCCGGGTTGGGCATCACGCCAAATATCTGCTGTTCGGTTTCTTCTGGTGCCAGCTGGGCAACCGGCGTGCCATCGGCGGCACGCTGCTGTGCCACCGGCTGGGGCGATTGCTGGGAAAAGGCTACCAGGCTACCGACTACCGCCACGGCACCGGCACCCGCCAGCCACCAGGGCAGTTTTTTCTTGCCGCCGCTGGCCGCAGGCGCTGCGGCAGCCGACGCCACATTGATACCGGCCCCCAGGGGTTTGAGCAGCCCCAGTTTTTCCAGGCGCTCCATATCACGGACAACCTGGGCGGTATCCACCGAGTGACCGGCAGCCATGCGCTCGGCCATTTCGGCGACAGACAGCTGACCATCGCTCCACTGCAGGAACTTGCGCTGGTTGATACTAAGACCATTGGCTGGTGCAGCAAGCTCGCTATCACCAGTAGGCGTGCGGGCGTACACCGCCAGCAGATTTGGACTGGACATTGCTTACAACTCCCCTGATAGCTCCGCGCTTGGATTTTTACGGATGCAGGGGAGTAGATTAGCGCCTACTGATGATAGCGTCAGAAAAAACTGGAAATTATGCTATATGTCGTCGCCAGAATGCGACAACCCCTACTTGACAGCGCCGCGCGTTACATAGACAAGTCCCAGCACGCTTTGTATCAGGTAGATCAGGCTGGAGATGGTTTGCCAGCTCTGGAAGCCCCCGCCGAACACGCCCTCAGCGGCGGTGTGCATTTGCGGCTTGACCTCGGAGATCACCGGAAACACCGCAAAATGATTCACCAGGGTCAGTATCAGCATGCCCAGGATCAACCAGAATTCCAGCGTCTGGAAAGCCCGCAGGCCCTCATCCCACAGTATGTGGAAGACGATATAGATACCCGCCACGATGCCGACCCAGGCCATGGCGCGGAACATCACCGCCACCATGCGATAGGCCAGGTTGTTGTCCAGCTGCTGAAACAGCAAGGGCCCCACCAGCAGGCCTATGACCCACAGCCCACCTATCCAGAACACCGTCAGGATGGAACGCAGCGCATTCGGAAACGTTTGCATCGCTACCTTTCGTGGGAGCCGGTGAGCCGGATCAGATGTACTTCACGTCCAGCACTTCATACTCGCGGATACCGCCAGGCGCCTGCACCTCGGCCACATCACCGGCCGACTTGCCGATCAGGGCGCGGGCGATGGGGCTGGAAACGGAAATCTTGCCCAGCTTGATGTCTGCCTCGTCGTCACCCACGATCTGGTAGGTCACATTGTCGCCGGATTCCAGGTCTTCCAGATCCACGGTGGTACCAAATACGATACGACCTTCGGCATCGATCTCGGCCGGGTTGATGATCACGGCATTGGACAACTTGCCTTCCAGATCAGCAATACGTCCTTCCACAAAGCCCTGCCGCTCCTTGGCCGCATCGTATTCGGCGTTTTCCGACAGATCGCCATGCGAGCGTGCTTCAGCAATGGCGGCAATCACCGAAGGGCGCTCAACGCTCTTCAGCTGCTGCAACTCGGCCCTGAGCAATTCCGCGCCCAAAACGGTAAGAGGTACCTTGATCATTTCGTGCTTCTCCGTGCCGGCCACCTTTCTGGCCGGGTGCTAAAAACAAACCCGATGGCAACGCCATCGGGACAAAAACAGAGCCGCCGCGCCCAGGCGCGGCGGCCGGCTAACAATATGACAGATCAGGCCGTCTTGAGACGCTCGTGCAGACCCTGCACCGAATAGACAGTCCATTCCCGCATGTGCTTGATGCCATAGGCCGCAGCACGGCCACCTGCCACCGTGGTGTAGATAGGCACGCGGCCCTTGAGTGCCTCAAAGCGTATGGAATAGGAATCCTGAATCGAGGCACGTCGCTCGTCAACCGTATTCACGATCAGGGCAATTTCGCCGTTCTTGATCATGTCCACGATATGGGGGCGACCTTCCTTGACCTTGTTCACTTCCTGCACCGGAATACCAGCAGCATGCAACACGGCAGCGGTACCACGGGTCGCCACCAGCTCCAGCCCGGCGTCCACCAGCATACGGCCCATCTCAGCCAGCTGCGGCTTGTCGGCATCGCGTACCGACAGGAACACCCGGCCCGAGGTCGGCAGCTTTTCACCGGCACCCAGCTGTGATTTCACATAGGCTTCCGCGAACGTATCGCCCACACCCATGACCTCGCCGGTCGACTTCATTTCCGGCCCGAGTATGCTATCCACACCGGGGAACTTGATGAAGGGGAAGACGGCTTCCTTGACCGAATAATACGGCGGGATCACCTCGCCGTGCACGCCCTGTGCTTCCAGCGTCTGCCCCACCATGCAACGAGCAGCGATCTTGGCCAGCGGCCGGCTGGTAGCCTTGGACACATAAGGCACGGTACGCGATGCCCGTGGGTTCACTTCCAGCACAAAAACCGTCTCGCCCTGGATGGCAAACTGCACGTTCATCAGGCCGATCACATTCAGGGCGCGCGCCATGGCAACAGTCTGGCGACGCAGCTCGTCCTGCATCTCCTGGCTGAGCGAATAGGGTGGCAGCGAACAGGCCGAGTCGCCCGAGTGCACACCAGCCTGCTCGATATGCTCCATGATGCCGCCTATCACCACAGCCTGGCCGTCGCTGATGGCATCCACATCCACTTCGATGGCATCGTTGAGGAAGCGATCCAGCAGCACCGGGCTGTCATTGGAGACCTTTACCGCCTCACGCATATAGCGCGTCAGGTCATCCTCGCTATGGACGATCTGCATGGCACGGCCACCCAGCACATAGGAGGGGCGTACCACCAGCGGGTAGCCGATTTCAGCGGCCAGCACCAGCGCATCCTTCTCGTTGCGGGCTGTTGCATTGGGCGGCTGCTTCAGGCCCAGGTCGTGCAGCAGCTTCTGAAAGCGCTCACGGTCCTCGGCGGCATCTATCATGTCCGGGCTGGTGCCGACGATGGGCACGCCATTGGCTTCCAGCGCCCGCGCCAACTTCAGCGGCGTCTGGCCACCATACTGCACGATCACGCCAGCCGGCTTTTCCACATGTACGATTTCCAGCACGTCTTCCAGCGTCAGCGGCTCGAAGTACAGGCGGTCCGAGGTATCGTAATCCGTAGACACGGTTTCCGGGTTGCAGTTGACCATGATGGTCTCGTAGCCATCATCGCGCAGCGCCAGGGCGGCATGCACGCAGCAGTAATCGAACTCGATACCCTGGCCGATGCGGTTGGGCCCACCACCCAGTACCATGATCTTCTTGGCATTGGTCGGCTGTGCCTCGCACTCTTCCTCATAGGTCGAGTACATATAGGCCGTATTGGTGGCAAATTCCGCCGCGCAGGTATCCACCCGCTTGTAGACAGGGCGCACACCAAAGCTATGGCGGCGCGCACGCACAGCAGCCGCTTCGGCACCCAGCAGGATGGCCAGGCGGCGGTCGGAGAAGCCCTTGCGCTTGAGGCGGCGCAGTTCGGCGCCATCCAGGCTGTCCAGGCTGCATTGGGCCAAGGCCTTCTCGTCCAGGATCAGGTCTTCGATCTGCGCCAGGAACCAGGGGTCGATCTTGGTATGGCTGAACACCTCATCCAGGCTCATGCCCAGACGGAAAGCGTCCGCCACATAGAGAATACGCTCAGGCCCCGGCGCGCCCAGCTCAGCCGCCAGCTTGTCCACATCGGTGGTGCGCTCGTCAAAGCCAGCCAAGCCGGTCTCCAGGCCACGCAAGGCCTTCTGCATGGATTCCTGCAGCGAACGGCCTATGGCCATTACCTCACCCACCGACTTCATCTGGGTGGTCAGGCGATCATTGGCCTGAGGGAACTTCTCGAAAGCGAAACGCGGGATCTTGGTGACCACGTAGTCGATGGAAGGCTCGAACGAAGCCGGGGTCAGGCCACCGGTAATGTCGTTCTTGAGCTCATCCAGGGTAAAGCCCACGGCCAGCTTGGCCGCCACCTTGGCAATGGGGAAACCGGTTGCCTTGGACGCCAGCGCAGACGAACGCGATACGCGCGGATTCATCTCGATGACGATCAGCCGGCCATCCTTGGGATTGACCGAGAACTGCACATTGGAGCCACCGGTATCGACACCGATTTCACGCAGTACCGCCAAGGAGGCGTTACGCATGATCTGGTATTCCTTGTCGGTCAGCGTCTGCGCCGGTGCCACGGTGATGGAGTCACCGGTATGCACACCCATGGGATCGAAGTTCTCGATGGAGCAGACAATGATGCAGTTGTCGTTGCGGTCGCGCACGACTTCCATCTCATACTCTTTCCAGCCCAGCAGCGACTCTTCGATCAGCAGCTCATGGGTAGGGGAAAGATCGAGGCCCCGGGTACAGATCTCGATGAACTCTTCGATATTGTAGGCGATGCCGCCGCCCGTACCACCCATGGTAAAGCTGGGACGGATAATGGCCGGGAAGCCCAGCTTGGATTGCACTGCCAAGGCCTCGTCCAGCGTATGGGCAATACCGGAACGGGCCGAGCCCAGGCCGATCTTGTCCATGGCCAGCTTGAATTTCTGACGGTCTTCCGCCTTGTCGATGGCCTCGGGCGTAGCTCCAATCAACTCGACCTTGTACTTGTCCAGCACGCCATTGCGCCACAGATCCAGCGCACAGTTCAGCGCCGTCTGGCCACCCATGGTGGGCAGGATGGCATCCGGACGTTCCTTTTCGACGATCTTGGCGACCACCTCCCAGGTAATGGGTTCGATGTAGGTCACATCGGCCATCTCCGGGTCGGTCATGATGGTGGCCGGGTTGGAGTTGACCAGGATGACCTTGTAGCCTTCTTCGCGCAGGGCCTTGCAGGCCTGAGCACCGGAATAGTCGAATTCACAAGCCTGACCGATGACGATGGGGCCGGCACCGATGATCAGGATGGATTTGATGTCTGTACGCTTGGGCATGGCGTGTCCTTATTGCTTGTGTTGCGCCATGGCGGCGGTAAAGCGATCGAACAGGTAGGCGACGTCGTGCGGACCTGGGCTGGCTTCGGGGTGACCCTGGAAGCTGAAGGCCGGGCGATCGGTCAGGGCGATACCCTGTACCGTGCCGTCAAACAGCGAGCGATGGGTAATGCGCACATTGGCCGGCAGGGTGCTCTCATCGGCCTGGAAGCCATGATTCTGGCTGGTAATCAGCACGCGACGGTCATCCAGATCCTGCACCGGATGGTTGGCACCGTGGTGGCCAAACTTCATCTTGCTGGTCTTGCCACCGGCGGCCAGCGCCAGCAACTGGTGACCCAGGCAGATGCCAAACACCGGCAGTTTCTTGTCGAGGAAGGTACGGATGGCCGCAATCGCGTAGTCGCAAGGCTCCGGATCGCCAGGGCCATTGCTGAGGAACACGCCATCGGGATTGAGCTTGAGCACATCCTCGGCCGAGGTCTGGGCCGGCACCACGGTCAGCCTGCAGCCACGCTCGGCCAGCATGCGCAGGATATTGTGCTTGACGCCGAAATCGTAGGCCACCACATGAAAGCGCGCATTGACCTGGGCGGCGTAGCCCATGCCCAACTGCCACTCACGGGTATCCCAGCGATAGGCCTCGGTACAGCTCACCACCCGCGCCAGATCCTGCCCGGCCATGGAACCAAAGCCACGGGCCAGTTCGATGGCACGGTCCGCATCCACCTCGCCCGCCATGATACAGCCCGACTGCGCGCCCTTTTCCCGCAGGATGCGGGTCAGCTTGCGGGTGTCGATATCGGCAATCGCCACCGTGTTGTTGCGACGCAGGTAAGCGTCCAGTGTCTCTTCCATGCGGAAGTTGGAGGCACGCAGGGGCAGATCGCGCACGATCAGGCCGGCGGCAAATACCCCATTCGATTCCGCATCCTCGCGATTCACGCCCACATTCCCAATATGCGGATAGGTCAGCGTGACGATCTGCTTGCAATAAGACGGATCGGTAAGGATTTCCTGGTAACCGGTCAGCGCGGTGTTGAACACCACTTCACCAACCGTATGGCCATCGGCACCGATGGACGTGCCGTGGAAGAGCGTGCCATCGGCAAGGGCGAGCAAGGCTTTGGAACGTTGTTGGGACACCGGCGACTCCTGAATTGCGGTTGTCAGGACGCATTACGCGCTCTAGACGTAAGAAAACGGGATAGGCGTGCCTATCCCGTTCCCTCTGATAATTCCGTGATTTTCAGGGCGAATTCTAGCCGAAATGCCCCCGCCCGGCAATCCGCAAGCGGGCCTCGCAAGCAGTTTGCAAGATTGCGGATAACCCGTGTCCAAGCCCTTCAACAAAATCTGTTGTAGCGGCTACCACCTGGCCCCCATGCGCAGTCAGCACCTGGGCATGGTAAGCCGGCTCACCTCTGCCGCGAAGGTTTTGCCGGCGGCCCACTTTAGAGCAATGCCTCTATCTTGCTGACCAACTCCTCGGGCTTGGTCGATGGCGCAAACCGATCTATCACCTTGCCCTCGCGATCCACCAGAAACTTGGTGAAGTTCCACTTGATAGCCTCGGTGCCCAACAAGCCCTTGGCCGAGGTCTTGAGGTATTTGTACAGCGGGTGGGTGTCGTCACCATTGACATCTATCTTCTCGAACATGGGAAAGCCCACCCCGAAGTTTTTCTGGCAAAACGCCCCTATCTGCTCGGCATCACCAGGCTCCTGCCCACCAAACTGGTTGCAGGGGAAACCCAGCACCTCAAACCCCCTGTCCTTGAACTGCTCGTACACAGACTGCAGCCCCGTGAACTGAGGGGTAAAACCACATTCGCTGGCGGTATTGACGATCAGCAGCACCTTGCCCTTGTAGGCGTCCAGGTTCTCAGGCGTACCGTCCAGTCGTTTGGCGGCAAAATCATAGATGGGAGCAGACATGAACCAAGGCCTCCGGAAGAAATGATGAATACATCATAGCGCGCCAGCGAAGCCAGCGGCGATGAAGGATAATGGCAGCATGTCCACCCGCTACGCTTCTGGCCTCGCCCATGCTTCCCGCCCTTCCCCCAGGCTCGCTGCCGACGCAGTAGAGCAGGCGCTGTCCAAATTGGGGGAGCAAAGAGCCGCCGCCGTGCTGCTTTTCCTCTCTGCCGATTTTGCCCACGACCCACGCCCTGCCCTGGTGGCAGCCGCCCGCGCTGCCCAGACACTGGCCGTGGCAGGCTGCACCGCACTGGGGGTAATGAACGAAGATGACTGGCTGGTAGACACACCAGCCGCCGCCGCCCTGCTGATACAGCAGTTGCCACCGGCCCAGGCCGACACACCGAGACTGACCCTGGCCGCCCCCAACACCCTGGACCTGGCCTGGCTGGAAACCGGTTGGGCGCGCTATGGCGGTATTGCTGGCGATGCCACTGGCGTCGGCCCCTACAAGGTCTGGCGCCAGAGCCAGATTGCAGCAGATGGCAAGGCTGAACTGGCCTTGCCGGCCAGCGATGTACTGGTTTCCCGAGGCCTGTCACCGGTCAGCCCAGCCTTCACGGTCACAGGCATTGCCGGCTTCGAGCTACAAAGCCTGGATGGCCGCATGGCTGCCGCCACGCTCAGACGCAGCATGGTCAGCCTGCCGGAACTGCATGAACTGGCCCTGGCCACCCTGGATGAAGACAGCCAACCCAGCCAATGCTGGCCGCTGGTGTCGCTCAACCCCGATGGCAGCGTCACCGTGGCTGCCCGGCTGTTCCCCGGCGAGCGGGTAGTATGGATGCGCCGCACCGCCGCCACCGCCCTGGCCGAAGTCCAAACCATGGCCAGCCAGCCTGCACCAGCAGCCGGCCTGCTGTTCTCCTGCGCCGGCCGTGGCCCGGCACTGCACGATGGTCAGGATAGGGAATGGCAGACCCTGGTACGCGCCTGGCCAGGCACGCCCCTGGCCGGCTTCTACGGCAACGGCCAGATTGCCCGGCTGGATGGTGCCAATCGCCTTTTGCATCAAAGCCTTGTGCTGGCAAAGCTGGACTGACGACCGCGGGCAGCGGAAAATACCCCCTGCTTCCCTTACGGCCACACCGATGTTCAATCCCACCCGCGACCAAGCCCGCCGATTCCTGTTCGACACCTGGGCCAAGCAGAAACAGTCCGCTCCCCTCACCGACCTGGAGAAAATCGCCCTGGCCGTACTGGTACGCCATCCCGAGTATCATGCCATCGTCGACGCCCCCGAGCGCTACGCCGACCTGGATTACCTGCCCGAGTTTGGCGAGACCAATCCCTTCCTGCATATGAATATGCACCTCGCCATTGAGGAGCAATTGTCGATCAACCAGCCCCATGGCGTGCGCGAGCTCTACCAAGCACTCTGTCAGCAGACAGGTGATGAGCATCGTGCCCAGCATGAAATGATGGATTGCCTGGCGGAGATGATATGGCAGGCCCAGCGCAGCGGCACGGGGCCGGATGGCGGGCTTTATCTGGCCTGCATGCGCGGCAAGGCCGGCATGCCCGACCCCATGGCAGGCTAGCCGCCTACCCGTTTGCGCGGCAAAGTCGGGGGGCGTTCGAGCTTCTGCAGCCGCTGCTTCACCGCTTTCTGCACCTGCTCCCTATCCGGCTTCTGACCAGGCGGCAATGCCTCCATGCGCTCGCGCACCGCTTGCCTGCCCTGCTCGATCAGTTGCTCGCGCTGCTCAGGCGACAATGGCCGGGCACGGAAGCCGCCCTCACCCCTGTCGTGCAGCCGCTCCAGTACCTGGTCCAGCCCCTGCTCCCGGCCAAACTGCTGCAAGCGCTCGAACAGCCGTGGGCGCTGCGCCAACAGGCGCGGCAAGGCACCGTCCCCCACCGGTAGGTAGCCGCTCTCGCCGGGCCGCACAGCCAATTCCTGGCCTGCAACCTGCATGACGCTCTCGCCATCGTGCACCCATTCATACACTCCAGCCGGCGTATCGGCGTCAGCCAAATGATCCTGCAGCACGGTCTCGTGATCGGTACCGCGTATGCCTATGGTCATGGTTGGGGTGGCAAGACGATAGGACGGTCGATTACTTTGGCCTATCAAACCGGTAACCGATCGCAACGCCCCACGAACCAGCCGCAACCACGCCCGCGACTCACTGGCCTGCTCAGCCTGGTAGCGGTATTCATCAATACGCAACTGGGTATTGGGTCGCAAGGTCAGGCTGGCGCCATCGCTCATGGCCAGCACCATCCAGCCACCATGGCCGGTGATCAAGGTGTCTCCGGCCTCGACCACACCGTTGAGCATGGCCGGCTTGCTGGTGCCCGCATCGTCCTGCCGGCCGTACTGCCCACCGGCGGCTTCTATGCGGCCCACCACGGCAGCCTGCGCCGTCGCCAGGCAAAACAGCAAGGCCCACCAGAACAATCGCATGGCCATGTCAGCGGAAGCTGTAGTTGTAGCTGAAGTTGAAATCCTGCTGCGGGTCAGCGTCAGAGAAGCCGCGCAGATAGCTGAAGGTAAAGTAGCCACCCTCACCCAAAGGCAGGCCGGTAGACAAGGTCAGCGTGCGCGACGCCTCGCCGCCTGGTGTGGCACTTTGCGACCAGGCATAGTCCAGCCCCAGATCCAGCCCATCGCCAAGGCCATAGCCCAGGTAGAGATCACTACTCCAGGTATTGCGCGTGGCATAGCCGCTTTGCTTGCCTATCCAGTTATAGCCCGAGGTCCAACTGAGGCTGTAAGGCCCCATGCTGCGGCTGTAGCTGCCACCCAGCGACCAGTCTGTCTTGCCGGTAGAGAAGCCCTTGGCCTGGCTACCGGTGGGCAGCTTGACCACGGCGCGCAGATCCAGGCTACCGCCCTCCTCCAGCTCGCCCAGCATAAAGCTACGGCCCAGGCCCAGATTAAGGTCACCCCAACCGCTGACGCGGGCAGCACTGCCATCCGGCCTCGGGCCAGTCACCGGTACCCAGATGGTGCGGCCGGCCAAACGCAAGGGACGATAACCCTTGATGGCAGGGCTGGTGGTGGTGGCAGCGCTGCGCTGATCCCGCCAGTTGCCGCTGGCGTCCAGTCTCCAGTCGCCACTGCGATAGCCGAGCGACAAGGGCATGCCGGTCTCCAGTACGCGCGGATTGTCGTACTCACTGAAACTCAGGCCGCTGCTCAGCGTGAATTCGCCGGCCCAAGCCGACGAAGCGAGACAGACCGCCACACACCCTACGAAATGGCGCAGCATGGAACGCACCTTTTTATATTGACCCTTGTTTCTCATTCTAGGCAGCAAATCCGGCGCAATGTCAGGAGGGATTTCGCGTAGCAGGATCTTCCTTGAATTTCCTGCCATCCAGCCGGCTGCGCAGCTCCTTGATACGGGCCTCAATAGCCGACATCTGATAGAAATCGCCGCCGCTGCGGCGGGCAATATTCAGTTGCTCTATGGCCGTACTGGGTTCGTCCAGAAGCGCGTAATACTCAGCCATGGCGCGGTGCGACGGGCCTTGCATACCTTGCAGGGCATAGGCCTGGGCGAGGCGTTTATGCAGCCCTGGGTCTCCCCCTCGCTCGGCCAGCGCCCCCTCCAGCAGGGCAATGGCCTGCTTGCCCTCATTCTGTCTCATCTTTACATCAATCTCGCCATAGACCAGCGCCTGGGCACCAGGAAAGCGCTCCCGCCCGGCTGCCAGCAAGGCAGCGGCATCCGCCAGCCGGCCCTGCTGCAAACGTATGCTGCCAGCCAATGATTCAAACATGGCATGGCCGCCAGGCAAGGCCTGCTGCGCCTGCTGCAGGCGCGCCCAGGCGGCATCGGCCCGTCCGGCCAGCAGCAGGGCATGGGCATAGCCGTATTGCTGCGCCGCCTCGCTGGTGTACTTCTTCTGCCCCGTGGTGCCCTGGTAGTAGTCCAGCGCAGCACGCGGCCCCAGCTGCAAGCCCCGCGCCTTTTCCCGCACCAGCAGGTAATCCACGCTGTCCGGCCACTGCCGGTAAGCCTGCTCGGCCGCGCGCGACTGGCTGTCACTGATGCGCTCGCCGGTAACCGGGTGGGTACGCAAAAAGGCAAAAGCCCCGTTATCCACATTGCGGTAGTGCTTCTGCATGCGGTCGAAGAAATTGGGCATGGCGTGCATGTCAAAGCCTGCCCCTTTGAGGGTGGTCATGCCTACCCGGTCGGCCTCACGCTCCAGATCGCGGGAGAAATCCAGATAGCGCTGCGCCTGGTAGCCCTCGCTGGCCGCAATGGCCGCCATGGGCGCATCGCCGCCACGGCTTTGCGACGCCGCCAGGATGGCCAAGGCCAGGGTGCCCAGCGTCATCAGGCCGGCACCCTTTTGCGACTCCACCATACGGGCATAGTGATGCTGGGTCACATGGGCAATTTCATGCGCCATGACTGCCGCCAGCTCAGACTCGTGCTGCGACAGCACCATCAGGCCGGTATTGATGCCGATGACGCCCCCCGGTACGGCCCAGGCATTGATGGTGTTTTCAGCGATGGGAAAGAAGCGGAAATTGACCCGATTCTCATTGCTGGCCGCCACCAGCCGGTAGCCCAGGCGCTCCAGGTACTCCGTCACCTCCACGTCGTCCAGCACCATGCCGGAACGGCGCAACTCGCGCACCGTCATGTCGGCAATATAGCGCTCCTCATGCGGCGGCAGGTTGGCCAGCGCCGAATCGCCCAGGTCGGGCAGTTCATTGGCACGGGCCACACCGGCCAGGCCCAGCAGCACGGCAATTGTCAAAGCAGAATATCGTTTCATGGGGGCTATGATAGGCATGCAGGCAAGCTGGTTCCACTCCACCCTGCCCGGTGGCGCTTTTTTACAATTGGATACAGGCTTACCCGGCTTTGACCGCAGCCGCCGGCAAACCGATAATTCGGACTTTGCCCAGCACAAGACATTACAATGCGCGCCCTGGCTGCCCTCTTGATCTGCCTGAACACCCTGGCAGCGCCCTTGCCCGACTGCCGCCAGGTGGCGCAGTCGCTCAACGCCAAGCTGCAAGGCCAGCTCAACACCACCGAACTGGCGCAAAGCCTTAGCCAGCTCAACCAGACCGGCCAGTTGCCGGCCCAGTTCGTCACCAAGAAGCAAGCCCGCCAAGCCGGCTGGCAGCCTGGTCGCCCCTTGTGGCGTAGCCCGGAGCTGCAAGGCAAGAGTCTGGGTGGCGATCATTTCGGCAACCGCGAAAAGCGCCTGCCTCGCGGCAACTGGCGTGAGGCCGACCTGGACTACCGTGGCGGCAAACGCAATGCCAAGCGACTGGTATTCGAACCCAGCCGGGATGGCCGCCGCTATGTCACCATCGATCACTACGAGCAATTTACCGAGATATCCCCATGCCGCTGACCCGTATCGAATTCGTCAATGTTTCCCAGGTAGAGGATTTCTACGAGCAGTTGGAAGGCCAGCTGGAACTCGATTACGAGATGGGCCACAACCTGGATGGCCTGTATGACGTACTGTCCAATGATGTGGAAGGCACGGTCGAGATCGTCTGGCACGATGCCGGCTTCTCGCGCGTGGCCCTGGGTGACTGGTTCCTGCGCATCATGGACGTGCTCAACATTGTCTCCACCGAGCGGAGCGATCTGACAGTCACCCTGGACTGAGCGACAATCCGGGGTTGGGCCGATAGCGCCATGGCCCCGGCAACTTACGATACTCCAAGGTAATGCCCATGCTGGTACTCGGCCTCGAATCCTCCTGCGATGAAACCGGTGTAGCCCTGTACGACACCGAGCGCGGCCTGCTGGCCCATCACATCCATACCCAGATGGCCATGCATGCCGAGTACGGTGGCGTGGTGCCGGAGCTCGCCTCGCGCGACCATATCCGGCGCGTGCTGCCACTGACCGAGGCCTGCCTGCACGATGCCGGCAAGGTGCGTGCGGATATCGATGCCATCGCCTTTACCGAGGGCCCCGGCCTTGCCGGCGCCCTACTGACGGCAGCGGCCGTGGCCAATGGCCTGGGCGTGGCGCTGGGCAAGCCCGTCATCGGCGTACACCACCTTGAGGGCCACCTGCTTTCACCCTTGCTGGCGCAACCGGCCCCCAGTTTTCCGTTTGTGGCCTTGCTGGTATCGGGCGGCCATACCCAGCTGATGGCGGTGCATGGCGTGGGCCATTACCAGTTGTTGGGCGAGACGCTGGACGATGCAGCAGGCGAAGCCTTCGACAAGACTGCCAAGCTATTGGGCCTGGGCTACCCTGGTGGCCCCGCACTGTCCAGGCTGGCCGACCAGGGCGACCCCAGCCGCTTTACCCTGCCCCGCCCCATGCTGCATTCGGGCGATCTGGATTTCAGCTTTGCCGGCCTCAAGACAGCAGTATTGACCCTGGTAAAGAAACAGGGCGAGATCGACGATGCCACACGTGCCGATATCTGCGCCGCCTTCCAGGCAGCCGTGGTGGAGCTGATGACCAGCAAATGCTGGGCCGCACTCAAGCAGACGGGCCTCAAGCAGTTGGTGGTTGCAGGCGGGGTTGGCGCCAATCGCCAGCTCAGGGCCGGGTTGGATGCCATGGCCGCAAAGCGCAAGCTCAAGGTCTATTACCCGCCGCTGGATTTATGCACCGATAACGGCGCCATGATTGCCTATGCTGGCGCCCAACGGCTGCTGCATGCGCGTGAGGCCGGGCCGTTTGCTGTGCGTCCGCGCTGGGATCTGGCCAGCCTGCCGGCAGCCTAGTGCCAGCGCCGCATCTGCCCGCGTACCCACCACCACAGCATGGGCATCTGGCAGATACCGAAAAGCAGGAACCCCGTCTCCAGGCCATCCTGCCCACCCCGGCCAAACCAGCCCAGGTAGTAGCACCAGAACAGCAGTATGCCCAGCACGGCGAGCATCTTGAACGCCTGTGGCACAGGTGTGGGCGGGTGTATGCGCACCCGTACCTCCTCCTCAGCCCAGCGGGCCTTGACCTGGATGCGCATGCGCCGTTTCATGCGACCTCGAAACGCGCCTTCAACACATCGCCCAAGGCCAGTTCCAGCACATCACCGGCCTGGATGGCAGCCACCCCTGCCGGCGTGCCGGTATAGATCAGATCGCCCGGCTGCAAGGTAAAGCGGCTGGAGAGGTAGGCAATAATGGCGGGCAGATCATGGATCATCAGGCTGCAATCCCCCACCTGCCGAATCTGGCCGTTCACCTGCAGGCTGAAGCGGGCTGCTTCAGGCGCGGGCAACTGTGCCGGCGCAATAAAGCGCGACAGGCAGGCCGATCCATCAAACCCCTTGGCCACCGCCCAGGGCAGGCCCTTGTTCTTGGCCTGGGTCTGCAGATCCCGCGCGGTCAAATCCAGCCCCAGCGCATAGCCGGCCACATGGCTCATGGCCGCATCGCGGGCGATATGCTTGCCCCCCTGCCCTATCGCCAGTACCAGCTCAGCCTCGTGATGCACATCGTTCGAGTAGTCCGGCAAGGTAATAGTCGAACCCTCATGCAGCAAAGCCGAGGTCGGCTTGAGAAACACCACTGGCTCAGGCTCCAGCGTGTTGCCCAGTTCAGCTGCATGGGCCGCATAGTTACGACCTATGCAGTAGATATTGGCGACAGCCAGCTGGCTGCCGTCAGTAAAGCGGATGGTAGGCATGCCATGCACCGAGTAGGGGATCAAAGATAACGGACCAGGGTCACCAGCAGTATCAGCGCCAGCCAGAACAACAGTGTGCGCCAGACCAGGCCCACCGCGCTGGCCAGCATATTGGCATCCGCCTCCTCGCCCAGCCCCAACTCGGGGCGAAAGCGTACGGTATGCTCCTGGTGCAGCGGCATGCCCAGGCGCACGCCTATGGCACCAGCACCCGCCGCCAACAAGATGCCATAGGTCTCGCTGATCCAGCGTTCGGCCTGCTGGCGCCAGCAGAATACGGCGTCTTCGAAATCCCCGACCACGGCAAAGCTGGCCGCCGTGGCACGAATGGGCAGCCAGTCGATCACATAGGCCGCCTTGTCGGCGAAATTGCCGAAGCGCTCGCCACGCCGGCGATCCCGCGTACCCCATTTGAGCTGCAATATGGTGGCGGCGCGATAGGCAACCGCACCGAACGGGCCCAGCACGATAAACCAGAACATGGGGCCAAATACATGGCGATAAGCATCGATCAACCCTTGCTCGATCGCCACCCGCGCCACTTCGGCCTCGTGCAGCTCGCTGGCCGGCTCACGCGTCCAGCCACCCAGCAGGGTACGTGCCGTTGCCAGATCACCCTCCTTCAGCGCGTCGGCCACCCCGGTAAAGGCCGGGCTGAACTGCCTGAAACCCATGGTGACATACAGCACCGCCAGGCCAAACAGCCAATACAGCGACCAGTGCACCAGGTACAGCAGGCCGGCCACCAGCAGCACCAGCACGCTGGGCACCAGCACGGCTATCATCCAGCCGACCACGCCGTGATGATACTCACCGGCGTTGAAATTGCGCTCCACGCTGTCGGCAAAACCACGGTAACCGCAATAGAAAAGGTTGCCACGGCCAACCGGATGGAATTGTTCCAGCAGCAGGGCAAGGACGAGGGCTAGCCAGGTCATAGGTCAGAGTCTGGGGATGGGCGATCGACGCATAATAGCGCAAAAGCTCCAGCCTTCGCCGCTGGGGCAAGCCGCCTTGCCCACGTGCCCATAGGCAGGCAGGGAATAACTTAGTAATTTAGTCAACCATTGGCGTGCAGCGCAGCACACGCTATCATTCAGCCGCATACCAAGAGCCGGCTGCACACGGCCCGGCTGTCAACCGTCCTGGAGAACCCTATGGAACACAAGCTTCCCGAACTGCCCTATGCCATCGATGCGCTCGCGCCGCACATGTCCAAAGAGACGCTGGAGTACCACTACGGCAAGCATCACCAGACCTATATCACCAATCTGAATAACCTCATCAAGGGCACCGAGCACGAGAATGCCACCCTGGAAGAGATCGTGAAAAAGGCACCGGCCGGTGGTCTGTTCAACAACGCCGCCCAGGTCTGGAACCACACCTTCTTCTGGCTGGGCTTCAAGCCCAATGCAGGCGACGCACGCCAACCCACGGGCAAGCTGGCCGATGCCATCAATGCCAAGTGGGGTTCGCTGGACGAATTCAAGAAGGCCTTCAACACCGCCGCAGCCGGCAACTTCGGTTCGGGCTGGACCTGGCTGGTCAAGAAGGCTGACGGCAGCCTGGACATCGTCAACACCTCCGCCGCCGCCACGCCGCTGACCACAGCGGACACCGCCCTGCTGACCGCCGATGTCTGGGAACACGCCTACTACATCGACTATCGCAACAGCCGCCCCAACTACCTGGAAGCCTTCTGGAAGCTGGTGGACTGGGACGTCGTGGCCGCCCGCCTGGGTTGATCGCCCGCGCACGAGTCAGCTAGCTGACCACGCCATCTGTTACAGCAATGGCCCGGATATCCTCCGGGCCATTTGTCTTTCCGTCAGCCTTCAGGCGCGGCAAGGGGCAGCGAAAAGTAGAAAACCGCCCCCTCGCCCTCCTTCCCTTCAGCCCAAACCTCGCCACCGTGGCGGGTCACGATACGCTTTACATTTGCCAGGCCTATGCCCGTACCGGGAAACTCTTGCTCGCCGTGCAAGCGCTGGAATACGCCGAACAACTTGTCGTAATACGCCATATTGAAGCCCGCGCCATTATCCCTGACCGAATACACCGCCAGCGCCCCATCCAGCCTGCCGGCCACTTCTATCACCTGACGCGGACGACCCCGAGAATACTTGAGTGCATTCGACAGCAGATTGGCCCAGACCTGCCTGAGTAACACCGGGTCACCCAGCGCAGGCGGCAAGCTGGCCATCTGGTACACCACCTCATGGTCCCGGTTGTCGGATTGCAGCTCCAGCCAGACGCCCTGAGCCAGCTGAGTCATATCCACCTGCCGCACCCGCAGAGGCACCTTGCCCACCCGGGAAAGCTCCATCAGGCTGATGATCAGCCCGTCCATCTTCATGCTGCCTTCGCGAATCACCGTCAGCAGCCGCAAGGCCTCCGCATCCAGACCACCTCCCAGATGGCGTTGCAACAACTGTGAAAACCCCTCTATCGCCCGCAAGGGGGCACGCAAGTCGTGCGAGACCGAGTAGCTGAAGCTCTCTAGTTCCTTGTTGGCCTCCTCCAGCTGCACTGCCCGCTGGTTCAGGCTCTCGACCAGTTGCAAACGTTCCAGTGCCTCGCTTAACTGACGCGCCACCATGCCGATGACCTTCAGGTCCTCACCATCGAACACTGCGCCATGTCGCGGCAGCGCATTGATCACACCGGCCATGCCCTGCGCCGTCGACAGGGGTGCAATCACATGGGGTCGCGGCAAAGCCGCCTCACCTGTGCCGTGCAGGCAGGTGCAGTCGGCAATATGCACCGGTGCATTGTGCCCATCAGGTAGCAGCAGCGATGCCCCCAGGCATACCTCGCTACGTGGCGGTATGGGCAACAGGCTTTTGCTGCAAAGGGTTTGCAGCCCCGCCTTGCCATCGGGCAGTAGCACCCAGGCCGCCCTATAGCCCAACAGCTCGGTCATGCCCTGCAGCGCAATCTGGCAGGCATCCCCAGGTGTTGCCGCATTGCTCAATGAGCCAGCCAGGGCATAAAGGCTGCGCAATATACGGTTGGACTGCGCTATCGCCGCCTGTTGCTGCTGCAGCTCCTCATTCAGGCGCAAGGCTTCGTCATAGGTCGAGATCAGCATATCCAGGATCTGCTGACGATCCGAATTCACGAACACCTTCTTGCCGGCCAGAATGATTTCCAGGCCCATCTGTACTTTCCTGCCATGGCGCAACTCCAGGTTCAGCAGGATGTAATTGATGCGTGAAATCAGCGCGACCGGGTCATAAGGCTTGCGCAAGAAGTGCGTGGCGCCACACTCCAGGCTACGGGTGATATCGTCCCAGCTCACCAGCGACGTCATCATGATGACCGGTATGTCGTGCAGCGCCGGATCCTTCTTGATGGTATCGCAAAGCTGGTAGCCATCCATCTCGGGCATGACGACATCGGTGATGACCATCGTTGGCAGGGTTTCCCGCAGCACCGCCAGCGCCGCGCGGCCATTCTCAGCCATCAATACGGTGAACTGCTCCGCTTCCAGCACCATGCGCAACTGCGCTGCCTGGGTAGAGCTATCCTCTACCACTAGTATGGTGATCGCCGACCTGTCGTAGGAAGAAGACGCGTCCATGCATTGCTCCAGGAAGGAGTGCCACCCGCCAGTGCAGCACACCGAATGCCGATGCAGCGACTACCCAGTCAACCTAGCCTTGCTTGTCGCGCAGCACCACATGCTGGGTGGCAGCGACGGCATCGACCAAGGCGGCGGCCTGCGCAGACGTTATCGGCTGCTCACACTGCCGCACCGACATGACCAGGCGTTCAAGCTGCCTGCTCTGTGCTGCGATTTCCGGACGGTCCACCACCTGGGCTGCACCTTTCAGCCCATGCGCTTCGCGAAACAGCCGCTCCAGCGCACGCGCCTGGTTATCCCCCGATGCAGCAGGCTCCAGCCATGCCAATAGCGGCGTCATGGCGTCGATATGGCCCTGGGCCTCACGCCAGAATGTCGCCAGCAGGCGCTCCTGAAAATCCGTGGTACTGCCATGCAGGTCCATCATGCGCCCGCCCGTGAGCGATGACGTGGGGTAAACCCAATGATGGGATGGCAGATGACGCAAGGTAGGCCTGGCATAGGCTTGCCAGCAAGCACCCTTGCAGCGGCGAGATCATTCATGTGTCCTCCTCGTGCCCATGACCAGGGCACCAGCTTTGCAGCATCGTGTGCTACTTATGACTATGTTATATGGCTTGTTCAATTCGATTTTTAGCGGTCCAGGCCCCGGATGTAAAGCGGACCTATTACCAGCGGCGATGCGTCACACCACGCGCGTATGGTAATCGACATGGTATGGGCTCCCAGGCAGCGGGCTGAACAGCCGTCTGGCAAGGCTAGCGGCGGGCAGGCGGGAAAAGAACGAACGCAGAAAAACTCGATACAGGCAGCAGTGCACCTGTTGCCACGGCAGGCAGCCCCAGCGATATCGCGCCAGCCAAACTGCCCTAACGCAGCCAGTTGCACCTGCATCAACCTTGTGCTGCAGGCAGCACCGCTATGAACGCCCTACTCAGCCGGCTACAAGCCAACTCAGATAGCGGCGACAGCGCACCACTCAGGCTGCCATGCGCCAATCAGGCTGCGACTGTGCATTGCCCAGGCCCAGGTCCTGCGCACGCTCCAGCACAGCTCCTTCGCGGCGCCCAAGCCGGGCGGCGATATCGCGCAGTTCAAGGTTGTCACGGAAACCCGCCAACAGGATTTCATCTTCCAAGCTACTCCAGCGCTTCGCGTTTTGCATGCCCTGCCCTTAATAAAAAGCGGTTGATGTATCCAGACACCAGATTAGGTGGAATGCTCTACTGCGTGTTGTGAAGTATTGCCAGTTATCTTCCGTTTATGAACTAGTAACTCTGATTGTCGCCAAACCAGCCACACCAGATGTAATAACCATGCCTACCCTGATGCCAGCGATAAAACATCGACGCCACGCCGCAATATTCAGTACGCGAACATGGTCGTATTACGGTTGCACGGTATTACCTTACACCAAGCTCATGCCGACAGCATAGTACATACGCATGAAATCGCCACAAGTCACAGCCGCTCAGCACCTCGCTGCAGAAAAGACCTGATGACTCAATGCCATGCAGATGCCGCATGCCCGGGCAAATTCAACACAGCCACATCGACCATGCGCCGAAAAAGCAACCGCACGCTGGTAACCGCTGCAAATGTCATTGGGCACACCTTAAATAATTATTCTCTAATGTTAATAAGCCGAGCGAGGACGACGAGGCTCGGTAGCGCCAAGGCCATAATCACGGTGCAAGGATTCGTAGTCCGCCGACGCCCATGATTGCCCACGCCGAATAGCACCAGCCATGGGGATATCAACCTGCAAAAGCGGCATGTTTTACTAAGAGCCTGATGTAGCGTCAAAGCCTTGATCAAGCCAGTCGCAAGACCACCGGCCGAGCAGGCCATAGCGCAGATCACGCTGGATAGCCTGGCGTTCAACCAGGATGTCCACGCCTTCTTCCAGCGCTGCGGTTTTGCGCCTTACAGTCTCAATATGTGGCGCGGGCCAGGTACGCCCACTTCGTCGCGACTCAGTCCGGTAACCCCGTCCTGACACCACGGGCTTCACGCAGGATACGTTCGAACAGGTCCGCCACCGCAGGCACATCGCGCACCAGCCCCTGGGCCTGGCCTATCAGCTGCACACCCTGGTTGTGGTCCCCCTCCTCGATGGCTAGGCGGATAGACTCGGTTGCCGCGCCAAACTGGGCCAACTGCTTGATGGCGGCAGGCTGGGCAAACGCCCCTGCCAGCACCTTGCCGGCCGACATGCCCATACGTCTGGCTGCCAGCATGGCACGTGGCACAGCCTCAAAAATGGTCAGTGCGCGGCCGGCCTTGCGGCGGGCCGTGGGGGTGTCCATCATACGGCAGGGTATGCCATCGAATTTGGCACTGTAGATGGTGTCGTTTACCGCCTTGGCCACAATCATGCCCTTGGTGGCGGCATGTACCGGGCTCTCTCGCGTTGCCGCCAGGCGGGTGCCCATGGCCACCGCGTCTGCCCCCAGCGCCAGCGCCGCCAGCAGGCCGCGGCCATCGGCAAAACCGCCAGCCGCAATAATGGGCAGCTTCACCGCATCGCGTATGGCCGGTATCAGGGTCAAGGAGGTCACGGCACCGCCATGCGCTGCCGCCTCATGCCCGGTCACCAGCAGGGCATCCACCCCTATCTTCTCGGCGGCGCGGGCATGCTTCTCTGTCGTCACCGTGGCCACTACCTTGCCACCGTAGCGGCGGGCGCCTTCCACTATCCAGTCGCCCTTGCCCAGCGAGAAATTGATCACCGGCACTTTTTCTTCCAGCGCCACCCTGGCATTGTCGGCAGCGCCAGGCATCAGCAGGGTGACCCCCACGCCAAATGGCTTGTCGCTCAGCGCCCGTATCCGCCGTATGGCCGCACGTGTCTCCTCTGCACTGAGCGGCCCTGTCGCCAGGATGCCCAGGCCGCCCGCGTTTCCCACTGCGGCAACCAGCTCGGGTACGGCGATATAGCTCATGCCGGGGCAGATCAGTGGTTTGTCTATGCCGAAAAGTCGGGTAATGCGGGTTTGCATGGCAGCCTTGCTCAGGGGACAATGTGGGTCGATTCTATCGTTTTAAACAAGCGCTTGCTTGGTTTTGTAAACACTTGTTTACGCAGCAATAGTGCAAGCTGACTGTCATCGCCACAATCGCGGTTTACCCGCTCGGCACGCAAGGATTTCCCCTATGCTTATCGTCGTTATCGGCTACCTCTACGTCGTCGGCATCGTCGGCGTCGTCGCGCTGGCCAGCGGCCACATTGCCTCTGGCATCTTCACCCTGCTGTTCGCCGGCCTGCTGCCCACTTGGCTGTGGCTGAGCATACTGCGGCGCAAGCGCATCAACCATCGTGCGCTGCTGCAAGAGCAGGCAGAAGCCCAGTCAGCAGCGGCCCCCGCCAACAGCGAATCCTGAGCCCGGCTGGCAGCCCAGCCTTGCCGCCCCGCATGTTATGTTATAACATTTATTGTATGAAGCATGCGCATACCCATAATCTCGAGCACGATCTGCTCGCCGCCGCACAGTGGTGCGCCAAGCGCGGCGAGAAGCTGACCGACCAGCGCCGCGAGGTGCTGGCCTTGCTGCTGTCGGCACAGGGCTCGATGAAAGCCTACGACCTGCTGGCCGAGATACAAAAACAGCGCCCCACGGCCGCACCGCCCACGGTTTACCGCGCGCTGGATTTTCTGGTGGCGGCCGGTCTGGCACACAAGCTGGAATCCAAGAACGCCTTTGTCGCCTGCTGCGATTTTGAGCACCCGCACCACGGCCTGATGCTGATCTGCGATCGCTGCCATAAGGTGACCGAGCTAAGCGACGAGCGCCTGGCAGCGCGGCTGGCAGAGGACGCCGCCAGCCATGGCTTTAGCGTGGCCGCCCAGGACATAGAGGTGCGTGGCCTCTGCCGCAACTGCCGCGATGGCGACACCGAGGGGGCGGCATGAAGCGCGCCAGCCGGATGATTGCGCTATCGGCCTGGCAGCGCATGCTGCTGGTGATGCCTGCGGTAGGGCTGCTGTGGGCAGCCGTCTGGTGGGCCACAGGAGGCCAGGCATGAGCCACCACCACGGCCACGATCACCCTCATGGTCACCATCCAGCCGGTGCCATCAGGCTTAGCAACCTGACGCTGACCTACCACCGCCACCCAGTCGTTCACCATGTGTCCGGCAGCTTTGCCCAAGGTGAGCTGACGGCCATCGTCGGCCCCAACGGCGCCGGCAAGAGCACCTTACTCAAGGCCATGATGGGCTTGATGAAGCCCAACCACGGCAAGGTGGAGCGGCATGGACTGGCGCCACGCGAGATCGCCTATCTACCCCAGCAGGCCGCCATAGACAGGGATTTTCCGCTCTCGGTGCAGGATGCCGTCCTGTTGGGCGATTGGCGCAACTCGGGCTGGTTTGGCCGTATCAGCCGGTCCGCTCGGCAGCGGGCAGATACCGCGCTGGAGCGTGTGGGCATGGCCGGCTTTGGCAGCCGCCCAGTCGATGAGCTGTCTGCCGGCCAGTTCCAGCGGGTGCTGTTCGCCCGCCTGCTGCTGCAGGATGCTCAGCTGATCCTGCTGGATGAGCCATTTACCGCGCTAGACGCCAAGACCACCGCCGACCTGCTGGCGGTGATCGCCGGCTGGCGCCGCGAAGGGCGCACCGTGGTGGCCGTGCTGCACGACTACGAGCAGGTTCGCAGCCATTTTCCGCAGACCCTGCTGCTGGCCAAGGAATGCATAGCCTGGGGGCCAACCACCGAGGTGCTCACACCCGCCAACCTGGCACGCGCCAACGGCATGCCGCAAAACTGGGATGACGATGCACCAGTGTGCCATCGCGACGATAGCAGCGCGCCGACCACACCGCCCGCGCACGACCACACCCTGCATAGCCACTGATTGCTGCCATGACGCCTTATGAAATCCTTTGGCAGCCCTTTGCCGACTTTGCCTTCATGCGCCATGCCCTGGTGGGCTGCCTGGCGCTGGCGCTGGGCTGCGCGCCCATAGGCCTGTTCCTGGTACTACGGCGCATGAGCCTGATGGGCGACGCCATGAGCCACGCCATCCTGCCCGGTGCCGCCATTGCCTTCATCGCCTATGGCCTGTCGCTTACCGCCATGAGCATAGGCGGCCTGATTGCCGGCCTGGTGGTCGTGCTGGCCGCCGGCATGGTCACCCGCGCCACCCAGCTCAAGGAGGACGCCAATTTCGCCGCCTTCTATCTGGTCTCGTTGGCCAGCGGGGTGTTGCTGGTATCCAAATGGGGCAGCAACGTCGATCTCATGCACATCCTGTTCGGCACAGTACTGGCCGTCGATGCCACCGCACTGGTCTTTCTTGCCGCCGTTGCCACCACCACCCTGGTGGTACTGGCCCTGTTCTACCGCGCCCTGGTAGTGGAGAGCTTCGACCCTGAATTCCTGCAGAGCATGGGCGGGCGCGGCGCCTGGGCGCACTTTGCCTTCCTGATACTGGTGGTGCTGAACCTGGTGGCCGGCTTCCAGGCCCTGGGTACCCTGATGGCCGTGGGCCTGATGATGCTGCCCGCCGCCAGCGCCCGCCTGTGGGCCAAGGAATTGCCCGCCATGCTGTGCGTGGCCCTGGGCATCGCCCTGGTGTCGGGCTATGTCGGCCTGCTGATTTCCTACCATGGTGACCTGCCTTCCGGCCCCAGCATCATCCTTACCGCCGGCCTGGCCTACTTTGCCTCACTGGCGCTGGGCCGCCGTGGCGGCCTGCTGTGGCGCTGGCTGGGGCATGAGCACCTGGAAGCCTGATCCACCTACCCCTGGAGCCACCCCATGAAATCCTTACGCTGCCTCTATGCCATATTGGCCGCCCTGAGCCTGCACGCCAGTGCCGACAAACTACCGGTGGTGGCCTCGTTCAGCATCCTAGGCGATATCGTGCAACAGGTCGGTGGCGACAAAGTCAGCGTCACCACCCTGGTAGGGCCTGATGGTGATGCCCATGTCTACCAGCCCAGCCCGCAGGACGGCAAAACCCTGGTGGCCGCCAAGCTGCTGGTTGTCAACGGCCTGGGCTTTGAGGGCTGGCTGGACAGGCTGGTCAAGGCCAGCCGTTACCAAGGCATACGGGTGGCGGCAGCCGAGAAGATCGTGACCCATAAAATGGGCAGTGACCAGCATGACCATGGCCACGACAAGGGTCGCATCGACCCCCACGCCTGGCAAGACCCGGCCCGTGTACGCCGCTATGTCAGCAATATCACCGAAGGCCTGGCCAGCGCCGACCCTAGCAACGCTGGCTACTACCGCAAGCGTGCCGACAGCTACACCGAACAGCTGTTCGAGCTGGAAAAATGGGCCGCCGAGCAGGTCGCCGGCGTCACCCCCAACAAGCGCCGGGTCATCACCTCGCATGACGCCTTCGGCTACCTGGGTCGCCGCTTCGGCATCCAGTTCCTGTCGCCCCAGGGCGTCAATACCGAAGCCGAAGCCTCGGCACGCGGTGTCGGCATGCTGATCAAACAGGCGCGCAAGGAGGGCATCAAGGCCATCTTCGTGGAGAACGTCAGCAATCCCAAGCTGCTGGAACAGATAGGCCGCGAAGCCGGCGCCAGCCTGGGCGGCCGGCTGTATTCCGATGCTCTGTCACGGGCAGACGGCCCCGCACCCAACTATGTAGCCATGATGAAATACAATATCAGCACCCTGGTGGCTGGCATGAAGCAGAACTGAAGCCCCAGACAGGCTCCGGCGGGCAAAACCTGCGCCGGCATAGGATGCAGCACTACGGAACCAAGCCGCCCCTGCCGTGGTCTGTAGTGCATTTCCCTCGTTGAGAAAGAACCCGGACATGCAATGCCCTGTTTGCAGAGAAACTGCGCTGGTAATGAGCGAACGTGCTGGCGTCGAGATCGACTACTGCCCGCAATGCCGAGGCGTATGGCTGGATCGTGGCGAACTGGACAAGATACTGGAGCGCAGCCGCGCAGCAGATGCACCACCTGCCCAGGCCAGGCCGGCACAACAACCCTATCCACAGCAACAGCAGCCCTATCCGCCGCCGCAGCAAGCGCACTACCATGAGCAGAAGTACCACGGCGACAAGCACTACGGCCAGAAGCCCTATCGCAAGAAGAGCTTCCTGGAAGAGCTGTTCGACTGAGCGGCCGTTGCTGAGCTTAGGTGATTGATGGAGGGTAAGCCCCGAGGCGCCAGGACAGGTCACCCCTGGCGTGGTGCCTCAGCGCAGCCTGAATCAGCGGTCTCGCTCAGCCACTCCCTCCTCCATCCTCTGGCGGTGGTCGCGATCAGTTATTGCCCCGCCACAGCCTGAGCAGGCGGCAAGGCAATGCGGTAACGCAGGCCCTCTGCCTCGCCGTACTGCGCCGGCTTACGGAATCGTTCCAGCAGCACACCACCGTTGCTGGTGATGACCTTCTGCGATGCGATATTGTCCGGGTCGGTGATCAGCTCCACATAGGGCAAGCCTTCGCGGGCCAGCTCCCGCAAAAACAGCCGCAGGCCGCGCGTGGCATAGCCCTTGCCGCGTTTGGCCGGTATCACGGCATAGCCCACATGGCCCAGCACATGGGCCGGCAGGCTGGCGGTGCCCGGTTGCCAGCGAAAATCCATCACCCCACAGAATTCACCATCCCACAGCCACATCCGGTATCCGGGCAGGCGCGCCACCACCGAGCCATCCGGCAAGGTGATGGCTGGCCCCTGGGCCGCCCTGTCCACCATGCGTGCCAGGTAGGCGTCGGGGTCATGCTCTATCTGCGCCAGAGTATCGCCGGTACTCGACCCCGGCACATTGTTGGGCGACCAGCCTTGCGCCAGTGCCGCCATATAGCCCGGCAGATACGCCCGTGCTGGCCACACCAGGCGCAACTCGCCGTCCACCAGCACCAAACCACTCACGGTGCCATCCAGATCATCGATGCCATGCGGCCCGTCACCTTGTCGCGGCGATAGGAAAAAAATCGCTGTGCATCAGCCACCGTACACAGACCGCCACCATAGACTCGGCTAACGCCAGCCGCGGCCAGCCGCTGCCGTGCCAAGGTATAGATATCAGCCCACCACTTGCCGGGCGCCACGCCAGGGCGGAAGGCCATCGCCGCTGCCGGGTCGTGCTCCACAAAGGCCAGCCTCACCTCATCCCCAACCTCGAAGGCATCCGGCCCGATCGCCGGCCCCAGCCAGGCCAGCAAACGCGCCGGCTCGCCCAGGCGGGCAATGGTCGCCTCCAGCACGCCATCATGCAGGCCGCGCCAACCGGCATGGGCCGCCCCGACCGCAGTGCCATCCTCGCGGGCAAACAGTACCGGCAGGCAATCGGCCGTCATGACCAGGCACACGGCGCCGGCATCAAATGCCACCGAGGCATCGGCCTGCGGCGCGGGCGCGGCCGCATGGCCTGCATCCACCACGACTGTGCCATGCACCTGGTTCAGCCAGGCGGGCTCAGCCGGCAAGGCGGTGCGTAGCAGGGCACGGTTGGCCGCCACGGCCGCAGGAGTGTCGGCAACATGGTCACCCAGGTTGAAGCTATCGTATGGCGGCAGGCTCACGCCCCCCTGCCGCGTGGTGACCAAGGCGTGCACCCCCGGCGGCAAGGGCCAGTCCGGCGTCATTGCGTGGCGTATCCAGTCACTCATGCGGTGTGCTCACGTAGTTGTTGTATCAGTTGCTGCATATCATCGGGCAGCGGACTCTCCCACACCGGGCTGGTGCCTGTCTCCGGGTGAACCAGCGACAATCGCGCCGCATGCAGCGCCTGCCTGTTCAGCGCAGCCAGTGCAGCAGTCACGGCCGGTGGCTGGTTACCCGGCTTGCCGCCGTAGACCGGGTCGGCCGCCAGCGGGTGATGCAGATACGCCATATGCACCCGTATCTGATGGGTGCGGCCGGTCTCCAGCCGGCACTCCACCAGGGTATGGCGGGCATAGCGCTCCAGCACGCTGTAATGCGTTACCGCCGGCTTGCCGCTGCCCACCACCGCCATCTTCAGGCGGTTGCGCGGGTCACGACCTATGGGGGCATCCACCGTACCATCACGGGGCAGCACACCCTGGGCGATGGCCAGGTAGTGCCGCTTGACGGTGCGCGCCTGCAACTGCCGCACCAGCTCGGTCTGCGCCTTCAGCGTGCGGGCCACCACCATCAAGCCGCTGGTATCTTTGTCCAGACGGTGCACAATGCCGGCTCGCGGCACGCCGGCCAGTTCGGGATAGCGGTGCAACAGGCCATTGAGCAAGGTGCCAGACCAATTTCCGGCGGCCGGGTGAACCACCAGGCCTGCCGGCTTGTCGATGACCACGAGCGCGGCATCCTCGTAGACCACGGGGAAATCCAGCGCCTCGGGCTGGAATGCGGACTCCTGCGGGTCTGTATCCAGTGTCAGCACCACGGCTTCGCCGCCCCACAGCTTGGTCTTGGGGGTAGCGGCCTTGCCATCCAGCAGTATGCTGCCGTCGTCTATCCAGCGGGCCAGCCGGCTGCGTGAGTAATCCGGCAGCAGTTTGGCCAGCACGGCATCCAGGCGACCACCGGCCGCATCTTTCGGCACAGTAAGACGTATGCTTTCTGCCGAATCGTTATAATCGTCGGCTTCGATATCGGAGTGTTCCATGAAGCGCATTCTACCTTTACTCGCAGCAGCCTTTCTGCTGACCGCCTGTGGCTCGCTCGGCAAGAAGCCGGAAGCCGAAAACAGCGGCCCCACCGCAGAGGCCATGTATAGCGAGGCCAAGACCGAACTGACGGCTGGCAACTACACGCGTGCGGTTCAATTATTCGAGAGCCTGCAGGCTCGCTACCCCTATGGCCGCTATGCCCAGCAGGCCAGCCTGGAGATCGCCTACGCCAACTTCAAGGATCAGGAACCCGAACTGGCCCTGGCCGCGATAGACCGCTTCCTCAAGCAATACCCGGCCAATCCCAGCGTGGACTACGCCCTCTACCTGAAGGGCCTGGTCAACTTCATCGAAGACCGCAGCCTGTTTGCCTCCATCTCGCAACAGAACATGGCAGAGCGCGACCCCAAGGCCGCCAAGGAATCCTTCGAGGCCTTCCGCGATCTGGTTACCCGCTTCCCCGAAAGCCGCTATGTGGCCGACGCACAGGATCGCATGGCCTTCCTGGTCACCGCCCTCGCCGACCACGACCTCTCGGTCGCCACCTATTACTACAATCGTGGCGGCTACCTGGCAGCCGCCAATCGCGCCAAATCCGTCATCGAGAACTATGCCAATACCGACCGGGTCGAAACAGCCTTGGTCATGCTGGCAGCCGCCTACGACAAGCTGGGCCAGACCGAGCTGCGCGACGATGCCCGCCGTGTGCTGGCCAAGAACTACCCCAACAGCAAAGTGGCCGAAAACCAGATTTTTGGCGAAACACCCTGGTGGAAATTCTGGTAATTGCACAAAGGGGGTTTACAAGTCGGAAGAACCTCCTTAATATGCGCGTCTCTTCGCTGCAGGCAACACCGTAGCGAAGCCCAGAAGTGGGGGTATAGCTCAGCTGGGAGAGCGCTTGCATGGCATGCAAGAGGTCATCGGTTCGATCCCGTTTACCTCCACCAAAGAATACGATGTGCTGGTACGCCAGCAGATCAAACGGCCAAAGTCCCCATCGTCTAGAGGCCTAGGACACCACCCTTTCACGGTGACTACCGGGGTTCGAATCCCCGTGGGGACGCCAGCTAAACCAGCTTGGCGTTAGTTAGCCAGGTTGGCATGATCAGATTGATCCACCAGGTTCTTTCTGATCGCAACGCCAGCGTTGCATGCGGTATAAAGCAGTAAGCAGCAGTAACTTGGGGGTATAGCTCAGCTGGGAGAGCGCTTGCATGGCATGCAAGAGGTCATCGGTTCGATCCCGTTTACCTCCACCAAGAAATACGATGCGTCGGTTCGCCGGCAAATCAAACGGCCATAGTCCCCATCGTCTAGAGGCCTAGGACACCACCCTTTCACGGTGACTACCGGGGTTCGAATCCCCGTGGGGACGCCACTACGGCAAGCAAAAGGACATCTTCGGATGTCCTTTTGCTTTTTCTGCTGCCGCTCTCCGGCTCGCTTACCCTGGTGCCCGAACGGCAGGCTATCCTCACACGCACCAGATAGCCGCAACGGAGCCCAGCATGCCTCAATCCCCCCTACGCACCGCTGTACAACTGCTGGCTCAACGCCGTCGCCACGGCCACCAAGGCAGCGTGCTGCCAGCAGCTTGCCGCCCCAGCGACATCGACACCGCCCTCGCCATCCAGGCAGGCGTGGTTGCCGAGCTGGGCGATACCCTGGGCGGCTGGAAATGCGGCATGCCCAGCGAGCACAAGCTGGTGGTCGCCCCCATCCTGGGCAGCAGCCGACACCAGACATCCCCCTGCCCCGTCTGGGCCGAGCAAGGCCAGCTCAAGATAGAAGCCGAACTGGCCTTTATACTGGCCACCGATCTGCCCGCCCGCAGCCAGCCCTACGGCCCTGCCGAAATCGACACTGCCATCGGCAGCGCCCACCTGGCGCTGGAGCTGATAGGCACCCGCTACACCGCCGACAGCGGCGCCAGCTACCTGGACCAACTGGCCGACGGCCTGTTCAACCAAGGCCTGCTGCTTGGCCCCGCCCTACCCTTGGCAAGCGCCTATCAGGCCAGTACCCTGGCCCTGCAACTACAGGTAGGCGACGCCACGCCGCAAGCCCATGCCGGCCAGCACCCCGCCGGCAGCCCCTTGGCCCCCCTATATTGGCTGGTAGAGTGGCTACGCAGCCGCGGGCATGGCCTGAAGGCCGGCGAAGCCATCATCACCGGCGCCTATGCCGGCGCCTGGCCAGTCCCCCTTGATACACCCATTACCGTCCAGTACGGCAACCTGGGTAGCATGGCCGTCAGGTTCTACAGAGCTCATGCAACGTAAACCTGCAGCAGCGCCCAAGCCATTGTCCTACGTGCTGCTGCGAGCACTCATATCAAACATCAGGATCCAGCAATGGCATTCGACCTTGTCGTAGGCACGAGCAACAAGCCCAAAGGGGCATCAGTCATCGTGGGCGGCATCGAGTTCAACGAGCTTCCCGCGATATCGCGACTCTTGTCTCGAGTGGACTCCTTCTTTCTGCACCGCATTTCCAACCTGTTCGAAGACCAATCCTTCTCGCCAGAAGAAGTTGATCAAGCACTGACGCATCTGTTGCCTTTGCTAGCCTTGGGGCAACTCCATCCAGACGAGAGAAGCATGCTGCACAAGCTGATTGCCGCGCTGTCATACGCAAGATGGAAGCAACAGCCGCTCAACGGAATCGCGGACTAAATGTCATCACAGCACCTCATCACCCCCGTTGAAACCCTCGCCGATACTGCTCCGGCGTCGTCCCCGCCAACCGCTGAAACATGGCGATAAAGGCCGAAGCCGTGCTGTAGCCGAGATCGAATGCGATCTGCTGTATGGTGCGGCCGGCCTCCAGCGCCTCAATAGCCCGCAGAAAGCGCAGGCGCTGGCGCCATTCGCCCAAGCTCATGCCCAGCTCACGCTGGCAATGCCGGGCCAGGGTACGCTCGGTGGCATGCACCTGGCGGGCCCATTCGGCCAATGAGCGGTTATCGCCGGGCTCGGCCTGCAGGCCATCCAGCACAGCCGCCAGCGCCGGCGTTTCGGCAAACGGCAGGTAGCGCACCTCGCACCGCGCCAATGCCAACTGGTCTACCAGCACCTGGGCCAGCCGCAGGTCGGCATCGTCTACCGGCACCTTCACATCGCGCTCGGCAAAATCGGCCAGTATCGCCTTCAGTATGGGGCTGATCATCAGAGTACAGGCCTGCTCGGGCAGGCCCACGCAATGAGGCAGCGCCAGGTAGACCGAGCGGTAGACCACAGCGTAGCGGTTGTAGCAGCTATGCAGGGCATTTGGCGGTATCCAGACCGCGTACTGGGGAGGCGAGAGAAAGCGGCGGCCCGCAATCTCCAGCTGCATCACCCCGTGGGCCACATAGTTGAGCTGGCCCCAGGCATGGCTATGGGGGGCGGAGTGGGTATCGGCGCCGAACTCATCATGGCGAAAGTAAACCGCTGCGGGCAACTCAGCAAAATCCGGCACCTGCAGATACTGGCGGCTCATTACGTCTGTCCTGCTGAATGGCTTGTCTTAAATTCATTATATCCACCCTGACAGACAAGGCGACAATATCGGCATAGAAGGAGCCTTACCATGCTGCAATACGCTTTTCCCCTGCTGGCCGTACTGATCTGGGCCGGCAATACTGTCGTCAACAAGCTGGCCGCCGGAGCCATCTACCCGGCCGAGATCGGTTTCTACCGCTGGCTGCTGGCCGGCCTGCTGTTTACCCCCTTCATGCTGCGCCCGGTACTGCGCAACTGGCCCGCCATCCGCCCCCACCTGGGCAAGCTGGTGGTGCTGGGCATACTGGGCATGGCCACCTATCAGAGCCTGGCCTACTACGCCGCCCACCTTACCACCGCCACCAATATGGGCATCATCCTGTCGCTGATGCCCTTGATGGCATTGGCACTGTCCATCGCCATGCTGGGCCAGCAGCTGACCCTGGGCGCCCTGGCCGGTGCCGTGGTTTCGCTGCTAGGCGTGCTGCTGGTCATCAGCAATGGCCGGCCCGATACCCTGCTGTCTCATGGCATAGGCCGTGGCGACGCCATGATGCTGGTCGCCACCCTGGCCTACGCCATCTACAGCGTGCTGCTGAAAAAATGGCAGCTCAAGCTGCCGCCGCTGCAGATGCTGTATATCCAGATCCTGGTTGCCATTGTGGGCCTGCTGCCGCTGTACCTGGCTTCGCCCAAGACCGGGCTGACCGCCACCAATATCCCCATGATCGTATTTGCCGCCGTATTTGCCTCCATGCTGGCCGCCCTGGCCTGGATGCACGGTGTGGCGAGGCTGGGGCCCAGCCGCACGGCCCTGTTCTTCAACCTGCTGCCACTCTTCACTGCCCTGATCGCTGCTGCGGCGTTGCACGAGGCCCTGGCCCTGCACCACCTGCTGGGTGGCATATTGATACTGGGCGGGGTACTGATCGCCGAACGCTGGCTGACGCCCTGGGGTAGCCCCCAGCCCGCCAAGACGGCGACTTAGCGCCGCTCAAGGCAGGCGCTCAGGGTGGGTATAGACCGTCATCCTGTCCTCACGGGCAAACCCCACCAGGGTGATACCCGCCTCCCCGGCCAGTTGCACCGCCATGGCGGTAGGGGCAGAGATCGCCACCACCAGCTCCAGGCCAGCGCTGGCCGCCTTGTGTACCAGCTCATAAGAAGCCCTGGACGTCAGCAGCACCGCCCCGCCAGGGTGGGTCTGCCGGTGCATTGCGCCTATCAGCTTGTCCAGCGCGTTATGGCGGCCTACGTCCTCGCGCACCAGCAGTCCACCACTGGTATCCAGCAGTGCCGCCGCGTGTACGCTCCCCGTCCGCTGGTTCAGTGGCTGCAGGCTGGCCAACTGCCGCAAGCCGGCGTGCAACTGGGCCGCCGTCATGCGCAAGCCCCCTCCTACACGGGCAATCGGACGTATGGCGGTGCTCAGTGCCTCCGCCCCGCACAAGCCGCAGCCGGTTCGGCCGGTCAGTTGGCGTCGCCGCGCTTTCAAGCGCCAGAAGCAGGCCTGGGCCAGGGCAATCTGCAGGCTCAGGCCGTCGGTTTCGGGCACGATCTCCACCGCACGGATATCCGCCGGCTTGTCAGCGATGCCCTCGCTCAGGCTGAAACCCAGGGCAAAATCCGCCAGGTCCAGCGGGCTGGCCATCATCACCGCATGCGACAAGCCGTTGTAGACCAGCGCTACCGGCACCTCCTCAGCCAGTTGCTCGGCCACGCTCTCACGGCCGTCACCTCGCAGTTGCAGCGCCTGGACATCGCCCCAACCTTGGTTCAGGTCTGGCATAGCGCACGCGCCTTGTCTGTCAGCCACAGGCGCAAGCGGCCACGCTCCTCGGTGCTGCGTACCAGGTCCAACCCCTGCAGCTGCGGGCTGTCACCCAGGCCAGCCAACAGGCGCTTGAGTTCGCTCAGGCTCAAGCCCAGGCGCTTGCAGGCCTTGTGGATGGATAGCCCATCCTCTTCCAGCAACAGCTGCAGCAAGGCCAGCGTCATCGCCTCTTCATCTGCCATCAGGCTGCCTCGCTCGGGCTCAGCCGCACCCGGATGGATTTGGCCGTCGGCGTGCGGGCACGGTCGGCATAGCTGCCGAGCGGCAGCAGGGTATTGGTCTCCGGAAAATAGCTGGCCAGGCAGCCGGACGGGATGTCGTATTCCACCAGCAAAAAGCGCTTGGCCACCCGTTCACCGTCATGCCAGACCGAGGTAATGTCCACCCACTGTCCGGCTTGCAGCTGCAGGCGCTGCATATCGTTACGGTTGATAAAGCAGACCCGGCGATGCCCGCTGACACCCCGGTAGCGATCATCCAGGCCGTAGATGGTGGTGTTGTACTGATCGTGCGCCCGTACGGTCATCAGCGTGAACAATGTCTCGCCAGTGGGCTCCGCCGGGCGAACTGGCAAGGCATGCACCATGAACCGCGCCCGCCCACCGTCGGTGCGCCAGCGCTGCTCACGGGCACTATTGCCCAGGTAGAAGCCGCCCGGCGCCTGCACCCGTTGGTTGAAGCCGGCAAAGCCCTCGACCACTTCGGCTATCTTGTCGCGTATCCGACTGTAGTCCTGCACCAGCCACAGCCAGGGGGTCTTGCTCTGCGGCAGGGTGGCAACTGCCATGCGGGCCACAATCATGGGCTCAGCCAACAACTGTGGGCTGGCAGGTGGGTTCATGCCCTGCGAGGCATGCACCATGCTCATGGAGTCCTCCACTGTCACCGCCTGAGGGCCGCTGGCCTGCAGATCAATCTCGGTGCGGCCCAGGCAAGGCAGTATCAGCGCCTCGCGGCCATGCACCAGGTGGGAGCGGTTGAGCTTGGTGGTGATATGCACAGTCAAGTCGCATTGCCGCAGGGCCTGCCAGGTCAAGGCCGTATCCGGGGTGGCAGCGGCGAAATTACCCCCCAGTGCCAGGAACACCTTCACCTTGCCGGCCAGCATGGCCTCTATGCTGCCCACCACGTCGTAACCTGGCGCACGTGGCGGGGCAAAGCCAAAGGCCTGCCCCAGCCTGTCCAAAAAGGCCGCCGTCGGCTTTTCGTTGATCCCCATGGTGCGGTCACCCTGCACATTGGAATGCCCACGCACCGGGCAAGCGCCCGCACCTGGCCGCCCCACATGGCCCCCCAGCAGCAGCAGGTTGCCTATCATCTGTATGGTGGCCACCGAATGCTTGTGCTGGGTAATCCCCATGCCCCAGGTGCAGATGGTGGCGCGGCTGCCGGCATAGATGGCGGCCGCCTCGCGCAGCTGCTGCTCGCTCAGGCCGGATTCTTCCACCAGTGCCGGCCAGCTGGTGTCGGTGATATCGCGCACCAGCTCGGCATGGCCGCTGGTATGGTCGGTAATAAAGGCCTGGTCACCGTAGCCCTGCTCCAGCAAGGCCTTGAGCATGCCTTTCACGGCTGCCAGGTCGCCCCCTATGCGCAGGGGATAGTAGGCGCTGGCAATCTCGGTACTGCCGCCGCTCAACATCTGCCAGGCGTCCTGCGGATGGGTAAATCGCTCCAGCCCCCGTTCGCGCAGGGGGTTGAACACCACAATGCGACAGCCCCGGCGAGCCGCATCACGCAACGTCTCCAGCATGCGGGGATGGTTGGTGCCGGGGTTCTGCCCAAAGATAAAGATGGCCTCGGCCAGCTCAAAGTCATCGAGCGTGACCGTACCCTTGCCTATGCCCAACTGCTCGCCCATGGCCACACCCGACGGCTCGTGGCACATATTGGAACAATCCGGCAGGTTGTTGGTACCGAACTCCCGCACAAACAGCTGGTATAGGAAAGCCGCCTCGTTGGAGGTACGGCCCGAGGTATAGAAAGCCGCCTCATGCGGGCTGGCCAGTGCCTGCAGATGGCGGCCTATCAGGGCAAAGGCCGCATCCCAGCTGACCGGCAGGTAGCAATCGGTGTCTGCATCGTAGCGCAAGGGCTCGGTCAGCCGGCCCAAGGCCTCCAGGGCATGGTCATCCAGCTCGGCCAGGCGGCTGACACTGTGCTGGCCCAGGTAGTCTGCCGTCAGCCGCCGGCTAGTCGCCTCGGCCGCCACGGCCTTGACGCCGTTTTCGCAGAACTCGAAGGTGGAATGGTGCTGCTTGTCCGGCCAGGCACAGCCTGGGCAATCAAAGCCATCGGGCTGGTTGGTGCGCAACAGCGTAGGCAGGCCCAAGCCTGCCACCTGCTGCTCGCGCAAATGCTGCAAGGAACTCTTGAGGGCGCCCCAGCCGCCGGCCGGTTGCTGGTACAGACGTATGCGCTGCTTCATGGCGGTTTTCCACGGATAACTGGCCAGATTATGGTGCCAGCGGCCACCTAGGTCGATTGCAAGACGATCTCGACCAGTCCGCCACCCCACTCGCCACGTCCCAGCGTCAGTTGCCCACCATGGGCAGCAACGATGTCCGCCACCACGGTCAGGCCTATGCCATGACCAGGCACCTGCTCATCCAGCCGCACGCCACGTTGCAGGGCCGCATCCGCATCGCTGAAGCCGGGGCCGTCATCCTCTATGCGTACGGTCAGCTTGTTGCCCTGTTGCTCGGCCGTCACCCGCACGCGGCCCTTGGCCCATTTGGCCGCATTGTCCAGCAGATTGCCGAACACCTCGAAGGCGTCACCCTCATCCAGCCGCCAGCTGAGCTTGGCCGGGCATGCCACGGCATATTGCAGCTGGCGGTCGGCATACACCTTGGCCAGGGAATCCACCACCCGCTGGAATACCGGCAGCAACAGCAGCGGCGGCGCAAACCGGGCCGCACCGCTGGCGGCTGCACGCCCCAGTTGGTGCTGGACGATGCCATCCATACGCGCCACCTGCTGGCTCACCGTCTGCGCCAGCTCTGCCGGCTCGTTCAGCGCGCCGCGCAATACCGCCAAAGGGGTCTTGAGGCTATGGGCTAGATCTCCCAGTGCATCCTTGTAGCGGGTCTGCCGGGCGCGTTCCTGTTCGATCAGGGTGTTCAGGTTGCCGGTCAGGCCAGCGATCTCGGCCGGGTAACGCCCCTCCACCCTGGCCTGCTCACCGGTTTCAACCCGGCGTATCTCTCTGGCCACCCGCCGCAGCGGTGCCAGGCCCCAGCCCAGCAGCAGGGTCTGCGCCAGCAGCAGCAGCACGCCGGCACCACCAAGCCAGGTCCACAGGGTACGGCGGAAGCTCGCCAGTTCGCGGCGGAATGCCACCGTGTCTTCCAGCACCGAGAAGGTCAGCGGCATGGCACGCGGCCCTTCGGACCACTTCACGCCATAGGCTGCCGCCAGATAGGTCTTGTTGCCACGCTCCAGTTCCTCATAACGCCACTCGCCCGCATCCAGCCGGCGCGGAAAAGGCGGCGACAGCCCCAGGGTGGAAGGCGACTGCCACTCTTCGCGGTGATTGGGGTTGGCGATATTGGCGTACAGGCCGGACGAGGGCAGTGCCAGGCGCGGCTCTGGCAGCGAATAAGGCATGATCAGGCCGCCATCAGGGTCCAGCTCGGCACGGGCCAGCAACAGGTAGATAGTCGATTGCAGCCTGTCGTAGCGGGCCAGCCGCACGCTGTCGGCGTGTGCCCGCTCCAGCGCCCAGCCCGCCCCCACCAGAAAAGCCACCAGCACCACGGCAGCCCCCAGTATCAAGCGGGTACGGATTGAGCCCGCCGGACGTACAGCGGGTGGCGCTGCCGGGTTAGTTGTCATGCCAGGACGAAGCGGTAACCACGTCCGCGCAAGGTCTCTATCGGTGCCAGGCTGCCGTCCGGGTCCAGCTTGCGGCGCAGCCGGCCTATCAACACCTCCAGCACATTGCTGTCGCGGTCTTCATCGTGCGGGTAGAGATAATCGGACAGCTCCTGCTTGCTCACCACCCGCGCCCGCTCACGCACCAGCAGTTCCAGCACGCGGTATTCAAAGGTGGTCAGTTCGATGGGCGTGTCACCCAGGCTGGCCTGCTGGGCCGAAAAATCCAGCGACAGCGGGCCTATGGTCAGCACATCCGAGGTCGCCTTGAGGGCACGGCGCAGCAAGGCTTTCACCCGCGCCGCAAGTTCCGGGTACTCGAAGGGCTTGACCAGATAATCGTCGGCACCGGCCTCCAAGCCCTTGACCTTGTCCTGCCAACTGCCACGGGCGGTCAGTATCAGGATGGGCAGCGTGCTGCCATCAGCGCGCAGCTTCTCCACCACAGTCAGGCCGTTCATGCGCGGCAGGCCCAGGTCGACGATGGCCAGGTCTATGGGGTATTCACTGGCCTGGAACAAGCCGTCCTCGCCGTCGGCCGCCTCATCCACCCGGTAGCCATCCGCTTCCAGCTGCTTCTTCAGGCTCTGCCGCAGGGCAGTCTCGTCTTCAATCAACAACAGGCGCATGGTCTGCTCACAAAGTGCGGCCGCTGGCCACGTCGATATAGATGATCTTCACTTCGCCTTGCGCCGTCACCACCTTGACGCGCCAGGCAGCCTTGCCGTCACGCTCGCCCTTCTCTACCGACAAGACCCGCCCCCCGCTCTGGCGCTGCGCAGCGGCAGCGGCATCATCACGGCTGACATCGGCCCAGGCGGGCAGGGAGAAGGCTAGCAGCAGGCTGCACAGCAAGGCATAGGGTTTCATCATGGCGTGTCCTGTCAGGGGGTTCCCGGTATTGTATTACGGCTCAAGCGGTTCGACCGAGACTCGCACAGACATCGTCTTGCCGGGATTGTCGCGGGTAAAGGTGGTGTATTGCTGGCCACGGTACTCGTAGTTGACGCGGTAGCCGGTAATACGGCTCTCCCAGTCCTCCACCGTGCGGCAACGCTTGATCTCGCGCGGGACTTCCTCGTACCGCTCATGGTTGTCACGGTTATCGATACGGTCACCGGCCAGCGCACCGACCACGGCACCCAGGGCGGTCGCGGCCTCGCGGCCATGGCCCTTGCCTACCTGGTTGCCGATCACCGCACCGGCAATACCGCCCACCACCGCGCCACCATACTGACGCTCGCCACCAACGCGACGGGTCTCGGTCACCCATTCGCTGCTGCACTCCTTGCGCGGCGTGCTGTAACGCTCGTATTGCGGCTCCACACTCTTCACACGGGCCGTATCGTTAAAGCTGTCTGCGTGGGCAGCCACGAAGCTGGTTGCAATCAGGCTGATGAGGGCAAGGTGTTTCATGGCGTGCTCCTTACGTTGGGGTATGGAACGCACTATGCGCCGGGTGCAGTGAACCAAAGCTGAATGCTGCACACCTCGCCCTGACGCAAAAAAAGACCAGCCGGAGCTGGTCTTTTCTGCTGTCGTGGCAGCCAGGCTGGTCAGAATGCCTCTGGCAGCTTCTGCAGGATGATGAGCCGGCGGTTCTCGATACGCACATAACCGCCAAACACCAGCTCCTTCATGATACGGGCCACCATCTCGCGGGATGAGCCCACCCGGTCGGCAATGGCCTGCTGGGTCATATGGCCCTCGATCTGCAGCACGCCCTCCAGCTCCACCGCCAGGTCTTCAAACAGCAACCTGACGCGGCTATAGACATCCTTCAGCGCCAGGTTCTTGACTGCCTCGGTCAATTGCCGGGTACGCCGGACCAGACTGACCAGCACCTTGAACTGGATATTGGGATGGTTGTGCAGCAGCGCCAGGAAATCCTCCTTCTGGATCACCAGGAAGGTGCTCTGCTCCTCTGTCTCCACCGATGCCGTGCGCGGCTCGTCATCCAGCAGGGCCAGTTCACCCACATACTCGCCCGGCCCCAGTACGGCCAGCACGTATTCCTTGCCGTTGGAGTCGCTAACGAACACCTTGAGCCGCCCCTGCATCAACAGGAACATCGAGCTGCCGGCGTCCCCCTCGTTGATGATGATGGCGCCCTTGGGGTAGGTCTTGGCAGCGGCGGATGCCTCGATATGGGACAGCTCCTCATCGGAGAGTCCGTAGAACAACGGGATTTGCTTCAGCGTGGCGATCATGCGACACCAAGTGGTTGATACGGTGTTGTTCAAGCGCCGGCAGCAGTCGTTGCCGCCGCCGGCTTCTCGGTGACAGGGGTCGAGCTGGTTTCGCTCGCCGCCTCATCCGCAGGCTCGGTGCCCCCGCCTATCTCCACCGAGGTCACCGGCCCTTTGGGCGGCTGGTCGGGGGGTGGCGTGATGACATCGAGCTTGTTCTTGGTCATATATTCGTTCATCTCTTTCCAGCCGGCAAAAATATCGGCTTTTGAGACACGAACGTTGCGCTGGAAGCAGTCCTCCAGCGCCCGACCGGAATGCCGGCAGGCCGCACCGATTGCCCGGCCATTGAGCTTGGCCTGGTTGGCCAGCTCGGTCAGGCGCTCACAACCGGAGAGTCCCAACACCATCATGGCAAGCAAAAACATGCGTGTTGTCATTGTGTTCCGGCGCTTTATTAATCCTGTTTACGAATTGTAAGCCAGATTCTGGCATTACTCACATAGGGTTAATCGGCAGTAACTCACTCTATCTTGAGGGCAGGGTTGGGAATCTCGCCAAATCTTTCTGGCGCGTACAGCGCTTCGACCCGCGTAGGCGGCAGGGCAAAGTCGCCACGGGTGTTCAGTCGCACCGTGTATTCCACCGTATGGCTACCCTTGGGCAGCCACTCGTAATAGGCCTTGTAGGCGGTTTCGCCCTTCTCCTCGAAGGTCGGCCCGGCACCCGAGCTTTCCTCGTTGCTTGCCAGCAACTTCGAATCAGTGGCAAAACCACGGCCCAGCAGTTGCGCACCGGCCGGTATCGGGTCGTTGATGGCAACCCAGCTCATATCAGCCTGGGCGTGTATGGTCAGGCGCACGCGCCAGACATCACCCCTGGCCTGACCCTTGCCGCGCGCCTCCACTGCAGTCCACTGCTTCTCCACCCGATAGCCCGACGCCAGCGGCGCCTTCAGTGGCAGGGCCGCGCGGGCCTGTATCACGGCCCAGGGCTTGCCGCTGCCCTGGTGATTCAAACCTAGGCTGCCAGACTTATCTGGCCAGGCCAGCTTGAGACTGCCGCCCTTGGTCGACTTGTCCCAATCCAGGCTTTGCTCGCCAACCAGCTTGGCCACCGTGCGGCCCGTGGGCTGCCCAGCCTCCACTTCGGCAGCAAAACGCCGTAGTGCCAGCGTCCCCCAGACATTGGCGACCGTGGTATCCCAGTGGCCCCGCTGTTGCCGTCCTACCAGACCACGGGCGATACGGCCCAGATCGGCCTGCTTATCCTTGCGATCCAGCGCGGCAATCAGGATGCGCGCTGCATCGGCATCCTGGCTGTCCATCATCCACCAGCCTTCCCAGCGTTCCGTCCCCGAGAAATTCAGGGTGGTGCCGGACAAATCCAGGCGGGCATTCAGTATCTGCCTGGCCTCCTTGATACGCTCGGCCCGCTGCGGCAGGTCGGTCACCTTGTCCAGCACCGCCATCCAGTCCAGCAAGGTAGCGGTAGACCAGCGATTGGGCTCCAGCACCAGGCCATCTAGCATGGCCGGGCGGGCCGCGCCGTGGCGTGCCAACGCCGCAATGGCATCGAGCTTGTAAGCCGCACGGTTGGTACTGTTGCTGCCCGAAGGCGTAATCGCCAACCGCCCCTGCACATACGCGGTCAGGGCGGATTTCATGCGTTCCCGGCCAGCATCCGGCAAGGCCCAGCCGCTTTCGGCCGACAGGGTCAGCAAGTGCGCGGTCAACACAGGGCTGCCACGCGACAGTCCAGGGAAGTACATCGCCAGCCCATCGCTATCGAGATAGGCATCCAACTGGCCGACTACCGCCTGCCAGCCGGCCTGGTCATTCAGGCCAAAGGCGCGGGAAGTCTGCTGCTCCAGGCAGGTATAGGGGTAGCGCCGGAAATAGCCTTCCACCCCGTCCAGCGCTGCAGCCAAGCTGGGCGACAAGGTCACCTCCAGGCCGCCACGGCCCGGCAGGGCATCGGCAGGCCGCGCTACCGGCAGGCTGTAATCAGGTGTCAGCTGCGCCAGGGTTGCTTGCAACACCCGCACCGGCACGGCTTCCAGCACCGCCTGCGGCTGGCTGATGGTGTCGTACAGCTTGCCGCTGTCGCCAGCCACCTCCACCGTCCACTTCAATTCATTGGCATCGCCCGGCACCGTAACCGGCCACAGCAGCTCCTGCGCGGCGCCGCCCGCCAGTTCCACCTGCTGTGGTGCCAGCGCCGCCAAGCCCTGCACCTTGGGCCGGACCACCAGCTTGAGTGCCTGGCTGGTGGTATTGCGCACCGTGAAACCTGCTTCAAAGCGATCGCCCTGGCGCACACTACGCGCCAGGCCGGAGAACAGCATCACATCCTTGCTGGCACGTATGCTGGTCGAGCCTGTGCCAAACCGGTCGGCACCCGCATTGGCTACGGCAACAATGCGGAAGCTGGTCAGCGAATCATTCAGCGGCACCTCTACCATGGCTTCACCCTTGGCATCGAGTACCACCCTGGCCTTCCACAGCAGCAGCGTATCGAACAGCTCACGAGTGCCGTTACGGCCACCGCCACCGCCGGCAGCCACGGCCTTGCGCCCATAGTGGCGCTTGCCTATGACCTGCCCCTGGGCTGTCGCCGTGTTCAGGCCATAGGGCCGCTCACCCAGCATGGCTTCCAGCAGTTTCCAGGAATCATTGGCGCGCAGCGCCAGCAGACCCTCATCCACCGCCGCCAGGGCAACCTCTGCGCCCTTGGCCGCTGGCTTGCCATCCGGCGTCTTCACCGCAATACGCACCATCGCCTTGTCGCGGACCTGGTACAGCGCCTTGTCGGCCGTCACCTTCACATCCAGCTTGTAGCCCTTGATACCCACCGGCAGCTTGATGATGCCCAGCTTGTAAGCCGGCTTGGCCAGGTCAACCATGGCCGTGGCGGCGGGGTCCATCAGCCGGCCGCGCACCACCAGCACCGAGACATAGACATTGGGGCCATGGCTGGCTCTCAACGGCACCTTGACCACCGGGTTGGCTGCAGTCAGGTTCTGGGTGCGCCACTCCAGCACCGATTCCCGCTCAACCGCAATCAGCGCCGTCGCCTCGCGGAACGGCATCTGCACCCGCAGCGTGGCCGTTTCGCCCGGCTCATAGGTTTTCTTGTCGGCAATCAGGTCAATGCGGTCGCTGTCACTACCACCCGACCAGCTCGTCCCATCACCGTAGGCATACACCTCGTCATAGGTGTAGGCCGTCTTGCCCGCATCGTCCTGGGCGGCTACCCGCACCACGATCTCGCCTACATGCTTGGCCGGCAACAGGCAGGGCATACGGCCACGCGCATCGGTCCGACCACTGCACAGCTCGCCCAGCGCCTTGTAGCGGGTAGTGCTCTCATAGCTGTAGAAGCCCCCCACCAGACGCTTGCGGTGGCTGAACACCTGCCGCAACCAGGCCTCCGCCTTCACCGGCCGTCCAGCCAATGGCTTACCCACCAGGCTGGCCAGGGCCAGCTGCATGGGCGTGCCGTTGGCCCCCATTTCCTCTACCTTAAGCCCAGGCTGCAAAGCCGCAGGCCACAGCGCAGTGGCATTGGCCGCCGTCTGTACCTCGCCATTGGGGTCACGGTATTCCAGTTCTGCACGCAGCCACATCGGCCGCGTGGGCATGGCCCAGCCACTCAGCGCCAGGCTGGCACCGCCCGCCTTATCCAGGGTGGCGTCCAGCACGCTCAGCACCTGCTCGCCGCCCTCTCCTTCGCCAGCCAGGCCCAGCACTTCAGGCGATACATCGCCGCGCGAGAAATAAAAACCCTCGAAATCATCGAGGCTGCGTCCGCCCATGGGCGCAACCGATGCCCGCAACTTCACCTTTTCGCCCGCAGCAGGGCCGCCGGCCAGGTATTGCACCTGGGCCACGGCATTGACCTTGTCGCTGGCCACCGCATGGGCCGGCAACTTCAGGGCGCCCCGCATCAACGGCACCCGGAACTCCGCCACATTGAAATCCCCGGCCGAGCCCAGGCTATCCACCTGCTCGCCCCGCTTACGCTCCATCACCACATCGTAGCTGCCCAGCTTGGCCGCTTCCGGCACCGTCCAGCTCAGGGTAGCGGCACCGTTCTTCCAGCTCACCGGTAGCACCACGCTGTCGTCCGAACCACGGTGTGTCAGCTTGATCTGGTTGGGCAGCTTGGCATCGGCCAACCAACCAAAGCCACCCGCCGTCTTCTCGCGGGCAAACACCTTGATGGCAACCGTTTCGCCGGCGCGATAGAGGCCGCGATCAAACACCGCATGAAAGGTACGGCGATAGTCACGGTCGTATTCCGTGTTCAGGCCAAAGCGCCACGACTCAATGCCTTGGTCCCAGTCCGATGAGACAAAGCTGACATCATCACCCAGGCGGGCAAAGGCATAGACAGGGCAGTCATAGCGTGAACCCGGCAGCGGCTGGGCATGGCGCCATACGCCCTGCTTGTCGGTCTTGCCGCTGGCCAGCAGCTTGCCCTTGCAATCGAGCAGGCTGACACTGGCCGCATTGACCAGCCAGCCCTTGTCCAGCGTGGTCACCCACACCAGGGCATCATCGAAACCACGGCGGAAGTGCACGCCCAGATTGGTCACCAGGCCGCCTGCCGCTATCTGCATGGGCGCCACCGGCTGCAACAGGCGCTGCCCCAGGCGGGTACTCTCCACTTCCACGATAGTCAGGCCCGATTGCGGCAGCGGTATGCCTATCACTTCGGCGGCCTTGTCATCATTGGGTGCCGGCAGGCGATAGCGCTTCACATCGGCCACCCCCTTGAGCAGCGAGGCTGCCCGGTAGTCCTGGTTGTCGCTGCCATTGGCACCACGGCGCAGGCGCAGGTACCAATTGAGTATGTCTGCCTCGCGGGTCAGCGTCAGTTGCCGGTACACCAAGCCCAGGCTGGCCTGGTTGGGCGCAGCATTCCCGGTGGCGGCCTTGGCCAGGTCCACGATCTTGTCCAGCACACCCGCCGCAGCCGGCTCGTTGGCGCGCGCTGCCTCGCCGACATTGCGCACCGTCACCGGCAGCGCCCCTACCGAGCGCTCAACAATGCCGAAGCTGGCCGCGAACTTGGCCAGTGGCGGGAAGCTGTCGAGTTTGACGGCCAGCGGAAACTCCTTGGCATTGGACAAAGGCCGATTGAACTCATCGCGCAGATTGGCCGGCAGGCTCAGGCGCAGAGTGGCGCTTTCGGGGAACAAGGGCTTGAAACGCACCCCCTGCACCGGCTCCATACGCTTGCCGTCTTCGTCCTCCAGCGTGCCGGGTTCGTTGATGATGGGCTCGGCGGCCCAGCGCTGCTTGCCGTCGCTGCTGCTCAATACAATGGCACGGGCCGTAGTCGCGCTGACCGAAGCGCTGAAATACAGCTCGATCGGACTGAGCGGCACACAGCCTGCTGTCGCACGGGTGCGCTCGCAGGTCAGCGTCGCGGTAAAGTGCGGGCGCACCTGATAGTCAAAGCTCATGGGCTCGCGCAGGCTCAAGCCGTTTGCGGTGGCAAGACCGGCATCAAACACCAGCTTGATGGCTGTATCCGCCGGCAAGGGGCGCTGGCAGCGCAGCGCCACGCCATTGTCGGGCCAGCCCGCTGGCGCGCCGAATACCGCCTTGAACAACTTGTCCCGCTCTGCCGCAGCCAGCACCACCACAGGCAGGCGCTCGCGCAGGCCGGCAACTTCACAGCGGGTCTTGGCCAGCAGGCTTTGCGGCGTAGGGGCGACATCAAAGGGAATGATAAAGACCTGGTTGTCGGCCACCCAATCACCGCTGCTGGGCCAGGTACGGCCATAGCGGCCACCCGGTTCAGGCCCGCCGGTGCTGAAGTCATAGCGCACGGCTGCCAAGGCCTCGCCCTTCAGGGTCTTGGTCCCCGGCTTGAGCGAGAACTGGCATTGCTTGCCGTCAGGCAGGTCACGCACAAAGTCATAGACCCAGGTCTTGTCGTCTATCCAGCGGCCTGTGCCTTGCTCATCACCACACGCAATACTGAATGGGTCGGGCAGGCGTGGATCGCCAAACCGCACCATGGCATCGCTGAATATGGCCTTGGCCTGGCGGATGTTACGTACCGCACCTTGTGGTGAAAATGATTCGACTTCGGCAGCGGTGGCCAGGCCGCACAACAGGGCGGCAAACAAGGCTGGACGCATGGGTAGACCTCCGGGGTAGCTCTGATTTTGCTACATGGTAGCAGGCCGCCCCGCATATGCCGTAGGAATGCCCGATGACAAGCGTGCGCTTGACCGGACGATTACGTATAAAATACCGCATCGTCTGGACACATCAGCACCTACTAGAAAAGCATCATGACCACACAAGAAGAGAAGACACGACGGGCCGAATTGATCGCAGCCGCCAGCCGGCTGTTCAAGGAGCAAGGTTATGAGCGCACCACCGTGCGTGACCTGGCCCAGGCGGTAGGCATGCAATCGGGCAGCCTGTTCTATCACTTCCGCACCAAGGAAGAGATGCTGGTCGCCGTGATGGCTGCCGGCATAGGCGATCTGACCGATCGCCTGGAAGAAGCACTGGGCCAGGCCAAGACGCCGATGGATAAACTGCGCACCGTCTGCCGTGTCCACCTCGACACGCTGCTAGGCGATGACAAGGGCGCGCTGTCGGTACTGCTGTACGAATGGCCCAGCCTGTCGGACAAGGCCCGCGCCGAGCTGATCAAGCTGCGCGACAGCTACGAGCGCGACTGGCAACAGGTGCTGGACGAAGCCGCCGCTGCCGGCCTGGTGCACGAAGACACCCGCCTGCTGCGCAAGGTGCTGCTGGGCGGCCTGCACTGGACCATCATGTGGTATCGCCCGGAAGGCGGCGGCACGCCATCCGACCTGGCCGACCGCATACTCGAGCTGATCATCCGCAAGAAGTAAGCTGCCGCGCCGAAGTAAAAACCACGCCCTCCCATGCCGGAGGGCGTTGTCGTTTGTGGCTGCGCCTATCCATGGTCGCCCACGCCACCAGCAGCGTCCCTGCTGGCGAAGCACCCAATATCCAGTGCGGCCCAGGCGCCCGCGCTATCGCTCCAGCGTACGCACCCGCGTCACGTAATACATGGTCTCGCCAAAACAGGTGGTCGGCACCCCGACATGCTGCTCATAGTAGAGCGTCACCTTCTGGTCCATGCTGTCATTGATGGCCTGCACCAGCTTTTCATCATGCACGGTAAAGGTGAATTTCTCGGTCAAGGTACCTGGGATATTGATCATGGCCAGCTCGCCCTCCCAGGTCTTGCAGATCCAGCCCTGCTTGGACAGCTTCCGCACATAGCCTGCCCGCTCGCCCTCAGCATAGCTCCAGCTGGTCACCACCCAGAGATAGCCGGCCAGTAATAGCCCAGCCAGCAGCAGCAGGCCTAACAGCCAGCGCCCCCAACGTAGATTGGCAAACGGGTTTTGCATGGTTACAGCTCTCGATAGCGGTCATGAACGGCCGCAATCTTAGAACCGGGACGTGGAATAGGCGAGTGATTCCGAACAGGACCCACGATTGGCCCAACGGCGGGAACAAAACCGCAAGCAGCAACTTGGCCCAGATATTACTCCGTCGGCAGATAGTTACTCAGATGCCGCTCCAGCCGCCCCTCGGACAAAGCCTTGGCGATAGCCTTATCCATCCGTGCCACCAGTGCCGGGTCGGTGTCCGGCGGATAGACAGGGTAGAGCGCGATCGGCGGTACCGGTATTTTCACCAGGCGATACTGCACCGAGGCAATGGGCCGGAAAAAAAGCGGTGTCAGGGGATTAGAAAAATACGCCGCATCGATGCGGCCCAGCCGCAGCTTGCCCAGGTTGGCCAGCTCCCACTCGGGCACCCCGGTCCTGTCCATATTGATGCTGGGCTTATCGAGAAAATCCGGGCTTTTGCCGCCCACGGTCCAGCCTATGGTAAAGCCGTCCAGATCCTCCGGCCGGTTCAGCTGCTTGAGCGGCGATGATGGCAGCACCGCCAGGCAAGGCTCGAAACGGGTGACCAAGGTACTACCGAATCGTAGCTGCTGCAGGCGCTCCGGGGTACGGGTCAGGATGGGGGAGAACTGCAGCTTGCCCAACCGCAGATCCTCCACCAGCCGGCTGACTGTGACCGCGCCATGCCAGCGCAAGGTCACACCGGCACGGGGTGCCACGTCCTGGTTGTAGAAATCCACCAGCGCCCCACTCACCTTGTCGTTACCAGTGGCAATGATCCAGGGTGCGACGGAAAACGCCCCCACCTCCAGGGTCTCGGCCTGCGCGGCACAAAGCAAGCACAGGGCCAGCAGGCATTGGTACATGGATGGGGAGTCTCCATTGGGCATGCACCCAGTCTAGATCACCCCCCAAGCTGTGTCAGATTGCCTCGGTACGCTGCAGCAACCAGTCGCGCGCTGCACCATCCACCAGTGGCAGCAAACGGTTGCGCACGGTGGCGTGGTAGTCATTTAGCCAGGCCAGTTCATCGGCACGCAGCAGCGCCTTGTCCACACAACGGGTGTCGATAGGGCACAGGGTCAGCGTCTCGAAGGCCAGGAACTCGCCAAACTTGCCACCGCCGGCCGATACATTCAGCAGCAGGTTCTCGATACGCACACCCCACTGGCCCGGCCGGTAGATACCCGGTTCATTGGAGGTGATCATGCCCAACTCCATGGCGGTATGCGGCTCGGGCGGGCTATGGGGCGAGATGGACTGCGGCCCCTCGTGCACATTGAGGAAGTAACCCACACCATGGCCGGTGCCATGGCCGAAATCGATATTGGCCGCCCAGATGGGCGCCCTTGCCAGCGCATCCAGCAACGGGCTGCGGGTACCTTGCGGGAAACGCGCCATCGACAGCGCAATCATGCCCTTAAGCACCAGGGTGAAATCCCGCTGCTGCGCCGGGCTGACCTGGCCCACCGCCACCACCCGAGTGATATCAGTGGTGCCGCCCAGGTACTGGCCGCCGGAGTCGATCAGCAGCAGGCCGTCACCCTCTATCGCGGCGTGGCTTTCGCGGGTAGCGCGGTAATGCGGCATGGCGCCGTTGCCGTTGAAGCCGGCAATGGTGGCAAAACTCGGGCAGACAAAACCGGCACGACGCTGGCGCGCAGCGGTGATCTGCTCGTCTATGGTCAGCTCGGTCACCCGCTCACGCCCCAGCGCCCCCTCCAGCCAGCTGAAGAACTCGCACAGCGCAGCACCGTCCTGCTCCATGGCCTGGCGCACAAACCCGGCCTCGGCTTCGCTCTTGCGCGACTTGGCAAAGGTGGAGGGGTTGATGGCCTCGATCACCCTGACACCTGCCGGCACGGCCTGGCGCAGGCCCAGCGTGATGCGGCGCGGGTCGATCAATAGACTGGCGGTTGCTGGCAGCGCCGCCAGGGCAGCGGCGGCCTCGGCATAAGCTGCCACCTGCACGCCATCCACGGCCAGCTTGGCGGCCAGGGCCGCATCGACCTTGCCGGCCGCCACAAACAGGGTGGCGCCATGCTGGCCTATCAAGGCATGGCCGACGAACACCGGGTTGTAGTTCACATCGGCCCCACGCAGGTTCAGCAGCCAGGCCAGGTCATCAAGGGTAGAGACAAAGTGCCAGTCGGCGCCCAAGCGCTGCATCTCACCACGCAGCAGGGCGAGCTTGTCGACCCGGCTCACCGTGGCATAAGGGGCTTCATGCTGGTAAATCGCGGCATCGGGCAGGCTGGGCCGATCGGTCCAGACCGCTTCCAGCAGGTCCAACTCAGTGCGCAGCACGATACCCTGGGCATCCAGCGCAGCTTGCAGCGCACGGGCTGCCGCCAGGCCCAGCACGGCGCCATCGACGCCCACGCTGGCGCCCGCCGCCACATTGCCCGCCAGCCAATCGAGATGTGCCTGGCTACTGGCCACCGCAATCTTCATCAGCGCAATCCCCGACCCCGCCAGCTCGGCCTCGGCTTGGGTCCAGTAGCGACTATCCACCCACAGCCCGGAAAAATCGGCGGTCACCACCAGCGTGCCCACCGAGCCACGGAAACCCGTCAGCCAACGCCTGCCCTGCCAACGCCCCGGCAGGTACTCGGACAGATGAGGGTCGGCCGAGGGCACGATATAGGCCGCAAGGCCTTGCGCCAGCATGGCGCTACGCAGGGCAGCAATACGGGCAACGACGGGATTCTGGCTGGAGGCGTTCATGGCGATTCCTGTACGGGATAGGAAAACGACCGGCCTGTTGAGCCGGTCGCGACAGCAATTCGATAGGCGCTGAATTGGGTGCTGCATTCGGCGCCACTTTAGGCAGCGCAGCCCCCGCTGTATAGATACAGCCGGGGGGCGCCGGCATGGGATCAGCCCAGCAGCTTTTTCAGATAGTGGCCGGTATGGCTGGCCGGGTTGGCCGCCACATCCTCGGGCGTACCGGTTGCAATGATCTGGCCGCCACCTGCCCCGCCCTCGGGGCCCAGGTCTACCAGCCAGTCGGCCACCTTGATCACATCCAGGTTGTGCTCGATCACCACCACCGTGTTGCCATGCTCGGTCAGGCGCTGCAACACCGTCAGCAACAGGTCGATATCATGGAAATGCAGGCCGGTAGTCGGTTCATCCAGGATATAGAGCGTGCGGCCGGTATCGCGCTTGGACAGCTCCAAGGCCAGCTTGACCCGCTGTGCCTCGCCCCCAGACAGCGTAGTGGCGCTCTGCCCCAGCCGGATATAGCTCAAGCCCACGTCCATCAGGGTCTGCAGCTTGCGGGCTATGCTGGGCACGGCATCGAAGAATTCGCGCGCCTGTTCCACCGTCATCTCCAGCACCTCGGTGATGTTCTTGCCCTTGTACTGCACTTCCAGCGTCTCGCGGTTGTAGCGCTTGCCGTGGCAGACATCGCAGGGCACATACACATCCGGCAGGAAGTGCATTTCCACCTTGATCACGCCGTCACCCTGGCAGGCCTCGCACCGGCCACCCTTGACGTTGAAGGAGAAACGCCCCGGTCCGTAACCGCGCTCGCGCGACATCGGCACGCCAGCGTACAGATCGCGTATGGGGGTAAACAGGCCGGTATAGGTCGCCGGGTTGGAACGCGGCGTGCGGCCTATGGGCGACTGGTCCACATTGATGACCTTGTCGAACTGATTCAGCCCCACTATCTCGTCGTGCGCCGCCGGCTCTTCGTTGCTGCCATAGATGGCGCGGGCCGCAGCGGCATACAGGGTGTCGTTGATCAGTGTGGATTTACCCGAGCCAGACACCCCGGTGATGCAGACCATCATGCCCAACGGCAAGGCCAGGTTCACGCCCTTGAGGTTGTTGCCACGGGCGCCTTTCAAGGTCAGCCAACGGTCTGGCTGCGGCTGACGCCGCTGTGTGGGCACCGCGATCTTGCGCACGCCAGAGAGAAACTGGCCGGTGATGGAATCCGGGTTGGCCATGATTTCCTCCGGCCTGCCCACCCCCAACACCTGGCCGCCGTGCTCACCAGCCCCCGGCCCCATATCCACCAGGCAGTCGGCAGCCCGTATGGCATCCTCATCATGCTCCACCACGATCACGCTATTACCCAGGTCGCGCAGGCGCATCAGCGTGCCCAGCAGGCGGTCGTTATCGCGTTGGTGCAGGCCGATGGAAGGCTCATCCAGCACATACATGACGCCAGTCAGGCCCGAACCTATCTGCGATGCCAGCCGTATGCGCTGGGCCTCGCCGCCCGACAGCGTATCGGCCGAGCGATCCAGGCTGAGGTAATCCAGCCCCACATTGACCAGGAAGCCCAGCCGGTCACCGATTTCCTTGACGATCTTCTCGGCAATCTGCGCCTTGTTGCCCTGCAGGGTCAGCTCTGCAAAGAACCTGCTGGAATCACGCAAGGCCAGTTGGCTGATCTCGAATACATTCTTGTCGGCAATGCGCACATGCCGTGCCTCCAACCGCAGGCGGGCGCCATGGCAGCTGGGGCAAGGCTGGTTGTTCAGGTACTTCGACAATTCCTCGCGCACCGCGACCGAATCGGTCTCGCGGTAGCGCCGTTCCAGATTGGGGATGATGCCCTCGAAGGGGTGCGCCCGCTCGAACTTGGTACCCCGCTCGTTCAGGTAGATAAAGCGTATCTCTTCCTTGCCCGAACCATGCAGCACCACCTTCTGCACTTCTGCCGTCAGGGCATCCCACTCCGCATCGACATCAAAACCATAGTGCTCGGCCAGCGCCTGCAGCATCTGGAAATAGAACTGATTGCGCTTGTCCCAGCCCTTGATGGCGCCAGCCGCCAGGCTAAGGTGAGGCAAGGCCACCACCCGCTTTTGGTCGAAGAACTGGATGGACCCAAGGCCGTCGCACTTGGGGCAGGCGCCCATGGGGTTGTTGAACGAGAACAGGCGCGGCTCCAGCTCAGGCAGGCTGTAGCTGCAGACCGGGCAGGCAAATTTGGCCGAAAACCAGTGTTCCTTGTTGCTGTCCATCTCCACCGCAATGGCACGGCCGTCAGCATGGCGCAGCGCCGTCTCAAAGCTCTCGGCCAGCCGCTGCTTCAGGTCTGCCCGCACCTTCAGCCTGTCCACCACCACCTCGATGGTGTGCTTCTTGTTCTTGTCCAGCTTGGGTATGGCATCAATCTCATGCACTTCGCCATCCACCCGCACCCGTACAAAGCCCTGGGCGCGCAGCTCGTCGAACAGGTCCAGGTTCTCACCCTTCTTGCCCATGATCACTGGCGCCATGATCATCAGCTTGGTGTCCTCGGGTAGCGCTAGCACATGGTCCACCATCTGGCTCACAGTCTGCGATTCCAGCGCCTGGTTGTGATCGGGGCAATAAGGCGTACCCACCCGCGCATACAACAGACGCAGGTAGTCATGTATCTCGGTCACCGTGCCCACTGTGGAACGGGGATTGTGGCTGGTCGCCTTCTGCTCGATGGAGATCGCTGGCGACAGCCCCTCGATCAGGTCCACATCCGGCTTTTCCATCAATTGCAGAAACTGCCGGGCATAGGCCGACAGGCTTTCCACATAGCGCCGCTGCCCTTCCGCATAGAGCGTATCAAAGGCCAGCGACGACTTGCCCGAGCCAGACAAGCCGGTAATCACCACCAGTTGGTGACGCGGCAGATCCAGATTCACATTCTTCAGGTTATGGGTGCGGGCACCCCGTATGCGTATCAGATTGTTCGGGTCGACAGGATGGTAGCTCATGGCCGGGCTCTAACTGGGCGGGTAAGGCAATCCGCGAGTTTACCGGAGTTACACGGCAAAAGTTCTGCCGCCGCACGGCACTACTGCAAGCTCCTGCCAAACCCGCCCCAGGCCGCACCGGTAGTACCGCAGCCATCAAGGCTTGCCGCCCATCGAGCCCGCCGCCGCCGCCCCATCCTCCTGCCATGAGCGTTAGCGCCTGCTGGCAGTTAAATCGTTAAATCAGCACACCAGGCGGGGATATCGCGACAGATTTGCTAGAATCCCGCCTTTCGCATTCCGGCAACACCCTCCAGCCCCCCAAGCACCATGTCCCCGCTAGAACTCCGCGCCTCTGCCGGCTTGTCCGGCCTTTACGCACTGCGCATGCTTGGCATGTTCCTGGTGCTGCCGGTGTTCGCCCTGTATGCGGCCAAGCTGCCCGGGGGGAACAATCACACCCTGGTCGGCATCGCCATGGGCATCTATGGCCTGACCCAGGCCCTGCTGCAACTGCCGCTGGGCATGCTGTCCGACCGCATAGGCCGTAAGCCGGTCATCTATGGCGGCCTGTTGATGCTGGCCGTAGGCAGCGTGATCGCCGCCATGGCCGACAACCTGCTCTGGCTCACCATAGGCCGGGCCTTGCAGGGTGCCGGCGCCATCTCGGCCGCCATCACCGCCCTGCTGGCCGACCTGACGCGTGAAGAAAACCGCACCAAGGCCATGGCCATGGTGGGCGGCAGTATAGGCATCACCTTCTCCATCTCCCTGGTCGCCGCCCCAGCCCTGGCAGACAGCATAGGCCTGTCAGGCATCTTCCTCTTGACCGGCGGGCTGGCGCTGGCAGCCATCATCGGCGTCTGGCAGATCATCCCCGACCCCTCGCAAAGCCGCTTCCATTCCGACGCCGAAGCCAACCCCAAGCGCCTGGGCGCCGTGCTGCGCGATCCACAACTGCGCCGACTCAACTACGGCGTGTTCGCCCTGCATGCCGCCCAGATGGCCCTGTTTGTCACCCTGCCGCTGGCACTGGTGCAGACCGTGGGCCTGGCGGCAGGCGAGCACTGGAAGGTCTACCTGCCGGTCATGACCATCGGCTTTATCCTCATGGTGCCCGCCGTCATCGTGGGCGAGACCCGCAACAAGCTCAAGCAGGTGTTCACCGCCGCCGTCGCCCTGATGCTGGTGGCCCAACTGGGCATGGCCAGTGGCTTTGGCACGCTGACCCAGATCATGGTGTGGTTGGGCCTCTATTTCATCGCCTTCAATATCCTGGAGGCCACCCAGCCCAGCCTGATCTCCAAGATCGCCCCGGCCGATGCCAAGGGCACCGCCATGGGGGTTTACAACACCACCCAGTCGCTGGGTTTTGCCGTGGGTTCGGCGGCTGGCGCCACCCTGTACCAGCACGGCGGCGCCCTGACCGTCCACCTGTTCTGCGCCGCCCTGATTGGCATCTGGCTGGTAGTCACATTAGGGCTTAAACCCCCCATGCCGGTGCGCACCATGATGTACCATATCGATGATGCGCAACTGGGCAACGCCACCGAACTGGCCCGCCAGCTGTCCCAACTGGCCGGCGTAAAAGAAGCCGTGGTGATCGCAGAGGAAGGCGTGGCCTACCTCAAGGTCATGCGCGAGGGATGGGACGAAGCCGGCGCGCATGCGCTGCTCGGCATCGCCTGAACCCGTTGCGCCGCGCTGGCATGCCCGCGCCGGTATGCCCGCGCAGGCAGCAGATTTTTAGTCATTCAGTAAACACATACGACGGTGGCCGGCAAATCCAGTGCCGTGCCGCCTTATCCATTGGAGAAAACGCAATATGGCATCGCTCAACAAAGTCCTGCTGATCGGCAATCTGGGCCGCGACCCCGAGATGCGCTACATGCCGGATGGCTCGGCCATCTGCAACTTCAGCATCGCCACCACCGAAACCTGGAAGGACAAGAACAGCGGCCAGAAGCAGGAAAAGACCGAGTGGCACAACATCACCATGTACCGCCGCCTGGCCGAAATCGCCGGCCAGTACCTGAAGAAGGGTAGCTCGGTCTATATCGAAGGCCGCCTGCAAACCCGCAAGTGGCAGGACAAGACCACCGGCCAGGATCGCTACACCACCGAGATCATCGCCGACGAAATGAAGATGCTGGGCGGCAAGTCCGGCGGCATGAGCAGCGGCGCCGACTACGACCAAAGCGCCCCCAGCTACAACGACGCCCCCTCGGCCCCACCCGCCCAGCGCGGCGGCGGCGCCCCAGCAGGCGGCCAATCGCGCCCTGCTCCGCAAAAGCCGCAGAGCTTCGACGACTTCGAGGACGATATTCCGTTCTAAGACACATCTAATTTAGAGATGGTTAGAGCAGCAGTGAAAAACCCTGTCTTGACGGGGTTTTTCTTTGCGTGCAGAAGCGAAGGTATTGATCGAAAGCTGGCGCCGACACTACAACAAAGTGCGTCCGCATTCGAGTCTGAAGTTCCTGACGCCGACAGCGCTCAGGGAGATGTGCGGGTCAACTGCGATAACCGAGGCCATTCTTCAGGAATAGATGGTCCGAAGAAAACCGGCAGGTCACGCCAACCCTATCTTTGTGAACTAAGATAGATATTACACGAACCGATATATTCATCCGTAACATGCTGTTTATTATATGTTTTTATAACTATTTTCCACCTACCATCTGCACCTGTGTCTAGAGAGTATCTCTGTGAGGTTTTATAAAGAGCCTAGTTCTGAAAAGAAAGGGGCTCGAAATGAAGAAAGACGACATTCTGTTCTTTAGTCTCGCGTGGATTGCTGCAAACGCATCGCAACTTGTGCAGATTCTCCAGGCGCTACTTCCTGTGCTGGCTGTTGGTGCCCTTGGGTACGCCATACACGTGATCGCTCGCGACAAAGGGAAGAAGAAGTGATTCGGAATATGTACTGGCACAAGATGCCTTCAGAAACGACGGTGGGCGTGTTGCCGAAGCTCACATGGTCTAGCGATGACGAACTCTCTCCTGCATCAAGCACAATCGCGCTGATGCTATACGTAGTCCTTCATTTCATGGCTCAGGATGAGCTTGAGGAGGGGCCAGAGGGCATTAGCCTTTCCGCCCGTATCGCGACCGCGAGCTATGAAGACTTGATGCTTGCTACCGGGGGGAAATCACGTAGCTTGATCTCACAAGGCTTGCGTCGCCTTGAGCAACTGAAACTGCTAGCTCGTTTGGGATCTCACCAGAAAAGACGCTATCGACTTACCTGCTCCCAGCCAGGTTGGTTCAAGCTACCGTGCCAAGCGATCATGCGGGCGGGAGTCATATCGCCATTCGAGAACTTTACGTTGAGGTCTCGTCACGAGCTTCACGCACTGAAAGTCTACCTGTACCTAGCGGCGCGTCGAGACAACAATCAAGGCTTCTCGCTTGCTTCCTACGAGAATATCTCGGAAAAAACGGGTGTTCCGAAACGCCACATGCACAAGGCCTTGGTAATGCTTACCGCCTGCGGGTTGCTGGCAGACATCAATCGGGAGCGCGATACCAAGGGCGAAGGTGCCTCGTACGGACCAAATAGGTATTACCTAACCGGTCATCACCAGCTATTTCAGTCCGCTACCGGTACGTCAGTAACAGCGTAAACCAGCCCTTCGATTGGCATGTAGCCAGCCAAAGTTAATTTTGATGGCCTGTTTTAAGGGAGGGATGGCATCCACCAATCCACCCAAGTTAAGCCAATGTCGTAATTCGTTGGGAAAACCCTGCTATCGCGAATGGCCTTTCGCTGATTCCTTGCCATATATTGAGTGCAATAGCAATTTCGGGGGAGCGCAAGAAATGAGAACGACCGATGCACAAGGACCGGGAGTCGATGCTTGGTTGTTGCAACGTCTGCGGGGTTGGGGGGTCGACTGGTTGACCGATGTTCAGCAACGCGCGCTAGCTGCCGGAGCCGCTGACGGCCGCAACTTGGTCGTGAGCGCACCAACATCGTCGGGGAAGACGCTGGTGGGAGAGATTGCCGTGCTCTGTGCCCTGCGCGCTGGGCTCCGTGCCATCTATCTCGTGTCCCACAAAGCTCTCGCCAATCAGAAGTACCTCGATTTCGTCGCCCGCTTCGGTGAAGGTGCGGTAGAGCCTATCGGGTCGGTCGGCCTGAACACAGGTGACCGAACCGAGGGTGACATTGACGCCCAACTGATGGTTGCGACCTACGAGAAGGCACTTGGTCTATTCCTCAGCGGTCAGCTCAGGCCGAACAATGCGCTGGTCGTCGCCGACGAGTTGCAGATTCTCGGCGAATCCGGGCGCGGACCGGATATTGAAGCGCTCTGCTCGGCATTGCGGCAGCGCGGCATCAGGCAATTTGTGGCGTTGACGGCGACCGTCGAGAACCCAGAGGACATCGCCGGATGGATGGTATGCGACCTCGTTCGCAGTACGCATCGGGATGTGCCGCTCTATCAAGAAATCTGGTATGGCGGCCGTGCTCATCGCACGAAGTTCGGCGACGATAGCGGATTGGATGTGCCCGGTGGCGCCACCCCAACAAACGATATTGGCGCGGTTGTAGACCACCTCCTCCGCCTCGACCGCGGCCCCGTCCTAGTGTTCACAGAGAGTCGTGGGGAGGCAGTCACTTTTGCGACCTCATTTGGGCAGCGTAGACCCCGCGTCGGAGTCGGTATCGAGGTGGCGGAGCAGCTGGATTTGTTTTCCGAGCCGACCGAATCGTCGGATCGGCTCCGTGAGAACGCAGAGCGCCGCGTCGCTTTTCACACTGCAGACCTATCGCCGCAGGAACGTCAGGTCATCGAAGGCGGCTTTACTGACGGAAAGTTCGAGGTGTGCTTTGCCACTTCGACCCTCGCTGCTGGCGTGAACTTTCCATTTCGAACCATTGTTTTCTCCAAGCTAACCTATCGCTGGGGCGCGAGAGCGGGGAGTCCAGTTGGCAGATCCGACTACCGCAACATGTCCGGCCGGGCGGGCAGACTCGGTATGCACTCCGAAGGATTTGCAGTCTTGTTGCCGCAGAACAATGTCGAACTTGCACACGCCAACATGTTGGTGCTACCCGACAACGATCGACTCAATTCACAGCTGGTGAACTTGAGCATCCGCAAGACGATCCTGACATTGGTTGCCTCAGGGCTGGCGAGCAGCTTTGCCGAGGTGATGACATTCTTCGAAAACACGCTGTACTGGTATCAAACGCTGAATCGTAATCCCGCAAAGTTAGCCACTTTGGCGGCCGAAAGCCGATCTGCAGTGGATTGGCTGGCGGCCAACGCATTAATTCGTGATGAGGCAGACACCTTGCTTGTCACTTCGTTGGGCAACGCTGCAGCGATGTCTGGACTGCTCCCAGCCACGGCCGTTCAACTAGCTGCCATGCTGCATATCGTTGGTCCTAAGCTAACAGCGAGCTTCGATGAGTGGATTCCCGGACTGATTTATGCGGCCTGTGCCAGCGATGAATTCAGGACCGAACGACCGTCTCGATTCTTTCCTTTCCCTTCGAAAAGCAACTACGAGTCGGTTACGTTCTGGGGAACGAAGCCGCTTCCGGTGCAGCTTGACCGAAACGACGTGAAGTTGGCGCAGTGTGCCCATGCGATTGTGCTCTATGCAGAAGGGCTGGCAGATCGGAAGATCGCCTACATGACACAGGTGCCAGGTGGCACTATTCATCGCCTTGCGCTGGACGTTGCTTGGGTACTCGATGGCCTACACAAGCTATCGACAACGCCCGACCTCGGTTGTCCGCAAACGGTTAGCAACCAAATCGCGATGCTGGCCCGTCGGGTCCGTTGGGGCGCGCCGCCAGAGGCGCTGGATGTGCTTCGGGTTGCCGAGCGTCATAGCGTGCCGGGTTTTGGCAGACAGCGTGCAATGGGTCTTGTCGCGCAAGGGATCGCGACCCTGCACGACGTACTTGCAACTGCAAAGGACAGGCTTGTGCAGTTGCTGCGAAGCGAGCCGCGCGCGCTGGCATTGCTCGATGCGGTTTCTAGCGCCGTAGGACTAGGGCCAAGTAGGCTGGCTTCCGCCCATCGGAAGACTGGACATGAGTTGGGCATCGAGCATCTGGTCAAGGCCTGCGACGAGGCTCTCGGTACTGAGTATGAAGAGGCAGTGGTTGCGCTTCTCCAAGTCGAAGCTGCCTGGGCCGTAACCGTACTGGACGACGGTACGCGCGCCAATGTGCCGGATCTGCTCATCGCGCTAGGCGCCCAGCAAATCTTGCTGGAATGCAAAACCTGCACCAAGTCACCCCCTCTTATCAAGAAGGAAGAAGCCTGGGCAGTCATTCAAAAGGGGGCGGACTTTGACCCTGCGATGCGGCGAGTGACCTTAGGTAAACCGGCGTTCGACGAGACCTCGAAGAAGAAAGCAGCGGCTTCTATGGACATCACGCTGATTGAACACAGCATATTCATGGAAGGCCTGCTGCGTGTTCACGGCGGAACGCTGTCTGCGGCCGATTTTATGACTTGGCTCGGCAATCCTGGTGTCGCCGAACTCGAACGGCTAGGGGGGTGCCCGACGTACATCGGCAAGTAATGAATCCACGCAAGCATGTTATTTCGGCAATGCCGAGCCCATCATTCAACCGGATCTGCGCAAAAAGCAGTGCAGGTAGGTGAATTCAAACGTTAGAGCTCAAAATATGCAGAAGCCCACACCAACATGGGAATTGTTTGAGGATCTTGTGCGGCGCATTTTGGAAGCCAACAACTTCCAAGTCACAGTCAACTCGGGCCGTGGGGACAGGGGCTTCGATTTGCTCGGTACCGATGGGAACGAGCGATGGGCGATAGAGGTTAAGTACTACCGTACGGTACGTGCACAGCCTACTCTCATCGAAGCTGCGGCAATGCGCCTTGTGAACAATGGTGTCACGGTTCCAGTGCAAAAGGGCATGCTTGTAGTCTCCTGCGTGCTGCCGCCCGAATTACGTGAGGTGCTGGAAGAGAAGTTCAGTGTCACATGTGTCGACCGAAGTGACCTGCGAGTTTGGGCTGCTGCTGCCTCAGAACTGACTGAAGAACTGGAGGCACTGATTGAGGCCGACCCGAGTGAATCTCTGGTTACACGCACTACGCGCGAAGATCCTCGACAAAGGAGTCAACCACTGAGTAGGGCATCGACCGCACCCGAAGACAAAAGGGGAACGGATCTGTGCCACGAACTCAAGGCCATAAAGCGAGGAAAGGAAGCGTGGGCGCGATATGAGAGAGTCTGTGCAAAGATACTCAAGTACCTGTTCCCGACCGATCTCCATGGATGGCATTCCCAAAAGCGGACCGATGATGGCCTGAGCCGATTTGACTTCGTCTGTCGGGTGAAACCTACCACCGAGTTCTGGAGGTTCGTAATCGAACATCTTGACAGCCGCTACGTTCTGTTTGAATTCAAGAACTACTCAGGGAAGATCAAGCAAGGACAGATTCTCACGACGGAAAAGTATCTTCTCGAACGAGGCCTCAGGCGCGTGGCAATCATCCTGACTAGAGCAGGCGCGGAACCGCATGCGATTAAAATGACTCAGGGTGCCATGCGTGAACATGGCAAGCTAATGCTCATCGTTAATGACGAAAAGCTTTGCGAGATGCTGCACATGAAAGAGCGTGGGGAAGACCCCGCCGATTGTCTGTTTGAGCTTGCCGACAACTTCCTGCTGTCGCTCCCAAGGTGAGCTCTAGCAAGTCGTTTGAAAGAGACGCCCCGGTACCGCGCTTTGTTTACCAAAGCGAACTTGGGAGTCGCGTCAGAATCTACATAGCCCTTAACTTGGGTGGATTGTGGCATCCACTCACGGTAGCGCTGACCTTCGCACAATAAAGTCGCATTGCTAATACGATCCGAAACAAATTGACCGGCTGACCCGAACCTTAACCCACACCTGATACCGGTCGGTTGTTATGCGCTCAGCAGATACTCCCGCACCAGTTCGCGCGCCCGGTGCAGCCGGCTCTTCACCGCACCGGGCTGCTCACCTAGGCGCTCGGCGATTTCCGCAATCGTCAGTTCTTCAAAGTCCCGCAGCAGCACCACTTCAAGGTAGTGCGCAGGCAAGGATTCGAGTGCGTGCGCAAGGTCAACTCTCAAGGCATCGTCAGTGCGGCGGGCCAACTGCTGCTCCATCATCTCATCCTCAAGCGGCTCATGTCTGAACATCATGCGTCCGAGCTTGTGGCACTCGCGCTTGATGATCGTGAACAGCCAAGCGGAAAAGGCCACCGTCGCCTTCAGGCTGGTGACCTTGCGCGAAATGATCAACAGCGATTCCTGTACGGCGTCATCCACATCGCTGACATGGCAGTGCCTGCGCGCATAGCGGCGAGCATCTGCCTGGCAGACCGCGAGCAGACGAGCAATCGCTGCCACGTCGCCTGCCTGGGTTGCCAAGATAAGACGCTCCCGTTCGATCACGCTGTCGACCATGGTTCAGCGCCCCTTGCCCAGCTTGCGGCCCACCAGCGCGCACATAGGGCAAAAACCCACCAAGCCGGTCATGGCCATCACGGCACCCATGATGCCGGTGCCTACGGCGAGATTCGATGCCCCCCAATTCATAGCGGCGAATACCAGCGCCATTGCGCCGATGACAATGCGCAGGGTACGTTCCCAATTGGGGACATTCTTCACGTAGAACATTGCAAGCTCATTTGATTATTGCTGGTTCGAGGACATCCCTCACTTGTTAAGAGGAACCGAGCCAACAAAACGGTTCGCAGGTGACTAAAAAATTTGCGCGCCATGCACGTCGCGTCTTCTCGCCCTAGCGGCGTCTACGCCCCTGCGCCGCGCCGCATCCTGCCCGGCGCCATCCCGAACCAGCGCCGCACTGCCCGGCTCAGGCTGCTGGCATCGTGATACCCCAGTTGCCGGGCAGCTTCGTCCAGGCCGGTGCCGGCCAGGATCAGGCGTTGCGCCTCTTGCTTGCGGGCCGTATCGAGCAGGGTGGTCCAACTGCTGCCCTCCTCTGCCAACTGGCGCTGCAATGTGCGTACCGTGGTGCCTAGCTGTGTCGCCACCGCTTCGGCGCTGGCCTCGCATAGCGGGCGGGCCGCCAGCCACTGCGTAATAAAGCCTGAGAGGTAACCTGCTGGCGGCAGTAGCACCAGTTGCTCGTCTATCAGGCGGCAATGCATGGCACACAAACTGGCGTCGGCATGCGGCAGCGCCTGGGCAAGATCAGCACGGGAGAAGGTGATCGAATGCACGGGGGCGCCAAACACTGGCAGTACGCCGAGGATGGACCGATATGCCTCGGTAGCCGCCTGTGGCGCATGGCTAAAGCTCACGGCACGCGGCTGGGCGTGCGAGGCCGACAGCCAGCCTGCCATGGTGACCAGGCCGGCAACGATGGCCTCGATCTGCTGCGGCAGCAGGTGCAGGCGCATGCTGCGGGGGGTGTAGACAATGGTGACGGATTCACGCATTGCCGCGGCATCAGACGTCAATACACCGCCATCGCTGACCAGGCGCTGGTAGCGCAGCATCAGCTGCATGGCCTCGCCCAGCGTGGCGCTGCTCATGATGGCATGCCCCAGCACATAGAAAGTCGATGGGCGCACCTGGCTACCTACCTTCAAGCCAAATAGGGCATCGCCAGACAAGGCGATGGCGCGCTTCCACAACTGCTGGGCGACGCTCAGGCCCACGCGGTTGCCCGCAGCGGCAAACTCCCGCTCGGTGATGGGCAAGCCATCGAGCAATGCCTCGCGGGCAATCCCCGCCGCCTCGGCCGTTTCCAGCAGGCTGCGCAGATAGCTGACAGCAACGGTATAGGGTTCCTGCATCACAGCCTTCCATGGGCGCGGCTACGGCAACAGCCTGTCTTACATTGGCGTGAAATGTCAATTTTTGCGCCGGGCCGTGTCAATGCGCACCCAGGCCATCGGCGCTACAGTCGGCACCAAACCAGGAGACATCATGACCAAGATTGCCCATATCGAGCTGTATCACGTGGCCTATCCCTTGAAGCGGGCGTTCTACCCCAGTTGGATACCCGGCTATCCGCAGACCGAGAACCGCTTTGACCTGATACGGGTGATCACCGAATGTGGTGCAGAGGGCTGGTCTGCCGGCCCCGCCATGGGCAGGGAGCGGCGCGGCTTTGGCGAGCTGATCGCGCCCTACCTGATCGGGTTGGATGCGACTGACATCCCGTTGATACAGCAGCGCCTGCGCGAGATGTCCTACCTGGGTCTGCGCAATGCCTGGATAGAACCGGCGTTCTGGGACATCAAGGGCAAGTTGGCCGGTAAGCCGGTCTACCAGTTGCTGGGCGCCGAGGCAGGCAAGATCCGCCTGTACGCCTCGACCGGCGAGATCAAATCGCCGGCCGAGCGGGTGGAAGAGGCACTGGCGCGCCATCAGGAAGGCTTTTCTGCCATCAAGCTGCGTGTGCATGATTTTGACGAGCGCCAGGATATTGCGCAGGTCGAGGCCGTGATCAAGGCGGTGGGCGACCGCATGAAGGTGGCGGTGGATGCCAACCAGGCCTGGCGCGTGACCGCCATAGCCGATGCTCCCTTATGGGACCTCGCCCGCGCCAAGCGCTTTGCCGACGCCTGCGCCGATCTGTGTGTGGCCTGGATAGAAGAGCCGCTGCCCATGGACGACTATGCCGCCCAGGCAGAACTGACGGCCTACAGCCGGGTGCCGATTGCTGGCGGCGAGCTGCATACAGGTGGCCTGGCAGAGCTGAAGATGATGATAGAGCGCCGTTGCTATGCTTACTTCCAGCCCGACGCCATGTTCACCGGCGGGATTGCGCAGACGCTGGAAGTCATCCGCCTGTGCAAGGATGCCGGCCTCAAGTACACCCCCCACACCTGGACCAACGGCATCGGTTTTGCGGTCAACCTGCAACTGATGGCTGTGGGTGGCAACCGCGAGCAGGGCCTGCTCGAATATCCACTCAACCCGCCCTCGTGGACGATAGAAGCCCGCGACGCCATACTGGCCGAGCCCTTCATGCACCAGCAAGGTGAGCTTGCCTTGCCCACCACGCCCGGCCTGGGCTTCGACATAGACCGGCGGGCGCTGCGGCGCTATGGCCGGCGATTCTTCAGCATGGGCAGGCTGGGCCTGATGCTGCACACGGTGCGCCAGAAGGGTTTCAAGACGGCGCGAGAAATCGACACAACCCGTCGCCTGCACGGCGTCAAGGCAAAGGAATTGGCATGATACTTTGCATCCTTCCCTCCCTGGACTACGACCCGACCGAGAGCGCCGTGCCCTGGCAGGCGCTGCAGCAGGCCGGCGTGCAGGTACGCTTTGCCACGCCGACAGGCGCGCCGGCCTACGCCGACCGGCGGCTGACCGATACCGGCTTTTCCATCATGTCGCCGGTATTCATGGCCAAGCCCACCGAACTCGCCATCTACCGTGAGATGACGCAGGACCCGCATTTTCTGGCACCACTGCCCTATGCCGACGTAGACCCCGACGCCTTCGACGGCTTGCTGATCCCCGGCGGCCATGCACCCGGCGTCAGAAGCATGCTCGACTCGGACGAAGCGAAGCGGATCACGCTGGGTTTCTTCCAGACCGGCAAGCCCATCGCTGCCGTCTGCCACGGGGTATTGCTACCGGCGCGTACGCTGGACCCGGCAACGGGAAAGTCCGTACTCCACGGCCGCAAATCCACCGGCTTGCCAGCCTTTATGGAGCTGTTCGCCTGGTTTGTCACCGCGCCATGGCTAGGCCGCTACTACCGTACCTACCCCTGCTCCGTGGCCACCGAACTCAAGGCCGCCCTGGCCGACCCACACGACTACACGCACGGCCCGGTATTGCCGCTGCGCGACAGCGCGGACAATCACCACAATGGCTTCGTGGTAGAGGATGGCAACTACCTGTCGGCCCGTTGGCCTGGCGACTGCTACCGCTTTGCCAAGCGATACAGCGAGCTCGTGGTGCAGTACCAGGCCAGTCGCGGGCGCCGCTAAGAGCAGCTAACAAAACCCTTCTGGCGTTGTTGTGCGAGCTTGCCGTACCCACGTACTGTCAGCTGCGCGCGCCAGCGCACGCACGCCTAGCCAGAACCGCTACGCTGGGTTTTGTTAGCCGCTCTAAACCCAGCCGGCCTGGCGCTGGCACGCTGGCGATCAGGCCGCGACCACACCCCGCCCTGCTTCCGTGCTGTCGATAGGGCCAAGGCACCCCAGTCCGCGCAGCGTCGCCTCTACCGCCTCGTCCAGCGGTGTGTTTGGCTCCTGGCCCAGTACGCCTTGCAGCTTGGTGTTGATCATCTGCACCGGTTGCCGCCACAGATAGCGCATTTCCAGCAGCTCGCGCAGCGTGGTATTAAAAGGCGCAATGCAACGTATCAGCCACCAGGGAAACGCCGAGATGCGGGGTTCACCACCATGCCGTGCTGCTACCCGCTGTATCGCCTGGGCCATCTGGCGGCCATCGGCATCCCAGAACCCAGCCATATGGAAGGTAGCAAACGGCGCTAGCGTCTCCCGTTGCGCCAGCAAGGCCACCATGGTGCGCGCCACATCAGGCAGGTAAGCCCATTGATGGCCTACACCTGGCTGTGCCGGGTTCTGGATGCGGCTTACCGGCTTGCCTGGCTGTATCAGCCCCTGCGATAGCCAGTTGTTGCCCGCCTGCGGCCCGAAGAAATCGCCTGCCCTTACGATCAGTACCCGTCCGCCCTGCTTGGCATGGCGCTGCAGCCGGCATTCCATCTCCACCCGTATCGCGCCCTTGCGGGTCACCGGATTCTGCGGTGCATCCTCGTCCAGCATGGGGAAGGCATCGGGGCCATAGTTGTAGACAGTGCCGGGCAGCACGATGGTAGCGCCGGTCCCAGCTGCTGCCGCGATGGTGTTATCCAGCATAGGCAGCACCAACTCGGCCCAGCGGCGGTAGCCCGGTGGGTTCACCGCATGGACTATCACCGCACAGCCTTCTGCAGCCCGCCTGACATCGGCCGCATTCAGTGCATCTCCCTGCAACCAGGTAATGCCGTCGCGTCGTTCGCTCTGGCTTGCCATGCCCCGCTTGAGGGCCTTGACCTCCCAGCCGCCATCGCGCAACTGCCGCGCCACTTCGCCCCCTATGCCACCCGTGGCGCCCAATACCAGTGCTGTTTGTGCCCTTGCCATCATCCTGCTCCTTGCGCTTGTCAGATGGCGTCATCCTAAGGCGTGGGTGATCAATACGGAATTGACTGGATTGATATAGACGCTATACATTTTTGCATGGACAACAATATCCCCTGGGAGCTGTACCGCTCCTTTTTTGGCGTGCTGCAGGAAGGCACACTCTCCGGCGCAGCCCGGGCGCTGGGCGCCACCCAGCCCACCATAGGCCGGCATATCGCGGCACTGGAAAAAAGCCTGGGCCTGGTGCTGTTTACCCGTTCCCAGCACGGCTTATTGCCGACCGAGGCGGCGCAGGCATTACGCAGCCACGCGCAGGCCATGGCCAGCACAGCGGCGGCACTCCAGCGCGCGGCAGCCAGCCAGGGCGATGGCCTGACCGGCGTCGTGCGGGTGACTGCGAGCGATGTCGTGGGCGTGGAAGTGCTGCCGCCTATACTCGCCGAGCTGCGCGAGCGGCATCCGGGGATCAAGGTCGAGCTGGTATTAAGCAGTCGGGTACAGGATCTGCTGCAGCGCGAGGCCGATATCGCCGTCCGTATGCTGCGCCCACAGCAAGACCAACTGCTTGCCCGCCACATTGGCCGTATCACGCTCGGTCTGCATGCCAGCCCCGCCTACCTGGCACGCTGCGGCCTGCCGTCCACGGTGGAAGACCTTGCCCAACATAGCCTGATCGGCTTTGACCAGCCCACCCCTTACACCCGTGCGGCGGCCAAAATGCTACCCGGTATGCAACGCGAACGCTTCGCCTTGCGCAGCGATAGCGACCTGGCCCAGCTGGCACTGATACGTGCCGGGGCAGGTATAGGCTTTTGCCAACTGCCATTGGCCATGCGCGATCAACTGGTGCGGGTGCTGCCGGCAGCCTACGCGCTGGAGTTGGATACCTGGATCACCATGCATGAGGACCTGCGCGCCAGTCGCGTCTGCAAGGCGGTGTTCGATGCACTGGTGGCCGCACTGACCACCTATGCCGCAGGTGCCGCCACCTAGCAGGTAGCCTGGGTAACCGTTGCCATACCCAATCGCTTACCGGCTCGTAAACACGCTGCTTGTGCTGCAGCGTCTATAAAACCAGCGTCTCGCAAGAAAAGAATACACAACGCCCTTTCAGCTCGCGACCTGAAAGCAACAACGCTTCAAGCATCACAACATCTGCCCCGACGGCCCAGGTGATACGACCATCCACGGCAGTGCCCAATACATTCGCAAAGGCACGTAAAACCGGGCCACACCCCATCATGTTTGCCCCTGCCTCCGGGAGTCCGCGCCCTACGTTAAAGTAATCGGCGTCTTGCTCCATGGGCCGCAACTGAAACCAGTCTTCCTTCGAATGTACGACCCAAAAAACTCCCACCTTCCTTACATCGCAAGCGTGCACAAGCACACCCACCTCATATACCAACCATGCCAGCAAGCGCGCGTCGCTTATTACCCCATTAAAGGAGAAATATTGCTCGGGCCGAGTACGTATCTGCTTCACGACTCCCGTTACACCTACTAACTCTTCCATAAACACCTCACTTTCAGCTTCCTGCTACCCAATCTTAATCCTCAGTGCCACCTCATTGCGTATGGACGTAGCGATACCCAACGGCTTGCCCGCTGGCGCCGAAACTGGACAGGCCGCAATAGTCAGGAAAGGCATTAGGCACCGCCCTCGCATCGAGCCTTCAATTCAGGCTGTTGCGTAATACATACCGGGCACCGACCTTGAATAAATCTGTAAAAAAGTAATCTATAGTTTTCAGCAGGCCCATGACCAAAGGCCTTGCTGCAGCGCCGTCTGTGCGTTGGCAGGACGTCATACCCAAGGAGCACCAGCATGAAGCTAAAAACCCGTGTGTGGCTGATTATCTCGGCCTCTGTCCTGGGCATGGCGCTGGTGTCGGCCTTTAGCCTGATCGCCCTGCGCGACACCATGCTGGATGAGCGCAAGATACAGATAGACCGCCTGCTTCAGCTTGCCGCCGGCATGCTCGATCACTACCACAAGCTGGAAACCAGCGGCGCCCTGAGCCGTGACGAGGCGCAGGCCCGGGCCAAAGTGGCCTTGGGGGGTCTGCGCTCGGGCGATGACTACCTGATATTGCGCTCGATGGAGGACGTGCTGCTGGTCCACCCCGATCAAAGCCGTATCGGCAAGGTGGACAAGGGCGCCAAGCTGCCAGATGGGCGCCATATATCGGACGAGTACCGGGCCATCCTGGCCAAGGCCGACAGCGGCTTTGCCGAGACCATGGCGACACGCCCAGGTAAGAAGGATGGCCCCAAGGTGGCCAAGCTCAACGGCATACGCAAGTTCGAGCCCTGGGGCTGGATGGTGGGATTTGGCCTGTTTGTCGATGATATCGACGATGCCTTCTGGGCCCGTGCCGTGCAGTTCGTGCTACTGAGCCTGCTTATCATCGGCGTGCTGGCCACGCTCTCGCTCACCATGTCGCGCAAGATACTGCAGCAGCTGGGAGGCGAGCCGCAGTACGCCCACGATATTGCAGTGGCCATCTCGCAGGGTGATCTCAGCCAGACCGTAACCATCAGCGGCTCGGCCGGCGGCAACAGCATGCTGGGGGCGGTCAGCCGCATGCAGGCCAGCCTGCGCGATATGGTAGGCCGCTTCAACCAGGCCTCGTCCACGCTGGCAGGGGCGTCAGAGCAGTTGTCCGGGCGCATAGGGCAGATAGAGCAACGCTCCAGCGAAACCGCCAATACCACGGCCGCTACGGCTGCGGCCGTGGAGGAAATGACCGTCAGCATTGCCCATGTGGCCGACAGCACCAAGGCGGCCGAGGCCAGTTCATCCAGCTCGGCCGAACTGGCCCGTACAGGCCAGAAGCTGGCATCGGATGCGGCGGCCGAGATACGCCATATTGCCGATGGCGTGCGCGCCGCCGTCGAGCTGGTGCAAGGGCTCGATAGCCGCTCCAAGGAGATCGACCGCATTGCCGTGGTGATCAAGGAGATCGCCGAACAGACCAATCTGCTGGCCCTCAACGCCGCCATCGAAGCCGCCCGGGCGGGCGAGCAGGGTCGTGGTTTTGCGGTGGTGGCCGACGAGGTACGCAAGCTGGCGGAGCGTACCGGGGTGGCCACCCAGAACATCTTTGAAGTGACCGGTGCGGTGCAGAACGATACTCAGTCCATCGCAGGCCGCATGGGCGAAGTAACCGGCTTGGTCAACGGCGGGGTGGAGCAGACCGAGCGGGCGGCAGAATACTTGCAGCGCATCAGTGGCAGCGCAGAGGCCACCTTGGGCCAGACGCGCGATGTCAACCTGGCGCTGTCGGAACAAAGCCAGGCCAGCGAAAGCATAGCCCGCAATGTGGAGCATATCGCCGAGATGACGGCCGAATCCGACCTGTCGCTGCGTGAAATCAGCCAGGCGTTTGCCGAGCTGGACGTTCTGGCGCAGGAACTCAAGCACACCGCCAGCGGCTTCAGGGTCTAGGCATGAGGTAGATAGGGGAGGCTGCCAGATAGCGGCTGCCAAGCGCACCTACACGGTTAATCCAGATCAAGCCATGGCGTAATACCAAGCCAGTGCTTTTGTGCCACGGTTACCATTCAATATATTGCAACAACTGTTACGTTCAGGAGTAGCACACCATGCTCAGATTCACCGTACTCACACTGGCAGCCTGCTGCGCCACCGCCGCACCGGCCAGCCGTGAATACAAGATGATCGTCGACCCCTCGGCCTACGAGGCTTACGAACCCAGCGAAATCTCCTTCGTCATCGAGCGCAGCCTGCTCAACCTGGCCAAAGGCCCCATCAGCCTGGAAACGCGGGGCAAGACCTCACGCGACAAGACCCGGGCTGTGCGTTTTCTCGACACCCCTGGCGACTGCCTGCTGACCAAGGCCGGCTTGATCGTGCGTGACCGTGGCAACGAAAAGAAGCGCACCCTGACCATCAAGCTGCGCGGTGATGTAGATGGCAGCTGGACCAAGGGCGCCAAGGTCAAAGAGGAAGAAGACGTGGTGCCGCCGCTGCAGATCAAGCAGTCGCGTGCGCTGCAGGCCAAGCTGGAGAGCAGTGCCACCCTCGATACCATCAAGAGCCTGCAGTCCTACCTGCCGGAACTCGAACGCCTGGGCATACCGGCCGACAAGGCAGTGCAGCCGGTAATCAAGGAAAGCATACGCGAAGAAACCTTTACCCTGCCCGAGATCAAGCTGGGCAACAGCTGGGCCGAAACCGAGCTATCAATGTGGTACTTCGGCGATGAAGAGCGCCCCGCCCTGATCGAGGCCTCGTTCCGCTATGAAATGGACGGCAATGCCGAGGCCAACGAAGCTACGGCCAAGGTGGCTGCCCAATGGTTCAAGCTGTGGCAAAGCCCTTCGGGCCTAACACCCGACCCCGTCGAGTCCACCAAGACCGCCTTTGTCTTCAAGCGCTCTGCCGACTTCTGCAAAAAATGAGCGCCCACCCCATAGGACTTTGGAGTAACTGCATATGAAATCCCTCTACTGCGCATGCCTGCTCGCTGCCAGCATGCTGATGCCCACACAGGCACTGGCCGATGATCTGGACCAACTCAGGTCCAAGGGCGAAATCGTCATCGGGGTAAAGGACTCGTCCCCACCCTTTGGTGAATTCAATCCCAAGACCAAGACCGTCATGGGCTACGACATCGATATGGGCGTCGCCGTTGCCAAGCGCATGGGCCTCAAGCCCGTTTTCAAGACAGTGGAAACCGGCAACCGGGTGCAACTGCTGCTTGATCGCAAGATAGACCTGATCATGGCCAGCCTGGGCAAGACCCCCGATGTCGCCAAGCAGGTGGACCTGAGCTACGGCTACTTCATGAACCAGACCAAGGCGCTGGCCTTGAAGGGCGTGATCCGTTCCTATGATGACTACTACACCGTCTCCATCGGCGTCACCGCTGGCGGCCCGCTGGAAAAGCTGATGCGCAAGCAGTTCCCCAGCGCCGAACTGGTCACCGCGCCAGACAAGCCCGAGCTGACCGCCATGCTGACCAGCGGCAAGGTGCAATCCATCGTCGCGGCAGAAGCCTTGCTGATCAGCATCTGGAACGAACTACCGAACAAGCAGCGCTACGAAATGCCGGACTACCCCATCAACGTCAACCCCATCGCCATTGGCATGCGCAAGGGCGAGACCAAGCTCCGTACCGCCATCAACCGTGCCCTGACCGAGATTGAAGACAGCGGCGAAGCCGAACGCATCTACGAGCGCTGGTTCGGTGCCAACACCGCCACCCCCATACCCCGTACTTTCCGCATCAATCGATATTGATATCCACGCAATTTATCCCATCAGGAAGAGAGCACTCCAATGAAACTACATGCAATTGCCGCCGCACTGGCCCTGGTCGGCACCGTGGCCTCAGCCGCCGACAGCAATGTCACCGTCTACGGTCGTATGGATATGGGCATGGAACTGCATGATGACGGCAAGCTCCGTCGCGTTGCCGTTCAGAACTTCTCCTCCCGCCTGGGTTTCCGTGGCGAAGAGGGCCTGGGCAACGGGCTGAGCGCCATCTGGCAGATCGAGAGCGGGGTTTCACCCGATGACAGCGCCAACAGTGGCTCATTTGCCAGCCGCAACAGCTTTGTCGGCCTGAAGGGCGAGTTTGGTACGGTGCTGATGGGCAACTACGACATGCCTTTCAAGACCCTGGACAAGAACGTGGGTCTGCTGTGGAACCAGGGCGACTCGGTGGAACAGATCACCCACGGCAAGGCATCGGAACTGAACTTCCATACCCGCCAGAAGAACGTGATCCAGTACCACAGCCCCAAGTTCAGCGGCGTCCAGATCAAGCTGGCCTATGGCCCGGATGAGGCCAAGGGCAGCTACACTGCCCCAGCCGAAGTGGGTTCCAACCGCCAGGTGTATTCCATGTCGGCAGAGTACGATGGCGGCAAGTGGAATATCGGTGCCGCCTATGACGTCAAGCAGGATCTGGAAGCCAAGGGCAAGGACTGGCATGCCAGCAAGCTGATTGCCGGTGCCAAGTTTGGCGACTTCACCCTGGGTGCCGCCATCAGCCAGCTCGACAACGACGCTGGCCGCAAGGTGGATACCCTGACCGTGAACGGTGCCTACAAGATCGGCCCCATGACCTACAAGGCCTCCATCGGCACGGCCGATGAATCCGCCGCCAACGCCAACGACGGTGTGGATCTGTTCGCCATCGAAGTCAATTACGCCATCAGCAAGATGACTTCCTTCTACGGCTACTACGCCCAGTTCAAAAACGATACACGCGCACGCGCACGCTTCGAAGCCGGCGACAACAAGTACCGGCCAGCACGCGGGGATGACCCCCAGGTGTTCGGTGTCGCCATGCGCCACAACTTCTGATCGCCAGACCAGACGCAGCAAGACCTAAGCGGCATGCGAGTGCCGCATGCAATAAGACCCGCCTAGGCGGGTCTTGTTGTTACTGGTCAATCAGGCAGTGCTGGCCTGCAAACCACCTCCCGGCTCAGGGCAGTGCCTGTAGGCTGGCCTTGGCGGGCCGCGAGAAGTTATAGCCGTCGTACCTGTCCCAGTTGATGGACCAGGTCATCACCCCACGGTAGCTGGGATACGCCTGCTTGGGCCGCACGCTGCCGCAGCTCACCAGCTGGGTGAGACAGGTCAGTGCCTCCTTCACGGTCTGCTGCGTGACAAAACCCTGGTTGGCCGAGCGCGGGCCAGACGGCACGCCAAACGCCACCTGGTCAGGCCGCAGCCCCTTGAACTCCCAGCCATTGCCGTAATTGACCTTGAAGCCTTCAATCAGCATCAGGCTGCCGCCCACCAGTGCATCGACCGTGCCTTCATTCAAAGTCCGGTTGTCCACATAGGTGAAGCCACCATTGTTGTAGTACTGCACATGGATCATGTTCAGGTCATCACGCAGGCCATCAATGATAGGCAGGTAAGCCCCCCAGATGCCCGAGTTCACCACATAGCCCCCCTGCACATATGGGTGCTCGGGTGCCATGGAGAGGTAGAAGCCGGGACCGACCCTGGCCTTGAGCTGCTTCATCGCCGTGATCAGGTTGTTGATGATGGGCGTGCCCAGCACCACGCCGGCGCCGCTTTCCAGGTCCAGATCTATACCGTCCAGCCCGTACTTGTTGATCAGGCCATGCAGGCTGTTGACGAAGTTGGTCACATTCTCCGGCGTGTTCAAGGTCATCCGGCCTTCCTGCCCGCCTAGCGACAGCACCACCTTCTTCCCTCGCGCCCGCTTCTCGGCAATATCGGCAATGAACTGGGCCTCTGTACCTGCGCCAGGGTCCAGGTTGAAGGTCACACTGCCGTTACCCCCATCCTCGCCAAACGAAATCATGATCACGTCCCAATCGTCAGAGACGTCCCGTATACGCATGGTAGGGCCGCTGGGATTGGTGAAGTTATGCCAATACCCGATCAGCGCGTGCTTGGGCAGGCCTGGTGTGGGTGTGGGTGTGGGTGTGGGTGTGGGTGTGGGTGTGGGTGTGGGTGTGGGTGTGGGTGTGGGTGTGGGTGTGGGTGTGGGTGTGGGTGTGGGGGTCGGAGTCGGAGTCGGAGTCGGCGTCGGCGTCGGCGTCGGGGTTGGCGTCCCACAAGCACTCAAATCGTTCCAGGGCTTGCCGCTACCGGTACTGGCGGACGGAACCTCACCCTGCGTCCACCATTTGGCCTCGTAGTTGCGGCCGTTGTAAGTCACCCGCCGGCCACCGGTGTAAGCCGTCGCCGCGCTCCAAACCTGGTAGCAGGTGTTGGGTGTCGGTGTCGGTGTCGGTGTCGGTGTCGGCGTTGGCGTTGGCGTTGGCGTTGGCGTTGGCGTTGGCGTTGGCGTGCCAGCGCAGTCTGCCTGATAGGCCCACAGCGTAGGTGTTGCGGCGGGGTTCCAATTGGCACCTACGTGGGCGGTGTGGGCCTGCAGCGCCTTGTAGTTCTTGCTCTGGTAGCTGGCCAGGGCATGCGTGGCATAGGTATTACCTTCGGCCCAGGCGGCCGCGCAACTCGCTGCCAGGGCATTGGGGCTATACAGCACACCGGCCGTGGCCAGGCTAAGGCTAAGGGTGCGCAGCGCAAAGCGCCTGGCCAAGTTAGGGGTTGGGTTCATGCGGTTGCTCCATCCATATCTGTAGATTGGGCGAGGTAGCCGGATACCTTGCCCGGCTGGCTTATAGGTTGCACCACCCCTCGCAGCGATAGTGGTGCCCCTCGTGAGGACGCTTGCGTCGGCGTAATGCCGTATACCGGCCCCCTGCAGCCGGCCATGACCAGGAACAATACCGGTATTATCAAAACATCTCTTACTGGTCATGTATGGTTACATTATGGTATTAGACCAGCACATTTCAATAATGACAATGTCAACCCTCACCCAGCCACGCTGTGCCGGAATCCCCACACCATTCGTCGTGCCCCTTTACGCTTCATCGCAATCATTTGACTCCATCACCCCCACTCAAAGACCGTACACGGCTGCCCCGAAAGGCAAGCCAGCTTCCAACCCATGGAGACCCCATGCAACGTTCCAACCCGATTTCATTGGCCCTGCTGTGCGCAGCCTTGCTGCCCGGCAGCATGGCCCTGGCCGACACCCACTACCAGACGCCACCTGCCGAGTTGCAAGCCCTGGTCGATGCACCGCGCGGCCCCCTGTTCAACCTTGGCCCCAAGCGCAGCACTGCCCTGCTGGTAGGCATGGCAGCCCTGCCCAGCATTGGCGCCGTGGCACAGCCAGAGCTGCGCCTGGCGGGGCTGCGCATCAACCCCCGCATGCGCGCCGCCAGCCGCTTTGATTTTGGTAACGGCCTGAGCCTGCTGGATGTGGGTACGGGCCAGCAGCGCCCAGTACAAGGCTTGCCGGCCGATCCGCGCATCGCCGATATCGCCTGGTCATCCGATGAGCGCTGGGTGGCTTTCAGCCGCTGGGGTGACAACGGCGTTGAACTGTGGCTGCTGGATGTGGCCCAGGGACAGGCCCGTCGCCTGATCAAGGACCACCTGAACGCCATCGCCGGTAACGGGTTCGGCTGGCTGGGCGGCAACAAGCAGTTGCTGGTCAGGTTGGCGCAGCAGGATCAAGCCGCGGCCCCCGTCGCCTCAAGCGTGCCAGCCGGGCCGAATACACAGCAGACAGCCGGCGGCCAGACCTCGCAGACCCGCACTTATGCCGACATGCTCAAGAACCCGGCCGATGCAGCGCAACTGGAATGGCAGTTGCAGACCCAGATTGCCCTGGTAGGCACGGACGGCAAACTGAGCAAGGTAGGCAAACCCGCTACCGTCATCGGCCTGCAGGGCTCGCCCGATGGCAAATACCTGCTGCTGGGCGTGCTGCGCCAACCCTATTCCTATCTGGTCCCGGTCTCGCGTTTCCCCCGCGCCACCCAGGTGTGGGATACCCAGGGCAAGCTGATACGGACTCTGGCCGAACAACCCCTGCTGGAGCGCCTGCCCAGCGGTAACGATGCCGTCCAACCCGGCCCGCGCGACTTTGCCTGGCGCGATGACGCCCCCGCCACAGTACACTGGACCGAAGCCCAGGACGGCGGCGATCCTAACCGCGAAGCCAAGGTGCGCGACACGCTGTTCCAGCAGGCAGCACCGTTCGACCAGCCGGCCACACGCCTGCTGGATGTCGCCACACGAGTAGAAGACATCCGTTGGGGGCGTGATGACTTGGCCCTGGTCACCGAAGGCTGGTGGAAGAGTCGCGACACCCGTACTTGGCGCATCCAGCCGGGCAAGCCAGCTACAGCGGCCGAGCTCATCGTGTCGCGCAAGTCAGAAGACCGCTACAGCGACCCCGGCACCCCGCTGACCCGCCTCAACAGCTACGGCCGGCCCGTGCTGCAAACCGGCAAGGACGGCAACACCCTGCTTCTGGCCGGCGAAGGCGCCAGCCCGGAAGGTGACCGCCCCTTCCTTGATCGCTTCCACCTGGATAGCAAGCAGACCGAACGCCTGTGGCGCTCCGAGGCACCGTACTACGAGCGCACCGTGGCCGTACTGGATGATGAAGGCCAGCGGCTGGTCACCAGCCGCGAAGCCGTGGACGAACGCCCCAACTACTACCTGCGAGATCTGGTACGCCGGATTGCCCCGCGTGCCTTGACGCAATTCCCGCACCCCTACCCGCAGTTCAAGGGCATGCAGAAGGAGCTGATACGCTACAAGCGGGCCGATGGCGTAGACCTGACGGCCACCCTGTATCTGCCAGCCGGCTACGACCCCAAGCGTGACGGCCCCCGCCCCATGCTGATGTGGGCCTACCCACAGGAGTTCAAATCGGCCAAGGCAGCCAGCCAGGTTACCGACTCCCCCTACCGCTTCAACCGCATCAGCCTGGGCGGCCCCCTGGTCATGCTGGCCCGTGGCTACACCGTGCTGGACGACCCAGCCATGCCCATCATAGGCGAAGGCGACAAGGAGCCGAACGACAGCTACCTGCAGCAACTGACCCAGAGCGCACAGGCAGCGGTAGACGAGGTCGTCAAACGCGGCGTCGCCGACCGCGACCGCATTGCCGTGGGCGGCCACAGCTATGGTGCCTTCATGACCGCCAACCTGCTAGCCCATACCCGCCTGTTCCGCGCCGGTATCGCCCGCTCCGGCGCCTACAACCGCACGCTGACACCATTCGGCTTTCAGGCAGAAGACCGCAACTTCTGGCAGGCGCAGAACGTGTACCAGACCATGTCGCCGTTCAACCATGCCGACAAGATCAAGGATGCCCTACTGATCATCCACGGCGAAGTCGACAACAACCCAGGCACCTTCCCCATCCAGAGCGAGCGTCTCTACCAGGCACTGCAAGGCCTGGGCGGCACCGCCAGGCTGGTGATGCTGCCTCATGAAAGCCACGGCTACCGCGCCCGCGAGTCACTGATGCATATGCTGTGGGAGCAAGACCGCTGGCTGGAGACCTATGTCACTCAGGCCAAGCCAAGAGAGGCTGGCAAGTAGGCAAGCAAAGGGCCACTCGATTCGAGTGGCCCTTTTGTTAAAGCGCTATTTCAAGTACCGGTAATGCCCCGTAATGGGATAACGAAAGAGAATATCGTCCTCCACCGGCCCGGCCCCGATATTGTGAATGATCTTGGGCCGCTTGCTGCCGCCAACCCGTTGGTCAGAGACGATGCCGATATGCGGCAGATTGCCGGGCAAGCGCCATGTCACCAGGTCGCCAGGCGCGTAGCTGCCCGGCTCCTGGCTCACAGGCAAGGCTGCGCCCGCGCGTGTCATGAAGGTCTGGATATTGGGTACGCGGCGATGGTCGATATTTCGGTCTGGCGCACGCATGCCCCATAGCTTGGGATAGGCCCCAAAATGCCGGGCCATGTCCTCGTGTATCAGCACCTGCAGATCCACCCCCTGCTTGCGATAGGCCCGTATCACCAGATCGGTGCAGACTCCCCGGTTGTCGGCCACATCGCCCATGGGGTAGGCAATGCGCTGGTAGGCACCGTCGTAGACTTCATGCTGCTGGGTGCGGGCCCGCGCCGCCGCGACCAGCTTATCCGCAAAAGTCGCGGCCCATGCCACTGAGGCATCCGACAGCAACAGCGCTACAGCAACAATGGGTGGCAAGACCTTCATGGATCACCTGCTCTATCAAGGACGAAGGAATCCGGGCCGGCCCCAGCCAGCCCGTATCCACTATGGCATGACTGCCTGGAAGCGCGCTCCTGCAAAGACCCGCTTAGGGCTACCGCGTTCAATCTGGTAGTGCTGCATGCGGCGCGCAGACCGCAATGCCGCCACACCGGTTGACTGCTGCTCGGCCAGCTTGTGGGCCAGCAGGCAGGCCGCCAGCCGCTTGTTGGCATGCTGGCTGCGCTCGGTCTGCACCCTGACACTGATGCCGGTGGCGACATGGGTAGCCCGTACCGCAGACTCTGTCTTGTTGACGTGCTGCCCGCCCGGGCCCGATGCACGCAAGGTTTCATAGCGTATTTCGCTGGCCAGCGCCTTGGCGGGCATGGCGCAGCGGCTTACACCAATAAACCAGTTCTTGCGCAGATGGCGTGGCCGATAGGGGCTAGCGCAGGTCCATTGCAGGGTGCCCTCCCATTGCTGAGCCAGCACGGCTTCGGCCTCACCCTCCAGGCTGATCAATACCGAGCGGAAGGTTCCGGCCTTGTCCCCCGGCTCCTGTTCCAGGATATCGGTCACCACCCGGTTTTGCTCGGCCTCGCCTTGCAGGCACTGCAGCGCCTTGGCCACTGCCAGGCAGCATTCATCAGGCCCCTGGCCCGCAGAGAGTTGTAGCAAGATCATTCGCAGCATTCCCCACGGGTTTTATAGGTCAGCACCGGTTTCAGGCGAGCCACCACATGCAGCAAGCCCGCCCCCGCCAGGGCGGCAACAATATTGTCTATCGGCTTGTAGGCCTCGGGCGCTTCCTCGTAGATCAGCTCCCGGTCGGCGCAGATCACATGGCTACCCAGGCGGGTACGGCTCAGCTGGGCATAGCTATAGCGCTTGACCAGCCTGTCCTTGCACTCGCTGCGCATCCACTTGCGGCCAGCGCCATGGGCCAAGGAATACAGGCTGACCGCACTGGGCAGGGGCTGCACCAGGTAGCTGTAGTCCCCGCGTGAGCCGGGAATCACAACAGCGCCACGGTCCGCTGGGGTCGCGCCCTTGCGGTGCATCCAACCAGCCTGCTGGCCCACCTGCGCACGGCATACCATGTTGTGGTTGATATCCAGCAGTGGCTCGCCCTCGGCGTGCAATCGCGCCAATATGCGCCGGGCGATCAGTTGCCGATTGGCCTCGGCAAACAGTACTGCCTTATCGTGTTCCTGCAGATAAGCGCGCGCCGCTGCGGAGTCTGCCGCCAGCCCATGGTGGCCATGCCGGTCTATATGCTGGCGCAGGATATGCTGGCCCAAGCCGCGCGAACCACTGTGCACCAGCAGTTGCAGCACACCCTTTTGCAGCTTTAGCTGCGCCAGGGCGGCTGGGTCATACACCTCGTCCACCCGTTGCAGCTCGGCAAAATGGTTGCCACCACCTATGGTGCCCAGCGCTTGCTGAAAGCCCATGTCGGCCGGCACCAATGCCGCAACGGTGGCCTGCCAGCTGTCATCCAGCGGGCCATCAATATTGCCCAGCTTCTTCTCCAGCTTGCCGATACTGGCTTTGCTGGCATCAATATCGGTCTGCCATAGCGCCATGCCGCAGCCTATATCCCCGCCGATCAAGGCAGGGTACAGATGTTCGGCGGCAAAGAAGGCCGCGCCGACCGGATAACCACGACCGGGATGCAGGTCGGGCATGCCGGCCACCAGGTTCATGCCTGGCAGTTTTGCCGTGTTATGTAATTGCTGGATCGCATCGCCTTCGATCCAAGTGTCTTCCGCCGCGATCAAGGTGACGCGGTCAGACAGATTCTGAACGTAATTGCCCATTGTATTTCCATACCAGATTTATAAAAACGCTGATTTGGCAGGCCGGAGCCTGGGGCAATACGAGAGGACAGCTAAAGCTGGGAGATCTCGATCAACCTAGGCACGGGCACTGCAGAAGGGGGAAACAGTGTGTTGCATGGTGTTTTTCTCCTTTACAGTGAGGTTGATGAGTGAGGGATAAGCGCGGCAAATACTAGCACTACCGCAAACCGTTTGGGAAGCACCGCCCAGTTCACCCGTACAGCCCCGCCTCTGTCCGCGTCGGGGTCGCCACGCTCGCGCGCCAGTGCAGCCCAATCGACGATTTCTACCGTGCGAGACCAGACAGAGGTGGCGCGTGCCGTCCCCACTGGCTTGGTTCAGCACGAACAGGGGCCCCTTCTACGGCCCGCAGCCGCCTGCCATAGGCACCACCGGCGAGCCACGAAAGGCCGCCGAACGCACCAGCGGCACGTTCACGCAGTACAGACCCTTATTGGTATAGACGCGGGTCACACGACTACTCCCCTCCTGCGTGGTCACCACATTCAGCACCACCAGCTCACCCAGTTCGCGTTCGAACAGCTTGGCCATGGCGGTTTGCACGATAGGTGGCAGCTTGATCAGATTGTGCGGCAGTGGTTTGACCGGCAGCAACTGGCGGGCGGCATCGGCTTCTTGCCGCAGGGCCAGGTCGGTCGAGCCGGCACTGCGCAAGGCGCGTTCTGTCAGGCTTTCATCCGGCGCCACGGCAAAGGGGTCAGCGGTGATTGCCGTGGGTGCCGTTACTGGCGGCGGCGTCACGGCGGTAGTCGGTGGTACTGCTGGCACAGGGGCGGCACGGGTTCCCGTACCGGTCACCGTACGGGCCACCACACGAGATGATCGGGTACTGGCTGGCCGGGGCGATGGTGCAGCGCGGGCTTCAGGCTCGGCGCGGCTGCTCGGCGGTGTGGGTAGCCACAACCATTGCATGGCAGGCCGGGGCCGTACCGTAGGTGGCTCGTCGGCCAAGCCAGCACGTCGCTGCTGCTGCATGATGGGCCAGACCCAGAATAGAACGATGTGCAGTCCCATGGATACGCCCATCCCCACCCACATGGCGCGACGCCCGTACCGCATGCTTCCCCCTATAGACTTGTTATGCTGGCCTGTTGACCCCCACCCGGCTCAAGACGTTCCCCGCAGTGCTATCATTTCTGCCTCTCAATCAGGATACCGCCATGTTCCACACCGCCGACCAGAGCCGCACGCCCAACTACGACGAGCTGGACCGCCAGTTGGCCAGCCTGTTCGAGGGCGAGCGGGACTTTATCGCCAATGCGGCGCAGTTCTCCGCCTTTATCTACCAGACGCTGGATGCCCTCAACTGGGCAGGCTTCTATCTTGCGCGTGGCGAAGAACTGGTACTGGGCCCTTTCCAGGGCAAGGTAGCCTGCGTACGCATCCCCTTTGGTCGCGGTGTCTGCGGCACCGCCGCGCAGCAACGGGAAACCATCGTGGTCGACGATGTCCATGCCTTCCCCGGCCATATCGCCTGTGATGCGGCTTCCAACGCCGAGATCGTGCTACCCGTCATCAAGGACGGGCGACTGGTGGGTGTTTTTGATATCGACAGCCCGGAAACCCACCGTTTCAGCGCCGACGACAAACTGGGGCTGGAAAAGCTGCTGGCCCGCTTTGTGGCCGCCACCGACCTGTAGGAGCCTGTTCAAAGGGAACAAACAAACAGCCCCGCGATGCGGGGCTGTTTGTTTGGCACTCACCTACCCGATACGGCGGTATCAGCTGGCATTACGTATCTGCAGCTTGTAACCCACGCGCAGCACGCCCTTGGCCGCCGGCCGATTCCAGCGCTTGAGGTCGGCCACGCTGACATCGTAGCGGCGTGCGATCTCGTCCAGGGTATCGCCACTGCGCACCACATGCTGGCGATCACGCGCCTTCCTGGATTTATCGGCCTGCTTCTTGCTGCTGGCCAACCTTACCTCCGGCTCCTGCCCGCTTTCCACGTCCAGGTTCAGCATCTTGCCCACGGTCACGCTATTGGACTTGAGGTCGTTGAGCGCCTTGATATCGGTCACGGTCATACCGTGGCGCTTGGCGATGGAAAACAGCGTATCGCCACGCTGTACCCGGTAGCGTGTCACGACCCGTGTGGTCTGCACCGCCGGCATGGCACGCGCTGCGGGCAGCGGGGCTTCCTCGGCAGCGTCGTCTTCCTTGTCAGCCGGCTTGATGGCACCGGAAATCAAGGCAGCCAGGTTCTGCCGCTCGCTCACGTCCATATTGCCGCGTATGGGCACCAGTATGGTCTGGCCATTGGCAGCACGGGCGCTACCCAGCTTGTTCACATCGCGTAGCTCGGCCAGCTGGATATTGAACTTGTCGGCAATGCCATCCAGCGATTCGCCCCGCTTGGTGACATAGGGCTGCCATGACAGCAGCGGCTTGTCATAGCTCTTGAGATTGCGCTCGAAGTTTTCCACCTTGTCGACCGGCAACAGCAGCTTGCGGTCTTCCTTGTGGGCAAACACCGGCCGTATCAGGCCTGGATTCAGGTGCAGCAGTTCGTCCACCGTGGTACCGGCCAGCTGTGCGGCCAGTTGCAGGTCCATGTGGCGGCCGGTGCTGACAGGCTGGAAGTACGGCTTGTCCGGCACCGACGGTATCTTCACCCCGAAAGCTTCCGGGTTGGCGATGATATTGCGCACGGCCAGCAGCTTGGGCACGTAGTTTTCGGTCTCGCGTGGCTTCTTGATGGTGTCGAAGTCGTCTTCCAGGCCACGGGCGCGGGTCTTGGCCAGCGCACGGCCTACGCCGCCCTCGCCCCAGTTGTAGGCTGCCAAGGCCAGTTGCCAGTCACCGAACAGGTTGTAGAGATCCTGCAGATAGTCCAGCGCCGCATAGGTGGCCGCCATGACGTCCTGCCGACCGTCGTACCACCAGGTACGCTCCAGGCCATAGCGCTGCCCGGTAGACGGAATGAACTGCCATAGGCCCGATGCTAGCGCATGCGATTGCGCCTTGGGCACAAAGGCGCTCTCTACGATAGGCAGTAGCGCAATCTCGGTGGGCATGCCACGGCGCTCCACCTCGCTGACAATAAAGTAGAGGTAACGGCGACCACGATCGACCACCCGCTTCATGTACTCCGGGTGGCTGGCATAGAAGCGTTCCTGCGCCCGCACTGCCGGGGTATCCACCTCACCCATCTTGAAGCCCTGCCGCACCCGCGCCCATAGATCGGCATCGGCACCCATGGTGGCGGGTGGCGAGGTCATCAAGGGGTTTTCAGGGGTGATAGGGGCAAACGCTGGCGTTGTTTCAGTGGCGGATTCAAGCACCGCATCCGTCAGGGTTTCGGTGGTGGTTTCGGCGGCGGCTGCATCAAGCGGCGCGGCAAGCAGTGCCGGCTCGGTCATGGTGGCCTGTTCCGCGATGGCATCGCCTGCATGGGCAAGGGGCGCAAACAGGGCGGCCACCAGGGCAAACAGAGGAGCGAGTCGGAAATGGATATGGGTCATAGGCTCAAATGAAAAAGGCACGTCGCGAACAAAGGGGCCGCACCTGTTGAAGGTCCGCCGGCCGAAGGGACGCAGCGAGTGTTTCGTGCATCCCATGCTTTGATGGGACATGCCAAGTAAATGAAAACTGCCGCGATGGTAGGAGCATGGCGGTAGTGCGTCAACCTGAAATTTCCTTATGAATCAACACAAAGCACCATCACACCCCGGAATGACCTTGGTGGTGGAACGGGTATTAGTCCATCTTGCCGTTCGTCAGTTCAACCGCGAAATACATTCTTCCACTCCCTTAGGGTGGCGAACACGGCCACCGGGCCGTTGTCTATGGCGCCCTGGCTGGCCGCTGCCGCCTGGATGGCCGGTTCCGCCCAGCGCAAGAAGGGGTTGGTCGCTCGCTCCAGGCCGATGCTGGAAGGCAAGGTAGGCAGTTGCTGCGCTCGCCGCAAGCGGTCTGCCTGGTGGCGCTGCTGCAATGCCGGGTTATCGGGCTCTACAGCCAGCGCAAACTGCTGGTTGGAAAGCGTATATTCATGGGTACAGCACACCAGCGTCTCGTCCGGCAAGGCTGCCAGCCGCGCCAGCGAGGCCTGCATCTGGGTGGCCGTGCCTTCAAACAGCCGGCCACAGCCGCAGGCAAACAGGGTATCCCCGCAAAACACCACGCCCTCGCCATGGTAGGCAATATGATCAAGCGTATGACCGGGTACCGCCATGACGGCAAAACTCACGCCCATGCCGGGCACGCTCACCTTGCCGCCATCACCCACACCGTGGCTGATACCAGCAATGCTGGGCGGGCCATAGACCGGGCAGCCATAGCGGGCCACCAGCTCAGCCAGGCCGCCAGTATGGTCAGCATGATGGTGGGTCACCAATATGGCACTCAGATGCAAACCCAGTGTCTCAAGCTGAGCCACCACCGGCGCGGCCACCCCTGGGTCCACGACCAAGGCATGGCCGGCTTGGTGCATCAACCAGACATAGTTGTCCTGGAGTATGGGAACAGGCAGGATGGTCGACATGCAAGACTCCTTCAATACCGTGCTACCTGAGCAGTTCGCCCACTGGCTACATAGCCCGCTGGGACAGTGCGTGCTGGAACACGAGCAGCGTTTCTTCGACAGCGCAGTCGCCGACGTATTCGGCTACTACGCGGTGCAGCTGGAACTACCAGGGCTGGATCTGCTGCGCAGCAACCGTATGCCGACGCGGCTGACGGCCGGCCTCTCTCGGCACTGCGCGCTCAACTGCGACCCGGCGCAACTCCCCTTTTCGACCGCCAGCATAGACCTGCTGGTGCTGCCCCACACACTGGACTTCCACACCGACCCTCGCGCCGTGCTGCGCGAGGCCGAACGGGTGCTGGTGCCAGAAGGCCGCCTGATGCTGACTGGCTTCAATCCCTGGAGCCTATGGGGCATGGCCCGCCGTGGCAAGCGCGGCCAGGGCATGCCCTGGCAGGGACACTTCCTGAGCCTGCCACGCATCAAGGACTGGATGGCCCTGCTGAACTTCGAAGCCGGGGCCAGCAAGGTCCATTGCTATCTGCCGCCCTTGGCCCAGTGCGGCTGGCGCAACCGCTTTGCATTTATGGAATATGCCGGCCAACGCTGGTGGCCGGTAGCGGGTGGCATCTACTGCCTGGAAGCCGTCAAACGGGTACGCGGCATGCGCCTGATCGCCCCACGCTGGAAAAAAGCCCACAGCAGTGTACGAGCCGTGGCGGTAGCCCTGCCCGACCGGCAGGAGCAGCGCGACGACTGAGAGCCTATCATGGGTTGAGGGTACTGATGGGTGTGACGCCTGAGCAGGCGCCAGGGAGGCCCTGGCGCTTAACGCCTGCGCAGCCTGAACCCGTAGGCTCTCCCCCTGTTTGAATCCACTCCCCCGCCCGCGCCGCCGCGCGGGAGCCTCGCTGGCGCTCGTTGTCGCGCCTATCATGGGTTGAGGGTACTGATAGGTGTGACGCCTGAGCAGGCGCCAGGGTAACCCTGGCGCTTAACGCCTGCGCAGCCTGAACCCGTAGGCTCTCCCCCTGTTTGAATCCATTCCCCCCGCCCGCGCCGCCGCGCCGGAAGTCCACGTTGCACGGTGCGTGGGGGGAGCCTCGCTGGCGCTCGTTGTCGCGCCTATCATGGGTTGAGGGTACTGATGGGTGTGATGCCTGAACAGGCGCCAGGGAGTCCCTGGCGCTAGCCGTCAGCACAGCCTGACACCGCAGGCTGCCCCAGGCAGCCTTAGTGCTCTGCCCGCCATTGCCCTACGGCAGGCGCGATATCGATCAATCGTTCCAGCCGCAGCACATTGGGCGGCAGGCGTTTCAAGCCGCCGACACCCGCGCCACCCAGCCACAGCGATACCGCCGACGGTAAACGCTGCCGCAGCACGGCCACCAGTTCGCCGGCCTCGCGCACGGGAAAGGTCGACGACAGCGACAAGGCCAGGATATCGCAGCCCAGCTCGCAACTGGCTTCCACCATATCGTCTAGCGGCAACGATGTGCCCAGCGACCAGGTCTGGCAGCCCTGCATGCGCAGCATAGCCTCCACCATCAGCAGCCCCAGCCCATGCTGCTCGCCCGATGGCGTAGTCAGTAGCACGCGTGGCGCAGCCAGGGGCTGATTGATGCCATTGACCGCCATGCGCACCGTCTGCGAAATCTGTTCTACATAACTATGTTCCTGCCAGGCACTGATCTCGCCGGAGAACCAGGCCTCGCCGATACGGTTGTTGGCCTGCGGCATGAACTCGGCCACAAAGTCGCGCAGGCCGCGCACCACCAGCTCGCCCTGCAGGTAGCGCTGCAACTCAGCTAGGTCGCGGCGTGCCAGGCATTCGATCAGGGGGTCGATGTCAGCGCCGGTTTCGCCGTGGCGGCCACCGCTGCCCATGCGCTCCAGTAGTTGCGCCAGCTCGGCCACCTCGCCCCGGACTATCTTGCTGGGCCGCAGGCCTCTATCCAGCAGGCGCCTGACCAGCCTGAGCTTCTCCACCTGTTCGGGCGGGTACACGCGATCCCCCTGTGCATCGCGCCCAGGCAGCGGAAAGCCATAGCGGCGCTCCCAGATGCGCAAGAGCTCCTTGGACAGGCCAGTCTCTCGCTCAACCGCACTGATGTTGAGCCCCAGGGTTTGATCTACTTGCATGGCATGTACACATGTATCGGACAGGAGGATGTCTGCATCATAACGCCGTTCCTTGGTCGTCGCACATCAATGGTCGGTTTAGCCATCATGGGCTATCCGCAAGGCTGGCCATGCCTGCCCTAACCACCTCGGCGCGGGCGGAAAAACCACGCCCAGACACCCTTGCCTAATAAAGCAGCGGGCTTGACTGGCAGGGTAGCCGCCCCGTCGTTACAATGCTGCGGATTTCGACGACTCCCCCGTCGAAGCAAGATACCAATATGGGAGGTGACATGAAGTACAACGCAACCTGGCTGCTACTGGGCCTGCTGGCCTTGCCGCTGGCCTCGCATGCCGCCGGCAATGCGGCCAACGGCGCCAAAAAGAACTCGATGTGCATAGGCTGCCACGGCATTCCTGGCTACAAGACCGCCTTCCCGGATGTCTATCATGTGCCCAAGATAGGTGGCCAGCATGCCGAATACCTCGCGGCGGCACTGCAAGGCTACAAGACGGGTGCCCGCAAGCATCCCACCATGAATGGCATTGCCGTGCAGTTGTCCGAACAGGATATTGCCGACCTCGCCGCCTACTATGCTGCGCAGAAGAAATAAGGGGAGCCCGATGAACGCACTACGCTATACCGTGGCCGCCCTGGCGGGCCTGGCACTGTCTGCACACGCCGCCGACCTGGCCGCAGGCCGTACCAAGTCCGAGCAGCTCTGCGCTGCCTGCCACAATGTGGATGGCAAGAGCACCAATCCGCAGTACCCGGTACTGGCCGGCCAGCATGCCGACTACCTGAAGCATTCGCTCAAGCAATATCAGAGCGGCGTGCGCAACAACGCCATCATGGCCGGCATGGTCAAGACCTTGACCAAGGCCGATATCGACAATCTGTCGGCCTGGTTTGCCAGCCAGGACAGCAGCCTGAACATGAAGCGGTAATCGCTTCGCGGTTTCCCTGCTGTCGCGACGCCCGGCCCTGCCGGGCGTTGTCTTTTGCACTATCGTCAACCTATACCCAGCCGTACTGGTCCGCCCCATCATGCACAGACCCAGCCCCGACTTACGCGATGGCACCCTGGTAGTCCGCCAGGGCCAGGCCAGCGACGCCCCCGCCATACTGGCGTTCTTCCAGGCAAACCGTACGGCCTTTGGCCCGGTTGAGCCACGCCGGCCTGACAACTTCTATACCCTGGAGTCTTGTCATATGCGATTGGCCATGCACCGCAATCAGCTTGAAGAAGGGCGTAGTGCCTGCCTGTTTGTGTTTGATGCCGACAACCGCACTGTCATCGGCACCGTCAATTTCACCAATATCTCGGGCTACCCGCATTACGGCGCCACGCTCGGCTACTCGCTGGCGCAATCGGAATGGGGTAAGGGCCGCATGGTGCAGGCACTCAGGCTAGCGCTGGACTGGCTGTTCGAGGCCTTCAACCTGCACCGTGTTGCCGCCAACCATCTGCCCGACAACGAACGCAGTGCACGGGTACTGGCCAAGCTGGGATTCAAGCAGGAAGGCTACGCGCCCGACTACCTCCTGATAGACGGTATCTGGCGTGATCATGTGCTGACGGCGCTCACCCACACCGATTGGCAGGCCCGAGACCTGCATGCCCCTTTGATAGTCGACGGCACAGGCGCACCTCAGAAATAAGGGCTGGCCTCACAGGCATAGGCCAGCTAGGCTCATTCTGTACGTCATTCACCATCACAATGTTGGAACTCCACGTTAGTTAAAAAATCATAGAATACTAATAATAGCCATTCCACCGCTCGCACCAGCGAAACTATCCGGGATGGCGGAGGTGCCTATGCTGGACAATCTGACCCAACTGCTCATAGGCCAGGGTTTCATCCCCCATGGCTACTGCTTTGCCTGGTCGCCCGGCTTGCTGTGGACCATGGTGCTCTCCGATGCAGCCATTGGCATCGCCTACTTCAGCATACCGCTGGCGCTGATCACCATTGCCCGCAAGCGCGCCGACCTGCACTTCAATCAAGTCATGCTGCTGTTTGCCGCCTTCATCCTGGCTTGCGGCACTACCCACTTCCTTGATCTCATCAGCATCTGGTACCCCATCTACTGGATAGATGCCTGGGCCAGGGTATTTACCGCCATCATCTCGCTGTTTACCGCCTACGCCCTGTGGCGCATGATCCCCCGGGTACTCGCCCTGCCCAGCCCCAGGCAGTTGACCGAAGCCAATCTCAAGCTATCGGAAGAGATTGCAGCCCGCAGGGACAAAGAGCTGGAGCTCAAGACCAGCGAAGAACGTCTGCGGCAGTTGTCGGACAATCTGGAAGCCATGGTGGCGGAGCGTACGGCCCAACTGGCCGAGACCAATACCCGGCTGCAAGGCGAGGTGGCTGATCGCCAGCGCATGCAGACCGAGCTGCAGGTAGTCAATCGCAAGCTGGAGGAATCCTTGCGGCAGCAAGCCGCCCGCTCCACCGAGATAGAGCAGCTGAACAAGATGGGCGATCTGATGCAAAGCTGTGTCTCGGTGAACGAGCTGGCGCTGGTACTCAGCAACTTCTCGGCCGGCTATCTGGAAGCCGCCACCGGCGCCATCTACCTGATGGATGAGGAGGCCGGGCTGGTCACCGAGGAAAGCAGCTGGGGCAATATGCCTGAGGTAGAGAAATCCTTCCCACCCGGCAGTTGCTGGGCACTGCGGCGCGGCCAGATCCATCCTGCCGACCCCTTGCAGCAGAATCTGCACTGCCAGCACGTCAGCGACCACAGCGACCATGTGTGCGTGCCCCTGATAGGCAATGGCGAGACCTTGGGCCTACTGCACCTGCGCCACCCACGTGGCCTGCATGATCCGGCATTTCTGGATGGGGTGGCCAAGCGCGCGGCCCTGGCCCTGGTGAGCCTGAAGACCCGCGAAGCACTATTCAACGAAGCCACCCACGATCCCCTGACCGGCCTGTATAACCGCCGCTACCTGGATGGTGCGCTAGAAGAATCCGAGCGCCGCTCACGCCGCAACAATCGCACGGTCGGCTTGATGATGCTGGACCTGGATCATTTCAAGATGATCAACGACACCTATGGCCACGAAGTGGGCGACGAGGTATTACGCGCCTTTGCCAGCCTGCTGAAGGGCAGCTTGCGGGCCGGTGACATTGCCTGCCGCTACGGCGGCGAGGAGTTCACCATTCTGCTGTCCGGTGCCACCCTGAACGCCACCCGCCAGCGTGCCGAACAACTGCGCCAGCAGGTTGAGCAACTGCGGGTACCCTACCGTGACAAACAACTGGCGCTGACCGTCTCCATCGGCATAGCCGTGTTCCCCGAACATGGCCACCACCTCGACGATGTGCTGCACGCCGCCGACGCCGCGCTCTACGATGCCAAACATGCAGGTCGCAACCGGGTGGCCACGGCCAATCAAGCAACGGAGGACGGCGCCGGCAGCCATGCACAGACCGCAGACTGAGCGACGTCTGGCAGTCAGTCCAAAGCCAGCGGGTAACTGGCGCGGCCACGGTTATCAAAGCACTGCATCGGCCCTTCCCAAGGGCCATCCTGCCACCGTGCCACTTCAAAGTCATTGCCCGTATAGCCGGCAATGACTTTGGGCCAAAAGGCCTGCGCCGGCAGATTGCGCGGCACCTGCGCCACCTCCCACCGCCCTGGCAAGGTATCAAAAATCTGCAGTGCCGCACGCTGCGCCACACCCCTGCCGCGATAGCGGCGCAGCACAAAGTACTGCGCCATCCAGTAGTGGCTATCCGGCCGGCAGACCATGTCGTTCACCAGGGCAAAGCCGGCATAGCGCCCACCCACCCTGAACACAAAGGGGTGATAATTGGCGTTCAACCAATAGGCATCCAGCCTGTAGCCATACAGGCCATGCTCGTCCAGCTCCATGTCCCAGTAGTCGGACAGATCGTGCTGGTACAGCTCCAGCATGTGCTGGAGCGGCAGTCGATCAGATGGCGTGGCGCGCATCACCCGTAAATCCAGCGCCGTATTCTGCTGGTCTGCCATCTCAAAACCTCCGCTTCTCATTGGAGCGCGCCTTGCCTGCCTTGCCTATCACCTTCCACTTGGCCTGCAGGGCCTTGCGCTCCAATGGCGTCTGCTGGCTGCGGCGCACCTCGCGCAATAGCTTGTGGTAATTCAGCAGCCGGTCATCGGGCACCACCCCACGCACCGCACACCCAGGCTCATCCTCGTGCTGGCAATCACGGAAATAGCAATGCCCCGCCAGCGCCTCGATATCTTCGAAGGTTGCCGCCAGGCTCTCCTCATCGGCATCAGGCCGCCAGGTGCGCAAACCGGGGGTATCGATTATGCAGACACCCGATGGGCATAGATGCAGCGAGCGTGCCGTGGTGGTATGGCGGCCTCGGCCATCCCCCCGCCGCACATCACCCGTCATCTGGCTTGCGCTGCCGCTCAGGGTATTGGTCAAGGTGGACTTGCCCGCACCCGAGGAACCCAGCAGCACCAGCGTCTGCCCCGGCGCCAGCCACGGTGCCAGCTCATCCAGCGTCTCGGGTGCAAGGGCATTGACGGCATAGGCCGGGATACTACGTGGTAGCCGCTGGTGCACCTCGGCCATGCGTGCCTCTACGGCATCGCCGATATCCGCCTTGGTCAGCACCACCACACCCATCACGCCACTGGCCTGCACCAGCGCCAGATAGCGCTCCATGCGCCGCAGGTTGTAGTCGTGATCCAGGCCCATGACCAACAGGGCAGTATCGATATTGCTGGCCAACGGTTGCCGCCTGCCATCGTTGGCACGTCGGGCCAGGTGGGTAAAGGGCGGCAACTGCTGGGCTATCCACCACTCGCCGTGAGCATGCGGCGCCACCACCACCCAATCACCCACTGCCAGGCCCGTGCCCTGCTCCTGCAGCAGATTGACCAGGGCGGGCAAGGCACGGGCCGTGTGCTCTGCCACACCGTCATGCACCTGCAGCAGGTCGCGTTGTACTTCGGTAATGCGCATCAAACAACTACCCGGCGCGGCCGGGGGCAGGAATGCCAGCTGGCTGGCGAGTTGCGGGGTAAGGCCGATCTGACGCAGGGTTTCGAAATCGAATTCGATCATGATGTCGTTGTATTCCAGGTCTTGTTGCGCGCAGCCGCGCGCGACGCTGCCGGCCTATAGACCAGCAGCACAAAGAAGAGCGGAAGTCGGCCACGCAACACGCGGGCGCCAACGCACCTGGCTTACAAACGATTTGGAACGCAGACCAACCGGCGATTCAGTACATGCCGGCAGGCAGGCAAAACAGGGGTGAGGCTAGGCTCAGGCAGTGGCCGACAGGAGGGCAAGGTCAAATGTCTTCATGGCGCTGTGCTCCTGTGGTGAATGAAAGGTGCGTACAGTGTGATACCCAGAGACGGCGCAGGTCAACTATTTCAAGGTGGCGTAGCGCTTGTAGTGTCAGCAAAGCACTTCGACTCAACATCCTGCCCCCCTACCACCAGCAGTGGCCTGGTCTCGCCAGTACGCAGCCAGCCTAGTCATCGATACAATCGGGGTAAAACAAGCAACACGACATCAGGCACTGCGCCGCCTGATGCACGCCACACCAAGCGCCCGGCGCTAGAGTATTTACCCACGCTCTGGCCTGCAACCCACACAGTGGCAACAATAGGATCAATCATGGAGGAGCAATACAGTGAGTAAGAAACTCAAGACGTTCGATGATGAAATTGCCGCCTATATACGTTCAAACGAGCAGAACGGCGAGCTGCGCCAGGCGCCGAGCTGGGGTAAGCCCCTAGCCAACGACGATGGCTTTGACGCCACGCCGGAGGATCTCCGTATGGGTTACAAGATGCTGAAAAGCGCCGGCTATGTCCCGCCAGAAGTCGAGATGATGAACAGGCTCAGTGCCATGCGGGTACAGCTCAGCATCCTCAACCCCTGCTGCAGCGAAGCCGAGGAACTCCGTCAGGAGATTCGTGATCTGCAACTGAAGGTGACCCTGCAACTGGAGTCGCTGCGCGCCTGATACAACCGATCTATGCGGCCGGCAGCCTGCTCAGGCAGACCGGCTGCAAGGCATGAGGGCTTGGTGATTCTGGCCGGGCGCGGCAGTCATAGCAGGGGGCAGCAAGCGTGTAAACTGCGCCCCCAGTGTGTTGTCAGCGCCGTTAGGCCGCCGGAAAATGCTGCTCCACCTGCGCCAAAGCGCTATCAATGGCGGCTTCAAACGCCAGCAGCAAGGTAGGCGTCTCGGCGCCCTTGCGCAATGCCGATTCCATCTGGGCTGCCAACTCGGCCAGCTCCACCGCGCCGATATTGCCGGCCACGCCCAGCGTGGTATGTGCCAGGCGCTCTGCCGTCGCCCGGTCACCGGCCCGCAAGGCGGCTTCCAGGTCGGCCACCGTATGCTTCAGGGCAGAGGGTAGCTTGGCCAGCATGCGGTGATAGAACTCCACCCTGCCTCCCATGCGCGCCAATGCGCTGGCGGTGTCAAAGCCCATCAGCTGCACCACTTCCTCCCCCTCGGGCGCTGCGGTATCGGCTGCAGCTGCGTTGCTGGCCAGGCTCTGTGCAGGCACTGCAACGCCTGGGGTCAGCCACTGGGCGATGGTACGGAACATCATGTCCGGGTCGACCGGCTTGGTGATGCAGTCCTGCATGCCCTCCCGCAAGCAGCGCTCCCGCTCCTCCACCAGGGCATGGGCCGTCATCGCCAATACAGGCAGGCGATTGAAGCGGGCGTCCTGGCGTATCTTGATGGTGGCCTCATGGCCATCCATCTCCGGCATCTGCACGTCCATCAAGACCAGGCTGTAGTAGTCGGCCGGGTGCGCATGCAATAGCGTCAGCGCCTCGCGGCCAGTGCCGGCGATATCCACCACAAAGCCTTCGGTCTGCAGCAACTCCACTGCAATCTGCTGGTTGATCTCGTTATCTTCAGCCAGCAACACCTTGAAGCCGGGCCAGCGTGGCAGGCCGTCGGCCGCTGCCGGCTTGAAATTACGCTGATCCGCCGAATCAAACAACGGCATCAGGGTGTCCACCAGGCTGGATAGATTGATGGGTTTGAGCAGGAAGCCATCCACCGCTGCGGCCTCGGCGTGCTGGCGAACTTCCTCGCGGCCGAACGCCGTCACCAAGACAAACTTCGGCGGATGGCGTAGCTGGGCCCGGTTCAAGGCCTCCGCCACCTCTATCCCGTCCAGCCTCGGCATCTTCCAGTCGCAGAACACCACGTCATAGGGTTCATCCGCATCGGCATCATGGATGGCCAGCAAGGCTTCCGCACCGTCACGGGCCGTATCGGCACCTATCGAGAGATTGAGCAAGGCATCGGCCAGTATCTCGCATGCCACCGGATTGTCGTCTGCCACCAGCGCGCGCAAGCCTTGCAGCGCCACAGGCCGGACGGACGGCGCCGGCCTGGTGTCGCGGGCGATGCCGAAGTTGGCGGTAAAACGGAAGGTGGAGCCTATGCCCACCTCACTCTCCAAGCGTATCTCGCCCCCCATCATGTTCACCAACCGCTTGCAGATGGTCAGCCCCAGGCCCGTGCCGCCATATTTGCGGGTGGTCGAGCCATCGGCCTGGGTAAAGGGCTGAAACAGCTGGGCTGCCTGCTGTGGCGTCATGCCTATACCCGAATCGCGCACGGCAAATTCCAGCGTCACGCCGCCCGCATGGTGAGAGATCAGCCGGCAGCTCAGGTGTATTTCGCCCCGCTCGGTAAACTTGATGGCATTGTTGGCCAGGTTGATCAGTACCTGTCCCAGCCGCAGCGGGTCGCCCATCAGGTGGCGCGGAATATTGGGCGGTACCTGGAACAGGTACTCCAGCGATTTATCCTGCGCCTTCTGGCCGGTAACGGTGGCGACATTGGACAGCACTTCGTCCAGTGAGAATTCCACGTTCTCCATCTCCAGCTTGCCGGCCTCGATCTTGGTGAAATCCAGCACGTCGTTCAGCACCGTCAGCAGCGACACGCCCGCCTTGTGTATCTTGCTCACATAGTCATGCTGCTTGGCCGTCAGCTCAGTCTTGAGCGCCAGATAGGCCATGCCGATGACGGCATTCATCGGCGTACGTATCTCGTGGCTCATATTGGCCAGGAACTCGCTCTTGAGCTTGGACGCATTCTCTGCCACCAGCATGGCACGGCGCAGTGCGCCTTCCTGTTCCAGCAGGCGGTCATTGGCTTCCATCAGTTCGTGCGTGCGCTGCTCCACCCGCTCTTCCAACACCCGCTCAGAGGATTGCAGCGTCTCTACCAGCTCCTGGTTGACCGCCAGCGCTTCGGCCTGCGCCTTCTCCTTTTCCAGCCGGATGGAGTTGAAGCGGTCTGCCAGGGCAAAGGCCAGCAGCAGCATCTCCAAGGCAGAGCCAAACTGCATGCCGTTGACGGTGATGAAATTGGTGGGCAGCAGGCCAAAGCTGCGCAGGCCCGTCATGGTGGCCGCCAGCAGCAGCACGCTGAAGGCCACTACAAAATAAGCCGCACTGCGTTGCCGCCGGATCAGACACACGATGCCCACCGCCAGCACCAGCAACATGGTCGCCGAATCCAGGGCAATGGCGGGCATGATGGTAGTGCGGAAGGAATACAGAAAACCGATGATCTGCAACAGATGCAGGCCCACCACGCCCAGCAGCACCTTATCGAGTACAGGCACGTTCCTGGCGGTTTCCAGCAGGCGCCGCATGAACAGGAGCAACATGATGCAGGTGGTGGCGAACCCTATCATGGTCGATACCTTGGACCAGGCGGGGGAATCGGGCCACAGGAACTCGTAGGCCACGCCGTTGTAGCAGGCCAGCGACATCGCCGCGCTGGTGATAAAGCAGACGTACAGCAGATAGGACTGGTCACGCAATGCCACGAACAGCAGCAGGTTGAACAGCCCCATGGCCATCACCATGCCAAAATACCAGGCCTGCCCCATGTAATCGCGGCGCTCATGCTCGGCAAAGGCAGCGCTACGCCATAGCCGGACCGGGATATCCATGGAGCTTTCCGACTCCAGCTTCAGATAGTAAGTCTGCTCCGCACCTGCCGGCACCGTCAGTGGCAACACATAGAACCGGTTGGCATAGGGCCTGTCCGCAAAGCGCAGCCCGCTGCCGCTCAACAGCATGCTGTACCCCTGCCCTGGCAGCGGCTGGAAGAACTCGATCTTCTCGTGATGGGCGTAGGCTATCTCCAGCAGGCGCGCATCCGGCAGCTTGCCTGTATTGCGCAGCTTCAACCGCAACCACCAGGCGGAATCCGACAGCCCGAAGTTGAGCGCATCGCCCTTGGTCGGTCGCGTCTCGAAACGCGAAGCGTATTCCGGCCGCTGCACATCCATCAGCGACAGGCTGCGCGAGGGATCTTCCAGCACCTCGATATAGCTGGTCAGCAGCACCGCATCGGGATTGTCCTGGCTCAGGACCAACGTCGGCGATTCGGCCGCCATGGCTGCTGCCATGCAAAGGCACAGCACCAGCAGGCAATGCAGAACGCGGTAGAAGGGACGGTGGTATCTGGATTGCACGGACATATTCTTTGGTGGTGCCAGGCCGTCGGGCTAGGGGTAATCCCCCGGCGGTATGGCGCAAACAGTGCCTGCGCATTCACCGCCACACGGCCGGGGGGCGACATAGGCCCTGCGCATCGCCGCAGTGGGAGACCGAGGCCGAGGTAGGCGCCCTGCCAAGCAAGGGAAACACTGCATCCTAGCAGATCAGGCACCCTTTTCTAATGCTGGCTTGTTGACCAGGCTCAACTAAACTCCAGCACAGTTTGTTACCCAGTGAGAGCCCGCAACATGTCCTTTGCTCCAGAATATGAAGCCATCATCATCGGCAGTGGATTCGGCGGCGCGGTGATGTGCGCCCGACTGAGCAAGCGCTGGCCCGGCCAGGTCTTGCTGTTGGAGCGCGGCAAGGCTTATCCACAAGGCAGTTTCCCGCGCAGCCCGGCGGATCTGGCGAATAATTTCTGGTGTCCTGATGATGCCGCCGGCAATCGCCCCCACCATGTACGCAAGCAGAAGGTGGCCAAGGGCAAGCTGCTAGGCATGTTCGATGTGCGCAGCTTCGCGCATATGGACACCGTTACCTGCGCCGGCCTGGGCGGCGGTTCGCTGATCTACGCCAATGTGTTCCTGCGCCCGCCCGAGCACACCTTCAACCAGCACTGGCCCAGCCAGCTCAAGCTCGCCACCCTGGCCCCCTATTACGATGTGGCCCAGTCCGTCCTGGGCGCCCGTACCATCCCTCCCCATCAGGATGAGTCCGACCGCCGCTTTATCCTGCGCACCCACCAGTTTCAGCGCTTTGCCGCCGAGCAGAAGCTCAGCAGCAAGCTGGCCGATATTGCCGTGTATTTCGGCAATGGCTACAGCTATGGCAAGCAAGCCCAGCCCACCCAGATCGGCCTGCAGGAGCCCAACCGTTACGGCGCCGTACAGACCTCCTGCACCTACTGCGGCGAGTGCGATATAGGCTGCAATGTGCATGCCAAGAACACCACCGACCTCAATTACCTGCACGTGGCGCGTACCGTACATGGCGCCAGGGTACAGACCCAGGCCCAGGCCCAGCGCATCGTGCCGCTCAATGCCCAGGGCGAGGACGATGCCAACGCCAGGGGCGAGCATGGCTACCGTGTGTATTTCGACGACTTCGAGCACGATACCGTGACCGCCGTGACCAGTCGGCGGGTCGTCGTCTCGGCGGGCACCTTGGGCAGCAACGAACTGCTGCTGCGCTGCCGCGACATCCATCGCAGCCTGCCCGCCATCAGCCAGCGGCTGGGCTACCGTTTTTCCGGCAACGGTGATTTCCTCTCCTTCGCCCTCGACAGCAAAGTACCGGTGAACTCCACCTACGGCCCGGTCATCACCCAGTACACAGACCACCATCTGTTCGAGCAATACGACCCGCAGCGCGCCTTTCTGCTGGAAGACGCCAGCGTCCCCACCCATGCTGCCTGGGCCATGGCAGCCCTGCAGCCGGTACTGCACCCCTGGGACAAGTTCAAGGCCTTGCTGCAGGTAGCATGGTCAGCCATCAGCTCGTTCTACCCGGGCCGCAAGAACCAGCAGGTCGGCTTTCTGCTCAATCGCCTGCTACAGCACGATATCACCCAGTACAGCGCCGTGTTGCTGTGCATGGGGCAGGATCAGGCCGACGGCCGTTTCTCGCTGAACCCGGCAGGCTACCTGGACCTGGACTGGCCGCAAAAGACCAGCCAGCCGCTATACGACGCCATCCTGGCCTTGGGGGCGCGCTTCAATCGCTTTATCGGCGGAGAGGTGTTCCTGCCCCTGCCCACCTGGCTGCGCCCCATGCGCAACAATGTTACCGTCCACCCGCTGGGGGGCTGTACCCTGGCCGATAGCCCCGAGGCAGGCGTGGTCAGCGCTGCCGAGGCCGATCGGGGCCAGGTGTTCGGCTACCAGGGACTGTATGTTGCCGATGGCGCCATCATGCCTACCGCACTGGGTGCCAACCCTGCCGCCACCATTGCCGCGCTGTCAGAATGGATAGCCCATGGCATTACCGGCCAAGCGCCGACAGACAGCCTGTTGTAGCGATGCATGCAGCGCAGGCGCTGCCACCCTGGCCGGCACCCGTTTCGCTGGGCTTTGTTAGCGGCCCCAAGCATAAGAACAGAAGGAGAGAGGCATGAACGAACATCTCAGCGGCATACGCATACATTTTGCCGAGACCATGAGCGGCTACGCCAGCCTGGGCGGCAGCAGCTTCAGCGATGGCTTCGAGGAAGGACGCGCTGCCGGCTTGCCGCTGTCCCTGCATGTCAACGTCGATGTCGATGACCTGAAAACCTTTCTCGATACGGCCGAGCACGCAGCGCAATTGACCGGCTATGTCGAAGGCCCGCTGGTGGGTGGCAGGGCCGAGGTGGAGTCTGGCCGCTTCATGCTGATGCCCAACACGGCAGACCGTGACCGCAAGGTGATGAACTACCGGGTCTATTGCCGCAACGAAGATGGCGAACGCTTTACCCTGGCAGGTGAGAAGGAAGTGCAGCACCACTTCGGCTTTGACCTGTGGCACGACACCACCACGCTCTATACCAACCTGTTTGTCGGCCATGTCACGCCCGAGCAGGCGCCGCAGAGCGATCTGCTGGCCACCGGCATACTGAGCCTGGGCGTGGTGGACTTTGCCAAGGTGCTACGCACCGTGCGGGCGACCGATGCAGCAGGCAACAACAGCCTGGCCGGGCTGGCTGCCTTTGGCGAATTCTTCGCCGGTTCGCTCTGGCAAATCTACGGCCCCTCGTTGCCCCCCAGGCCTTATGAAGCACCCCGGCTCTACCCGCGCTACACCACGGAGGGAGTACAAGGCGCCAGCATCAGCGAACATGCCTTCACCACCGGCGACGGCCTTGGGCTATCGCTGACCCGTTTCCAGCGCGCCAGTTGTGATGATGTGGTCCTGATCATCCACGGCCTGACCACCTCGTCCGATATGTTCATCATGCCCGAGCACGAGAACCTGGTGCAGCACCTGCTGGATCAGGGCTATGGGGATGTCTTCACACTCGATCATCGGGGCAGCAACCGCTTTCCCTACAACCTGGTCCGGGGTAGCGCCAACCTGGACGATTTGGCGCTGTACGACCACCCCGCAGCCATCGCCACCCTGCGCCAGCTGGTCGGCCCACATAAGCGCATCCATGTGATCGCGCACTGCGTCGGCGCCCTCACCTTCGGCATGAGCCTGTTCGCCGGCCAGGTGGGCGGCGTCAGCAGCGTGATCCTCAACAGCATCGCCCTGACCGCCCGCGTGCCTGCCTTTTCCAAGCTGAAACTGGGCTTGGGGCCATTTGCCTGTGATTGGCTGCTGGGGGTGGAATATGTCAATCCGCGCTGGCGGCACCAGCCGGCTTGGTCGGCCGGCAAACTGCTGGCCATGGGCGTGGACTGGTTCCACCATGAATGCGATTCGTCCGAATGCCATATGCTGAGCTTTATGTGGGGCGCCGGCAAACCCGCCCTGTTCATGCACGAGAACATGGCCAAAGAGACCCACGACAGGCTGGGCGATCTGTTTGGCGGCATCAGCGTCAACTACTACCGCCATGTGCTCAAGATGGTGAACGCCAACCACGACGCAGTGAAGTTCGAGCCCGGCAATCCACGCTATGCAGCCCTGCCCGATAATTACTTCTCACAGGCCAGCAAGGTCACTACGCCCATGCTGTTGGTACAGGGGCAGGAGAACCGGGTGTTCGCCGATTCCAACATCCTTTGCCATCAGCGGCTGGAACAAATCGTCCCCGGCCGCCACCAACTGCATGTCTTCCCCGGCTATGGCCACCAGGACATCTTCATGGGCAAGAATGTAGCCACCGACATCTTCCCCCGGCTGCTGGCCTTCCTGCGTACCCATAGCCATGCATAGCGCCGGTTATGAACTCAGATCATGGATGGTGGGAGAGGCCTGCGCAGGCGCTGTTGATACCCTGTGCTAGGCCACAACACAGCCTGAACGGCAGAATGGCGTACCCCACCGATATGACGAACACTTTCATCAGACAGGCCACCCACCCATCATGACCATCCTGCAATGGGGCATACTCGGCACCGGCGGCATTGCAAGCCAGTTGGCCAGGGCGATGGCCGAACTGGATGACGCCAGGCTATACGCGGTCGCTTCACGCGAGGCGGCCAAGGCCGCCAGCTTTGCCCAGACCTTTGGCGCGGCACGGCACTATGGCAGCTATGCCGAGCTGGTCGCCGACCCAGCGGTGGACGCTGTCTACATCGCCACCCCGCACGCCCAGCATTTTGATGCCCTGCAGCTTTGCCTCACCGCAGGCAAGCCCGTGCTGTGCGAGAAGCCGTTCACCCTCAATGCCCAGCAGGCGGCACAGGCCATCGCACTGGCCGGCGAACAGCAGGTCTTCATGATGGAAGCAATGTGGATGCGTTTCATCCCTGCCATCATCGAAGCCCAGTCGCTGGTGGCAAGGGGCGCCATAGGCGAGCTGCAAGGGGTGCAGGCGGACTTTGGTTTCCGGCAACCGTTTGATGCCGCCCACCGGGTATTCAATCCGGCATTGGGCGGCGGCGCCTTGCTGGACATCGGCATCTATCCCTTGTCGCTGGCCTGCCTGTTCCTGGGCCAGATAGCCCGTATACAGAGCATGGCCGAACTGGGCATGACCGGCGTTGACGAACAGACCGCCTTCACCCTGCAGCATGCCGGCGGCGGACTCTCCTCCGGCTGGTGCAGCCTACGCGCCCCCTCGCCTACCGAAGCCATCCTGCTGGGCTCGCAGGGCACGCTACGCCTGCACGCACCGTTCTATTTCCCGTCGCAACTGACCCTGCAGCAGCAAGGGCAAGCTCCGCGCCTTATCAATGTGCCCATCAGTGGCAATGGCTATCGCTACGAGCTGGAAGAAGTCCACCGCTGCCTACGCCTGGGCCTGCTGGAAAGCCCACACATGCCCCTGGCGGACACCCTGGCCACCCTGCAGGCCCTGGACACCATCCGCGCGCAGATTGGCGTGCGCTACCCCGGTGAGTGAGCGCCTGCTATGGACGCCAGACATAGCCGGTTGATGACAGACCAAGCAGGCACCGGGGCAACCCTCGCTCTGGCGGTCAGCGCCACCTGATTGCATCCCCACCCTCCGCCCCTGCTTTGTCATGGGCAAAAAAAGAGGCCCCACAAGTGGGGCCTTCAGTCCGTACTGGGTGGTGACAAACGTTGCAGCAACCTACTGTGAGGCAGCAGGATGTCGCCTCGCACTTCTCAATCAGCATGGCCATTCGCTTCCCGATCGCAACCGCCGGGCTAACTGAGCAAGTTGAAATTATGATAATGATAACCATTTCTATTTGCAAGCTGTTTTACAGCCCGCAGCGCATGGCCTGTCATCCTTGCTAGTGTCCCCACATACTTGCCACGCAGCATGAAAAAAAAAGCCTGCATCAAGCAGGCTTTTCTCGATTACGCAGCTAGAACGGTTGGTATCAGTAACCGGCGGCGGCAACCGCCTTGATCCAGTCTGCCATCGAGCCCAAAGACTCTACATTGGGGCTGATGCTGGGCACCAGGTAATACAGCGTGCCATTGGCTGTACCAATATAGGCTTCCTTGCCAGGGTAGTAACGCAGGTAGTAGCCGGCAGCCGAAGCCGAGGTCGATTTAACCGTGCCAAGATACTGTGGGTAAGTCGCTTCCAGGTAATCGAACACCCGGTCTGCATCGTAGTTGGCATCGTAGACAGCTGCCCGGTTCACCATCACCAGGTTGCTGCGGCCCAGATAGCCACTAGGCATACTGGTAATGGGCAGCTCATTGAAAGGGCTGCCTGCGTTGACACGCTGCAGTTTAGCCATGGCATCAATCACCGCCATGCTGGTGTCTTTCACCTTGCCGAACACGGTGAAGCCACCATTCTGGCTATCCAGGCTAGGATTGTCAGCCAAGTTGACGAACCATTGTGAAGTGGCGCTATTGGGTTGACCATCCAGCTTGGCCATCGCCACAGTGCCCCGTTTGTTCAAGCGGGCAGTGCTGAACTCATTGACCACGGCAGGCTGGGTAGGAATGGCATCCACGGCGTTGGTGCTGTTACGCCAGGCAAAGCCACCACCCTGCACGACAAAACCCGGAACGCTGCGATGCATGAAGCTGCTGTTGTAATCGCCCCGCTTCACATAGCCCAGGAAGTTTTCCACCGTCTTGGGCGCCTCGGTGTCATACAACTCGATATCCACCGGGCCCAGCGAGGTTTCCAGGCGAACAGTCGTCGCCTGGCTGGCCAGCGGGGTTGCCAGCAGCAGCGCCAACGTCAAGGCATAAAGGGATTGGAAGCGGGATAGAAACACATGCACCTCGTGAAATAAAACCCGACGGCCTTCGGGCGAGGTGACGATTCTAGCGCTGAATCCCGCGCCATCGTCACAGCTCGCATACCCCCGGCTATCTGTCAGAAAAAAAGTGGGGTAAAAAAGACAGCCCCATCGCCTCGTCCACCGCAATGGGACAACAAGGGCGATGGCACCAGGCAGCGGGTTTAAATCGCCCACCGCTGGCGGATGCTGGCGGTGATTCCCGCTGCATCCAGGCCACATTCGGCCAGCAGCAAGGCCGGGTCGCCATGGTCTACATAACGGTCTGGCAGGCCCAGTTGCAGCACGGGTTTAAGCAGACCTTGTGCCGCCATGGCCTCGATCACCGCCGAACCGGCACCGCCCATGATGGCGTTCTCTTCCACCGTCACCAGCAGATCATGGGTTTCTGCCAGCTGCTTGACCAGTTCCACATCCAGCGGCTTGACCCAGCGCATATTGGCCACGGTAGCGTCCAGCGCCTCGGCTGCCTGCAAGGCAGGGGTGAGCATGGAGCCAAATGCCAGGATGGCAATACGCTTGCCCTGCCTGCGCACCACACCCTTGCCCACGGGCAGTGCCGTGAAGGCCTGGTTCACCGCCACGCCCGGCCCGGTACCACGCGGGTACCGCACAGCGCTGGGCTGATCAAGCTGGAAGGCCGTGTACAGCATCTGGCGGCACTCATCCTCATCGGCCGGGCACAGCACGGCCATATTGGGTATGCAACGCAGATAGGTGATATCAAAACTACCGGCGTGGGTGGGACCGTCTGCCCCCACCAGGCCGGCGCGGTCTATGGCGAACACCACGGGCAGGTTCTGCAGCGCGACATCATGTATCAGCTGATCGTAGGCGCGTTGCAGGAAGGTGGAATAGATGGCCACCACCGGCTTTAGCCCTTCGCAGGCGAGGCCAGCGGCAAACGTCACCGCATGCTGCTCGGCGATGCCCACATCGTAATAGCGCGTGGGGAACAACTGCTCGAAGCGCACCATGCCCGAACCCTCGCGCATGGCCGGGGTGATCCCCACCAGGCGCGCATCTTGGGCCGCCATATCGCACAGCCAGTCGCCAAATATCTGGGTATAGGAAGGCTTGCTGGCCGCCTTGGCTGCCATGCCGTCGGCTGGCGTAAAGGGGGTCACGGCATGGTATTTCACCGGATCGCCCTCGGCCAGCTTGTAGCCCTGCCCCTTCTTGGTAACGATATGCAGGAACTGCGGCCCAGACAGGCTCTTGAGATTCTGCAAGGTCGGTATCAGTGCATCCAGATCGTGGCCGTCTATCGGGCCCACATAATGGAAGCCAAATTCCTCAAACAGCGTAGAGGGCGAGAACAGGCCTTTGACATGCTCCTCGCCACGGCGCACCAGCTCGTGCAAAGGTGGCACGTTCTCCAGCACCTTGCTGCCGGTGGAGCGAAAGCCCTGGTAGAAGCGACCAGACAGCAGCTTGGCCAGATAGGCATTGAACGCGCCCACATTGGGCGAGATCGACATTTCGTTGTCGTTCAGCACCACCAGCAGGTCGGTATCCTTGTCGCCGGCGTTGAACAGCGCCTCGAATGCCTGCCCCGCCGTCATGGCGCCATCGCCTATTACCGCCACGACCTTGCGGCGCTGGCCTTGTATCTTGCTGGCCTCGGCCATGCCATGCGCCGCGCCTATGCTGGTAGAGCTATGGCCCACGCCAAAGGTGTCGTATTCACTTTCCTCACGCTTGGGAAAGCCCGCCAGGCCGTGGTACTTGCGCATGGTATCCATACGCGACTTGCGGCCGGTCAGCACCTTGTGCGGATAGGTCTGATGGCCCACATCCCACACCAGCCTGTCGTGCGGTGTCTCAAACACATGGTGCAGGGCAATGGTCAGCTCTATGGTGCCCAGATTGGAAGCAAAGTGACCACCGGTCTTGCTGATGGAATCCAGCAGGAACTCCCGCAGCTCGCCGGCCAACTGCTTGAGCTGGTCCTGGTCGAAGCCGCGCAGATCGGCAGGCAGATTGACATTGTCGAGAAGCGGATAAGCCATGACGTTCAACTAGGTAAGGCGGCGGGCACCGGGGTACACATGGGCCGCCTGTAGTGATTCGAAATCAAAAAGCCCGGTGCACGATAAAGTGCGCCAGTTCGCGCAGCCTGGCTGCGCGCGTGCCAAATTCATCGAGGCAGGCCAAGGCCTCGGTCTCCAGCTCGGCTGCACGCAGCTTGGCTTCCTTCAGCCCCAGCAGCGAGACATAGGTGGGCTTGTCATGCGCCGCATCCTTGCCCGCCGTCTTGCCCAGGGTCGCCGTATCGGCCTCTACATCCAGGATGTCATCCACCACCTGAAAGGCCAGGCCCATCAGCTTGGCGAAGCGATCAAGCTTGTCGCGCTGGGCCGGCGCCAGCGGCTCGCCACAATAGCTGCCCAGCAATACCGATGCCCGTATCAAGGCGCCGGTCTTGAGTATGTGCATATGCTCCAGCTCGGGCAGGCTCAAGGGTTGCCCCACCGAAGCCAAGTCTATGGCCTGGCCGCCAGCCATGCCCGCAGCACCCGATGCATTGGCCAGCAGCTTGACCATGCGCAACTGATCGGCCGGCTCATCCGCCAAGGCCTGCATGGTCAAGGCCTCAAACGCCGCCGTCTGCAGGGCATCGCCGGCCAGCAAGGCCGTGGCCTCGTCAAACTCCACATGCACGGTGGGCTTGCCACGGCGCAGGACGTCATCATCCATGCAGGGCATATCGTCATGCACCAGCGAATAGGCGTGGATCATCTCCACCGCGCTGCCGGCATGCTGCAAGCGCTCGACCGGTGCGTTGACCAGTTCGCCAGCCGCAAACACCAGTAGCGGCCGGACCCGCTTGCCGCCACCCAGCACGGCATAGCGCATGGCCTCGTGCAGCCGCTGCGGCAGTTGGCTGGCAGGTGGCAGCAAACCACCGAGCGCCAGTTCCATCTGTTGCTGTATGGCAAACGACCATGTCTGGAAATCGTGCTGCGCGCTCATTCTGCCTCCTCCAGGTCCAAAGGCTTGAGGCTATCGCCATCCAGTACCTTGATCTGCTGCTCGGCAGCAGCCAGTTGTTCCTGGCAATAACGTATCAGCTCACCGCCGCGCTTGTACGACAGCAAGGCTGTCTCCAGCGGGGCGTCGCCACGCTCCATCTCGGCTATCAGGGTTTCCAGTTCGGACATGGCCGCCTCGAAACTGGCGGGCTTGGTGGGTTTGGCCATTACCTATACGCGCTTATGGATGAGTAAACCGCGAGATTTTACCTTGTATGCGCCCAGGCAGCGCACAAAGAAAAAAAGCACGCCGGTGATGACCGACGTGCCCTAAGTACCCAAGCGTAGGCAAACCGGCCGGGCTAGCCCGGCGGCCTCGCAGGGCAACTCGTAGCGAGCTGCACTGCGACTACAGGACGCAATGTAGCACAGCCGTTCGGATTTCAAACAATCGTTTGATAGGCTGTTGCGTTGCCGCAAATGGATGTCGCATCCATGTCGCGCCCGCCCATGGCGGCACTGTCATATCCTAACGGGGTCGCCACTCATGGCCGGCCAATGGCTCAAGGCACGGGGCAGTTCAACTCGCTGCTACTGTAGGTACGGCTACCGCCGTCATCGGTCTGCACCTGCACGGTGAACTGCTGCCCCCAGGGTTGGGCACTACGGTTGAATGCCCAGAGCGCGGCACCGTTGTTGTTGGTGCGGCCGATATAGGTATTGAGCAGCTTGCCCGTCGGGTCATAGGCCTTGTAGGTGATCCCCATATAGCGCAGCACCGTGCGGCGGCTGTCGTCGGTATAGGCGTTCACCAGGAACCAGAAGCCGGTCTTGCTGGCATTCAGGCCGCAACGGGCCACATAGCTGGTGGTCACGGTATTCCACTGCCAGCCAGAGACATCAAGCCGGCGGGCGCCATCCACCTTGCCCTGCAGGGTGCTCTCTACCGCAGCCGTGCCAAACAGTGCATTGCGGGTCTCCACCACGCCTGCCTGCGGGTGCAGCACCCGGTACAAGCCTATGGCGCCAGCCACATGGGGTGCCGCCATGGAGGTACCCGATTTCCAGTTGTAGGCACTATCCGAGGCATGCACGGTGGAATAGATGCTCGAACCGGGCGCCGCAATATCCACCGAGCTGGCACCATAGTTGGAAGAGGTCGACAGCAGGCCATCCGCCTTCAGATTGGCCACCGAGATGATGTTGTCCACCGGCAGGCTGGCCGGCCACATAAAGCGGTCGTCGGTATTGACACCATTGTTGCCGGCAGCCGCCGCCACCATGATGCCGGCCTCCTGCGCCGCCTGGAAATACTCTATGCCGGCGAGGTTGGGCGTGCTGGTGAGCCCGCCCAGCGAAAGATTGACCGCCACCACATTGATGCCACGATTCTTTTTCAAATCAACCACGTAGTTCATAGCCGCCAGCACGGCACTGGTGGGGCAACTGCCACCGCTGCTGCACACCTTGACCGGGATGATTTTCACCCCACCGTCGCCGCACATGCCAACCGAACCCAAGGCATTGTTGCGCCTTGCCGCAATGGTGCCCGCCACATGGGTGCCGTGGCTGTGGTCGTCTTCGACATTGCTATTGTTGGCGTAGAAATTCCAGCCCTTCACATCATCCACCAGACCGTTGCCGTCGTCGTCACGCTGGTCCACCACGGCATCGTTCGGATTGAGAAACACTTGGTCACGTAAGTCCTGATGGGTGGTCCGTACACCGGTATCCAGCACGGCCACATAGGCTGGCGCGGCCGACTTGCACACATAGCCCTTGGCCCACATCTCGGCCGCGCCCGTACCAAAGGGGCTGGCTGGTGACGTATTGCGCCCCTGTACCCCCCATACCTTGGCAAAGTCCGGGTCATTGGCAGGCTCTGCCTGCAGCTTCAGTATCCAGTCCGGCACGATATAGTCGACGGCGCTGTCATCCTCTGCGATACGCGACATCACCGATGCCACCGACCAGCGGCGCCCAAGCTTGACCACGTAGAACTCACCCGCAGCCATCACCTGCTTGCCCTGACCACCCAGGCGCCGGGCACCGTTACCAAATGAGCGGATCACCCGTTCCCGCTCCGCCGCACTGGCGCCGGGGCGGAACTTGACCAGCACCTGAGTCTCATCAAACCGGCCAGCTCCCTCCAGTGCCTGTACCTCACTGATGGCCATCTGGCGGGCCAGCGCCTTGTTCTCCGGCACCGTATCGGCCGCTAGCGCGCCGGTTTGGGTGGCAGCCAGCAGGCCGGCCACACAGGCATGTATTAAAGATTTCTTGAAAAGCATCATGACGAATTCCTTGTTGTGCCGGCCAGCGGCACCCGGTTGAAGAGATAACGCGCCCAATCTGCCCTTCGTCCCGGCGAATCCGGAACGCACGATGGCATCGGCAAGCCCGTGGCACGAGCAATGACGAAGGCATAATCTAGAATCCGGAAAGGTACTCGTCTACTCGCATTCGCCAGAGCGAAAAACAAGACATAAAACTATTTAATATCAATTAGATACATGAAAATACGGATTACCTGAACCCGCTAACGACGTGGCTTGCTCAGGTTTGTCGCCGCATTGCGCTACGGAACTGCCGGAGGAGAGGACTGCTTCGGATTCCGCTGGCCCAGCCACAGCCTGGGCGACAGACCGGTTTGCGCCTTGAAGGCGCGCGACAGGGCCGCCTCGCTGCCATAGCCGGTATCGCCCGCTATTAGTTTGAGCGGGCTCCCCTGCAGCAGCAGTTTCTGGGCTAGCGCCATGCGCCAGCGCTGCAGGTAAATGCCCGGTGTGCAGCCCACCACCTCGCGGAAAGTATGGGCAAACACACTGCGCGACATACCCGCCTGTACCGCCAACGCCTCCAGCGACCAATCGCCAGCCGCCTGTTCGTGCATGGCCACCAAGGCGTGCCGCAGGCGTGGATGCGCCATGCCCGCCAGCATGCCCGCTTGCGTCTGCCCGTGCTCCATCAGATGCCTGAGCACCTGGATCAACAGCACTTCAAACAATCTGTCCAGCACCGTCTGCCGGCCACAGTGTTGCCTGGCGGCTTCGTTGAACAACAGATCCAGTATGCCTTCAGCCCCCTCAAGCTCGGCCAGCGGCAGGCAGGAAAACGCCGGCAGCGCGGCCACGATGGGATTGGCCGCACCACCATCAAAGTGCAGCCGGGCGCAGGCCGTGTCTATGCCTTGATCGCCATCGCTGATGAAACGGTGCGCCATAGGGAGCGGGTAAAACAGCAAGCTGGGTTCGCTTACCTGCACGGTAGCCCCCTGGGCGTGGCTGACCACCAGGCGTCCGCGCCGGATCAGGTGCAGATAGCCAACGGCCTGCTCATCTGCAAGATCGTGGATACCGCACAGCACCCCGGTATGAAATACCTTGGCCGTCACCGCAAAGTGGGTCAGCAAGGCGGCGAGTCTATCTGCCACAGCAATACTCCTGATCAAATTACTGATACTTTGCGTGATCATTCATATTGTCGCAAGCAGTACAGTTCCTCCTGCCAACAGGCAATGCCTTACACGACATCAACCATGCGAAGAGGAACACCATGAACCTGCTACACCGCACCCTCGCCGTGTCCCTGCTTGCCACCACTTTCTCTGTGCAGGCCGCCACTCCCATAGACACGGGTACCAAACAAGCAAGCCGCCTGGAACAGACCTCCAGCTACATCGTCACCCAAGATGGTGTTCGCCTCTACTACAAGGACTGGGGTCCGAAAAACGGTCAGGTCGTGACCTTCAGCCACGGCTGGCCACTCAGCTCGGATAGCTGGGAATCGCAAATGCTGTTCCTGGCATCGCAAGGCTATCGGGTAGTGGCCCATGATCGCCGGGGCCATGGCCGATCCAGCCAACCGTGGGACGGCAATGACATGGACCACTATGCCGATGACCTGGCCAGCGTAATCGATACGCTCAAGCTCAAGGATGTCACCCTGGTAGGCTTCTCAACCGGCGGGGGCGAGGTGGCACGCTATATTGGCCGTCACGGCACCAGCCGGGTCAAGAAGGCCGTGCTGGTCAGCGCGGTAACGCCCCTGATGCTCAAGACCGAGAGCAATCCTGGCGGCTTGCCGCTTGCGGTGTTCGACGGCATACGCAAGGCGTCGCTGCAGAATCGCTCGCAGCTGTATCTCGATATCGCCTCCGGCCCCTTCTATGGCTACAACCGCCCGAACGCCCAACCCTCGCAGGGCCTGATCCAATCATTCTGGGTACAAGGCATGCAAGGTGGCCACAAGAACACCTATGACTCGATCGCCGCCTTCTCGGCCACCGACTTCCGTCCAGACCTGAAGCGATTCGATATCCCCACCCTGGTCATCCACGGCGATGACGACCAGATCGTCCCCATCGACGCGGCAGGCAAGGCCGCTGCCAGCCAGATCAAGGGGGCCAAGCTGATCGTCTACCCAGGCGCGCCCCATGGCCTGACCGATACCCATAAGGACAGGCTCAATCAGGATCTGCTGGACTTCATCAAGCAGTAAGGGCTTGCTGCCGACCCCGCGCACGCGCGGTCGGCAGGCCCAGGCCCTCGCGCGTCAGGTTCTGCACGGTTTTGATCAGGGCCAGCTTGAGCCCTGGCCGCTGCAGCATGCCCTCATCGTGCAGCAGGGTGGCGTCCACCGTATGCAACAGGGAACGAATCAATATGGCCAGTACCGCCCTGGGCAAAGGCAGAGTGGGAAGGATGCCATGCAGTTGCTCAATGATGTACTGGTCAAATGCAAAGCTCAGCTGGCGCGCGTGCAATGCCCTGACCAGCTCACGCCGCGCACCTATCTTGCCGCCAAACGCGCCCAGCAGCACCCTGACCAGCACATCAGCACGTTGGCCATCGCCATAGCGGGCGCTGGCAGGCAGTTGGGCGAAGCCAGCGCGGATGGCATCGCAGCAACGGCCAATCTCGTCCTGCACCAACGCCACCAGCACAGCATCCTTGTCCGGAAAGTACTGGTAAAGCGTGCCTATGCTGATACCCGCCACTGCCGCAATACGATTGGTATTGAGCGCCGCCTGGCCCTCTTGCTCCAGTATGCGCAAGGTCGCCTCGAATATAAGTGCCACCTTCATCTGCGCGCGAGCCTGGCTGGGCTGGCGGCGTATCTCCGGTTGTTCTTTCATCAGTAGGCACGCCTTTGTGGCAATCTTATTCAGCACCCGGCACCGCTAACAAAACCCTACTGACGTTGTTGCGCAAGCTTGCCGTACCCAGGTACTGTCTGCGCATACACGCCTAGCCAGACCGCTTTGCCGGGTTTTGTTAGCAGCGCGAAAGCGCTCGGGCAGAATATGCCCGCCGTATGGGTGTGACCGCGAACCGCACCGCTCTTAGGCGGCACACGAAAAATTCCATCAGCATTATTTCAGCAGCCATGCCTGCTGTCGAATTTCCCTACCCATTACCGTACCAGGCCACCACACCTAGCATGCCCATTACCCTTAACGCAGTCACCCGCGACAACTTTGACGACATCATCGATCTGCAACTGCTGGATCACCAAAAGGACTATCTCGCCAGCAATAGCTATTCGATCGCTCAGGCCAGCTTCTACCCGAACTACCATACCCGGGCTATCTATCTGGGCGAGGAAGCGATAGGCTTTCTGATGTATGTCTCACTGGCCGAAGAAGGCCAGCCAGGCGACTACGCCATCTACCGCTTCATGATAGACAGCCGCCACCAGGGCAAGGGCCATGGCCGCCAGGCCCTGCAGCGGGCGCTCGACGAAATTCGCAGCCAGCCCGGCGTGCAACGCATCTTGATCTCCTATGTACCGGCCAACCCGGTCGCCAAGGATTTCTATGGCAGCTTCGGCTTTGTCGAAATCGGCATTGATGAAGATGAAGAGATGGTGGCCGAAATACGCCTCTGATCTTGCAGTATCAGCAAGAGACTGGCTGGCCCATCGCCAGATAAGAGACTGCGTGACGTGTGCACAAGTCAGCTCAATGGGGCGTGTCGGGGGCCTGGGCACCTGAACCGCTCTGGGCGCCCCAAACGCCGATTGCAAATTCACAGCAAGCTATCAGGCTTTGATATCAATCAGCGCGCCCAGCATCTGGTCGGCTGTGGACACCACCTTGGCCGAGGCCTGGAAGCCCGCCTTGTAAATCAGCTGCCCCACCATTTCGGTCTCGATCTGGGTGCCATCACTGCTACTGGCAGAGGGTGCGACCCTTACGCCGGAACCCGGTGGGGTGCCTTCGCTGAAATCGGGCTGGCGGGCCCGAAAGCCGGTTGTCAGGGTATTGGCAACGTTGTGGGCCGAGACGTCCAGCGCCCGCTGGTAACCCAGCATGCCTGACAAACCAGCACCCAGTGCAGATACGGACATGGCAACTCCAGAAGCAAGGCAACAGTGCACAGCTTACCCTGCCCCGGGCCCGAGGCGAGCCCCTATTCGTACCCAGCCGACGGGCGTAACGTGCCGCCCGCCCAACTAGCCGCTAACAACGCGCAGGTTCAGCCTGGGTGCGGCCTCGCCATAGCCATTGTTCAGAAACAAGGCGATGAAGTAGTCCCCCAGAGCCAACCCGCTCAGTACCTGACTGCCCGCTGCCGCAGGCAGGTAATGCCATTTCAGCGCGCTGGTGGCGCCAGGTACCTGGCCTGCGCGATACACCCCCAGCCAGTGCTGCGTCCCGGCTGGCATGCCTTGCCAGTTGGCGGTCACACTCTCCCCCACGCGGATCTGGCTGGCGCTGGTCGTAAAAGTCACCACGGGTAGTGGCTGTGGCAGCGGCGAAGGGACTGCCTCGGCCTGGCCGTTCAGTACTGGGTCGGTGTAATCCAGCCCTGCGCCTTCCAGGTGGCCAGCCAGCCTGCGCCAGTAGCTGCCGTCACCCTCCAGCTTCACGCCCAGGTCATACCAACCATAGCTGGCAGAGAGCGGCTGGATCAGGCTGCGGCTTTGCCCGGCCGGCACCTCGATCAGCTGTACAGTGGTGTCGCCATAGGCGTTGTCCACCAACCGGAAGCGACACACCTGCGTCCCGCCATTGCTGAACGTCAGCCTGACGCAACGGGCTGCAGGGTCTTCCTCCAGCTGTACCTCGGCCTTGCGTGGCAGGCTGTCCAGGCTGCCGCCAAACTCGCGGGCATAGCCATTGTGGCTGACGACAACCAACTGGTAATGGCTGCCGCTCCAGCTCCAGGTTTCCAGCGCTATCTGCTTGCCGGCCTCCACGGTGTAATGCCATGGCCCATCGTTGCGCACGGTGGAATAGACGATATAGGTCGCCGCAGCCGAGCCGGCATTGCTGAAGCTCAGGGCGTATTTGCGCGCTTCTGCCACCGTGCTGCCCACCACCTGCGAGCGATAGGGCAAGGCGCATGCCCGGCGCGGCTGGGCACCGGCCGTGGTCTCCTGCCTGGGCAGGCTCTGCGTGGCCGGGGGCAAGGCATCGCGGCTACCGCCATACGTGAAGTAGCTGGCACTGCGCGGCACGCTGGTAGGCCAACTGGTATTGGGGTTGGCAAAATTGAAGACACTGGTCATGTCGCCACACACGGCCCGGCGCCAGGGCGAGATATGGCTGCATTGCACCTGGCTGCGCGGCAAGCCCTTGCCCTGCACCAGCCATTCTTCCAGCAGCCGTATCAGAGAGGTATGGTCAAACAACTGGGAATTGACGCGCCCGCCCTTGCTCCAGGGTGAGACGACCAGCGTCGGCACGCGTGGCCCAAGTCCGATGGGCTCGGCATTGTTATAGGTCTCGCCCATGCCGGCATTCGCCAGCGTTGTGCGGCCACGCCCCGCACTCAGCGGCGGTACCGTCGCGGGCATGTGGTCGAAGAAGCCGTCATTCTCGTCGTAGGTGATGATCAGCACGGTCTTGGCCCACACACTGGGATTGTCCACCAGTGCCGACAGCAGGCGCGCGGCGAAATGCTCTCCGGCATTGGGCGAGTGCGAGGGGTGTTCACAGTATTCAGTGGGTGCGCATATCCACGATACCTGCGGTAGCCGATTCGCCCTGACATCGGCAGCGAAATCATCGATCAGCCACTGGCCGCTGGTACCCGCCGCGTTGCCGCCATGCGAGCCCGGCGCCATGGCACGGCCCCGGCGGTACAGCGGTGAATCCGCCGTCAGCTTACGGCCGCCAGCATCCACCCGGAAATTCCTGAAATACTGCAAGTAGTTATCGCCGTAGTTATCCCACTCCTGATAGACCTTCCAGCTGATGCCATTGGCTTCCAGCACCTCGGCATAGCTTTGCCACTCCAGCCCCTTGGCGGCCGCGTTGTCATTGGCGATATCGGCGTTATAGGTGCCATTGTTGACGTTGTAGAGCTTGGCATCCTGAATACCCGTCAGATAGCCGTTGGCATGGCCGCTCAAGGCGTAGAAACGGTTAGGGTCGGTTGGCCCGAATACCGAACAATGGTAGGCATCGCAGACGGTGAACGCATCGGCCAGCGCGTAATAGAACGGCAGATCGGCCCGATTGAAATAGCCCATGCTGCGCACCGTCTTACGGGGTATCCAGGCATTCCAGTCCTTCCAGGCCGCCTCGGTGCCTTTCCAGGAATGATCGAGCCCCACTTTCAGGGCATTGGTATTGCGCACGTCAAAATGATAGGGCAGCACATAGCCACTGCCATTGGGCTGATACCAGACCGGCTTGCCTGAAGGCAGGGGGATAGCCCGCGGATCATTGAAACCCCGCACACCGGCAAGGCTGCCGAAATAGTGGTCGAACGAGCGGTTCTCCTGCATCAGGAAGACGACATGCTCGATATCCCCGACACCCCCGACACCCTGATGCGCCGGTGTTGCCAAGGCCTTGGCGATGACTTGGGAAAAACTGGACGCACTGGCCAAACCCATGGCGCCCGCCGCCATGAAACCTCTACGGGAAGGATTCTCTATCGACATGCCGGACTCCACGATGAATGAAGCCCTGCATTGTTTTGGTAGAACAAGTCAGCAGCATGACAGCCACCGCAAGGGCGCATCGGGCAGCAGGCCTGCAGTACCTCCCTCCGCCAGCACTGCGCCGCTCCCGCTGACGCCCCATATAGTTGCATTTTACATGCATGTTTAGTATCGTTAGCTCAGTCCCCCACCGGCCACTGCCATGCAACTGACCCGCTTCTCTGACCTAGGCCTGCGTGTGCTGATGTACCTGACCCAGCACGACCGCGCCCTGCCCGTCACCATCGCTGAGATCGCCGGCCAGTTCCAGGTGCCGCACAACCATCTGGTCAAGGTGGTCAACCGCCTGGGCAAGCTGGGCTGGGTTGCCGCCACGCGGGGCCGCAACGGCGGGCTCCGGCTAGCCGTGCCGGCCCAAAGCCTGCAACTGGGGCAGGTACTGCAAGGGCTGGAGCACAGCACCGAGCTGATCAACTGCGAAGACCCACCCTGCACCCTGCGCGGCAACTGCCTGCTCAAGGTGGCGCTCAATGCGGGGCTGGCCGCCTTCTACGGCAAGATGGACGACTACACGCTGGCCGATGTCTGCGGCAGCCGTACCGGTGAGGCCATCATCACCCTGCATCGGCAGTTTCTCGATCAACAGACGGCGAGGCATTGATCATGCAAGCCATTGCCGACGAGATAGGCCACCCCACAGTAGCCGCCGTGGTTGCGGATTTCTACCAGCAGGTACGCACCCACCCTACCCTAGCCCAGCCCTTTGCCAGGGTGCATGACTGGCCCACCCACCTGGCGCACCTGACCCATTTCTGGTGGGTGACACTGGGCGGTGCGCGCTACCTTGAATACCGCTATCAGGTGGCGGAGCGCCATGCAGAGGCCGGCTTTACCCCAGCCCTGCTGCAGGATTGGCTAACCCTGTTTGGCCAGACGCTGCGGGCAAACCTACCTGCTGACCAGGCCAGCGCCTGGCTGAGCCGTGCCGAACGCATAGGCGAATCGCTGCGGCTGATGCATGCACTGGGGCACTACCCCGATGCGGCAAGGCAGGCCCAAGCCACCGCCTCCCCCTGCAGGCACAGCTAGCAAATCCTTATCCCATCCCCGGCAAACCGAGCAAGGAGCGCACCATGCAAGACCCCGCCCTCGTACATCGTTATTCCACCCGGCTGATCCAGCTCGCCTGCCTGCTCAGCCTGGCGGGTTTCTACCTCGCCTATATGGCGGCCGACCGCATCGGCCTGGGCACCTTGGTAGGCGGCCATCTGATGCTCTTGATCGGCCCCGGCCTGCTCAAGCTGGGCTATGTGCTGCGCCTGGCGGCAGAAGAAGCGGCCAAGCCGCAAAACCGCCGGAGAGAAGCCGCCGTTGTATTGCGCGCCCAAGCGCTACATTAAAAGTTGCATTTTATATACCACTAATGGAGTACCGCATGCTGTCTGCCGCATCCCGCCCCTACATAGCCGCCAGCGTTCCCGTCCTGCGCGAACATGGCCTGGCCATCACCCGTCACTTCTATACCCAGATGTTTGCGCAACACCCCGAACTGCAGCATCTGTTCAATATGGGTAATCAGGCCAGCGGGGTACAGCAGCAATCGCTGGCCGCCGCCGTCTTTGCCTATGCCGCCAATATCGACAATGCCGCCGCCCTGGCGCCCGTGCTGGAGCGCATCGTGCACAAGCATGCCTCCGTCGGCATTACCCCCGCCCACTACCCCATCGTGGGGCGCCACCTGCTGGGCGCCATCCAGGCTGTACTGGGTGATGCCGCGACGCCAGCCCTGCTGGCCGCCTGGGACGAAGCCTATTGGCTGCTGGCAGGCGAGCTGATCTCAGCCGAAGCCAGGCTATACCAGCGCACCGCAACCACAGCCGGCGCCTTGCAGACGCTGGTGGTGATGGAAACCCACCGCGAGGGCGAAGACGTGATGTCCTACTACCTGCAAACAGCCAATGGCTGCTCGCCCGGCAACTTCCAGCCCGGCCAGTACATCAGCGTGGCCGTGCAGTTGGGCGAGCTGCGCCAGCTACGCCAATACAGCCTCTCCGATGCCAGCGACCGCCCCTGGTGGCGCATCAGCGTCAAGCGCGAAGCCGGCAACCCCACCACCCCGGCAGGTCAGGTATCCAACTGGCTGCACAGCCATCTGCGCCAGGGCGATACCTTGCTGGCCGGCGCCCCCTTTGGCGATTTCACCCCCAGCCTGGCCGGCCCCAACCCCATCACCCTTATCTCGGCCGGCATAGGCATCACCCCCATGGTCGCCACCCTCAACACCCTGGCCGGCCAAGCCAGCCACCGCCCCATCGTATTTGCCCATGCCGCCCGCAACGGCCAGCACCACGCCCTGCGCGCCGACCTGGCCGCTGCCCGCGCCCAATTGCCACAGCTACGCTCGGTGCTGTTCTACGAGCAACCGGCTGACGCAGACCGGCTCGGCAGCGACTACCACCATCGGGGCCGCATGCAGCTATCCGCCGTGGTGGACGATGACAACCGCGAGGGCGAATTCTTCCTCTGCGGCCCGCTGGGCTTTATGCAGCAACAGTGGCAAGGGCTGCTGAGCGCAGGCGTGCCCCCTACCCGCATACACCGCGAGGTATTCGGGCCGGAATTGCTGGATCACCTGATCTAGCAAACTACCGGTCGCGGCAACGTGCATAGGTGAAACATGCCCTGGGTTCGGCCGAAATATTGGGGTGGACGGTGCGAGAGGCCAGCAATCCCTCACGCCGGAAACCCGACTTCTCCAGCGTCCGGGCGGAGGCGAGATTGTCCATATCGCAAGTCGCCTGCAGCCGAAAAATCGGTGGCAATGCCAATGCCTCTTGGGCGAAGGCGCTGATGGCCTCGCTCATATACCCCTGCCGCCAGTGCGCCCTGCCCAGCACATAGCCCAGGTCCACAATGCCCCTGCAGCCTTGCTTCCAGCATGCCTATAGCGGTAGTGTCACCCTGCCGCGTCACCACATAGGGCAGGCAGCGGCCGCCTTCCCATGCCTTGACGCACCACTCCAGAAAAGCCTGGGTCTGGGCCAGATCGACGTGCGGCGTCCAGGTCATATTAGTGCGCCACCCCGGCATCCTGGGTGTATGCAGCAAACAGCGCCGCGGCATCGGCAAGCTGCGGCGGCCGCAGCAGTAACCGCTCGGTTTGAATGGTGGCAGGCAGACAGGGTGTCATGGCGTAGACAGACTATGCAGTTGGCCCCTACGCGATAGATGCAACCGGAAGGTGCCAGCCGGGTTCAATGGATAGGCGATCCGCCACGGCTACCGCCTAGGTGCCGGACGGAGTACGCCACGATGGGGGAATCTACCATATGCTGCCAGCGGGACATGGCGAGCGTGAAGGATCGAGCCAGCGCGGAGTTGATGTGCATGGAGCAACTATTCGCACAAAACGCCGCACTGTGACCGGCGACTCCTCCCAAAACCCTATTGTGCTCGCGGAGGCCGCAGCAGATTAGCCAGCGGACGCTGAGGCATATCCGCCAGAGAACGTGCGAGGGTGTCGAAAGGCTGCATTTCGGCCAAAGCGGATGGTCACAATGGCAAGCTGGCTCGTCATCTTACGACCCGAAGCAGTCACACCTGCTTGACTGCTTCTGACACCATCTCACTAGTCTGAAATCTGCTAGTTTCTGTCGCTCGCGAATGTCCGCTATAAGCCTATTGTGGTTAACCCGCTTGTTGGGGTAGCTTACAGTCCCACGATTTCGCTTCAGCCTGATAGACGACCTTGAGCTCTGCAGATGACCCATTCATGACCCAACATCGAAACAATTGCCTTTGCTACCATGGTAACGTAACGAATGAAACATACAGGAGAATCGCAAGTGGCACTTTTTGGCACTAAAGCGTCAAAATCAGATGCATTAGAAGTCGTCAATGAAGATCTCACACACGCCGTCAAATATGACAAACCAAAAATTCTTCTCATAGACGTGGTGCCTAGCGCCTTTGAGGCCCTTGTGGACGCTGGGCTCAACGTCAAAGCAGGTACGTTTGGTCAACCCTATGAAGTTGAGATGAGTTCCGATTTTAAGCCACTCATTTCCGAGTCTCGGCTGCCAAACTACGCCGAGCAAGAAATCATTATCGTTGATCTTCACTATGAAGTTGCAACCAACCCAATTGGAGAAAGGTCGCGACCTGAAGGCGAGCCTGACTATTGGGGAAAATGTGATTTCGGATTTATTGATCCACGAGTTCGGGCCACAACGCAGGTAAAAGGTGATTTTGATAGAATATTGAAGACTGGCGGCGTAGTCGTGGTTTTTGCTGCACGAAAAACACCTGGCCTAATCCAAATTGGCAAAGTAGTCTACCGACGATTAGAATTAGTAGGAAATTTCAATGGGAGTGAGTGGAACTTCATATCTGAGCTGAGCGATATGCACGTGGACCCAACTCACGGCGAAGAAATGAATGTGGTGGATAAAAATACACCTATAGGGAAGTTACTGCAGTCGCATCTTCCCGGTAGCTCATATGACTGTACTATCAAGGGGGCATATCGAGAGACCCAGCCTTGGACTGCGCTTTTAAAAAACAAATTTGGCCAAGCTGTCGCTTTATTTCGTCCTTGCTCCGCAGGTTTTGTCATTGTTCTGCCCCAACTCAAGGATAAAGCAGGCTTCTTGCACTCTTTTTTAACAGGTGTATTGCCAGAAATGGCACCGCATCTCTTTCCTGGAATTGAGCAAGGCAGATGGACACATTTATCGGAATATGAGTTACCAGATGTTTTACGGCTACAGAATCAGCGCAGCCAGCTCGAAGCTAAATTCCGGGCCGACTTGGCTGCCTTGAACGAACAGGAGCTAGAGATTCGTAGAAAAGACGGCTGGATGCATGACCTATTAACGCAGACGGGTGACCCATTAGTTGCTGCAGTACAAATGGGATTGAAGACTCTCGGATTCAGCAACATCATTGATATGGACGCAATAAGAGACAAGGAAGGGAAAAGTCGGCGAGAGGATTTACAGATTCGCGATGTCAGTCCAATCCTCGTTATTGATGTCAAAGGAATAGCCAACTTTCCTGGCGATGAAGATGTACTCCAAGCCAGCAAGCACGCAACACTTTTGATGCGCGAGGAAAATAGAACAGATATTTTTGGATTATCTTTGGTTAATCATCAGCGGCATATCCCTCCTATGCAGCGAGACAATAAAATGCCTTTTAGGCAAGAGCTTCTACACGTCGCACTGGAAAGTAGCCTAGGCTTATTGACAGCATGGGACTTTTACAGGCTGGTAAGAAATGCCAGATTGAATCAGTGGAAGTTCGAGCAAGTACAACCGATTCTCTACCAGCACGGGCGTTTTGAAGTAGTCCCAACCCACTACAAATACCTCGGCAAAGTGACCAAGGTATGGAGTGAGAAATTTGGCATTATCATTGAGTCTGAATCAATTGCTACTGGAGATCGAATTGCTATTGAATTCAGCGTTTTATTCGAAGAAGCCGACGCCACAGAGATCATGGTCAACGACATTAAAGTTCAGGCTGCCAATATTGGTGACAAAACTGGAATACCCTGGCCATCGAAAAAGCCGAAATTGCGTGAAGGCCTGAGAGTTTTTCGCATTGGAAACTGATTCAAATTTCTGAACCTTGTGATTGCTGCGATTTGCTTTTGAAAGTGCCCCCGACAGGTTGGGATTTTTCCCGACAGAAAGAATGATTACCTACCCCATACTCGCCCGTGCCCGCCATTTCTCGACATTGACGCCCTTCACCAATAACCACAGGCAGAAGGACGACTCACCGATCAATACCGGGATAAAAATACCGGGCATGATTGCTTTGGCGAATGTCGGTGCGAAGAAAGACGAAAAACAGACCACCAGATAGCTGAGGCCCGCCAGTTGCATCAGCAAGCCGATCAATTTTGGCAAGAATTCCGACTTATAGATCAGATAGCCACTGACCAGGCAGGTAAAGCCAAAGAAGATCAGCGCAATATCAAAGGCAATATCGTGCGACTTCAAGGCAAGGCCGGCGAGCATCTGCAATTGCCCAGGCTCAAAGACCTTCAGGTAGTCGGCGTTATTTAATATGTGGGTTACCAGCAACAGAAACAGCTTGCTTATGCACTCCACTGCCAGGCTAAGCAGATTGAGCAGCACAGCCAGCAGCATGAGCTTATGGCTGACCGGCTTGAGCAATAGGTATTCAATCCAGAGTTGTGGTACCGCACAGATAACCACGATCAGATTGCAGGCCACACCCAAGTTCCATAAACCCGGCGAGGCCATGATATTACGCGCCGTTGCCGCAAAATCGCCCGCCACAACCAGGCTATTTGTGATAAACCCCTCAGAGAAAGCGCCGAGCACAATGACTGCTAGGTAAAGCACACCTGCCAGGCGTGCATAAACCAGCGGTGATATCTCCATCGTTTTACATGTCATGGCAAACCTACTCCTTGTTGGGAACACGGAACCACGCCAAGCGCGTCCAACAACGCCCGAAGATTTTTTCGGCGCTAACGGTGCTGCAAACCAGGGCTGCCTGTCATGCGCCAAACCAACCAAGCGCACACCGGCAGGGGCAAGGCTCGCCTACTCCACGTCTTTCAGGATTTTCTCCACCGCCGCCATACGGGATCGGATATCTGTCATGGCAGCATCAATGGACGACAGCATCGCCGTGGTTGCGGCTTGCGAGCTCGCCATACTCGCCGCCATCTGGCGATAGGCCTCCTGATGTGCCAGGCTGGCCTTCGCCTGCATAACGGCCGCGTAGTAGCGCATGCCAAAAACCAGCAAGATCGTCCCGAGTGGCAGACAGATCGTCAAAAGGTACACATTTTCAGACATGAGAAGCCTTTACGGATCGAGATGTGTGGGTAAGGATTTGGCCGCCTCTGCAATGGCAGCGGGTGTGACTTCCAATGCAAAGCGGCTGACTTCAAAGTAATTGAGTGCCTTGCCATCAGGCGACAGTTCTAGCTGGCTGGTCACCAGGCCTGCTTCTTCAAGTTTTTGAAGGTGCAGGTGCAGCAGAGGGCGGCTGATACCTATCTCGCGCGCCAGCTGGCTAACGTAGTTGCGGCCCTGCGACTGCAGCGCGGCAATGATGCGCAGTCGATGCGGGTTGGCGAGGGCGGCAAGCATGGACAACAGCTGCTCACCAGATAGGGTTTCGTCTTTCATGTGTAAGAAAATTATTACACGTGTATTCAAGCAGCGTCAACCTGCCCTTCACGCCGGCCAAATCAAGCACGCACTAGGCTAATTCAGGCTGCTCGCAGATGTGGTGCTTCGATACCCGGCATCACCCAGCCACCGGCCAGGACAGCGCAGCGGTTTGGGTATAGACTTGAACCCATCCTGATTAGCTAATTAGCTAAATGTCACACCCATCCATAGAACGCGTCTTCGAGGCCCTGGCCTCCACACCCCGCCGCAAGATATTGGCCTACCTGTCCGAGGTTGAGCTGACGGCGGGCGATATCGCCTCGCGCTTCGAGATGTCCAAGCCGGCCCTGTCCAAGCACCTGCGCATACTGGAAGACGCCGGCCTCGTCACCAGCGATAAGCGGGGGCAGTTTGTCTGGTACCGCCTGGTGCCGGACAACCTGGTCAACACCCTGGGCGGTTTCGCCGCCAGCATCTGCCCGGTGGCCGGCCCGCTCAAACGCGAAAGCAAGCAGCTCAAGCAGCGCCGGGCCGAGACCAAACCATCAGAAGCCGAATAGTCGCGCCCTAACCTGCACAGAGGCGATCCTGCTGACGAGAACCCCGTCCAGTACCCGTCTTCGCCCTAGATTGGCCAACAGAAAGCATAGGCATCAATGTTGCCCCTGCGCCGTGGGATGCCGCCAGCCTCATATGGCCCGTTTGTCGCTGGCAGACAGGCGGTACATGGTCGCACTTGAAATTCAAGCAAGCGCTTGGTAAATTGATCGCATAGCTGCCAGATGGCCCCCAAGGCTGTCATCAGCAGTGTATCAACCCACACCAACAATAAGCACTTGGAGACCATCATGGCCACATACCGCGCACCGCTGCGTGACATGCAGTTTGTTCTGCATGAGCTGCTGAACGTCGAATCCACCCTTACCGCTCTGCCCGGCTATCAGGACGCCAACCGCGACCTGATTGATTCGGTGCTGGAGGAAGCGGCCAAGTTTGCCCAAGAGGTGCTGTTCCCGCTCAACCGCAGTGGCGACGAGGAAGGCTGTACGCTGGTCGATGGCAAGGTCACCACGCCCAAGGGCTTCAAGGCCGCCTACGACCAGTTCCGCGAAGGTGGCTGGACGGGGCTGGACTGCGATCCCGCCTATGGCGGCCAGGGCCTGCCCAAGACCTTGGGCTTCCCCATTGCCGAAATGAATGTCTCGTCCAATATGGCCTGGAGCATGTACCCAGGCCTCAGCCATGGCGCCTATGCGGCTATCCACGCCCACGGTAGCGATGCGCAGAAGGTGACCTATCTGCCCCCGCTGGTCGATGGCAGCTGGACCGGCACCATGTGCCTGACCGAACCCCATTGCGGCACCGATCTGGGGCTGATCAAGAGCCGGGCCGAGCCGCTGGCTGATGGCAGCTATCGTATTAGCGGCACCAAGATCTTCATCTCCAGCGGCGAGCACGACCTGGCCGACAATATCGTCCATCTGGTGCTGGCCCGCCTGCCCGATGCCCCGCGCGACATCAAGGGCATCTCGCTGTTCATTGTGCCCAAGTTCCTGCCGGCCGATGGTGGCGTAGGCGAGCGCAACCCGGTGAGCTGCGGCTCGCTGGAGCACAAGATGGGCATCAAGGCCAATGCCACCTGCGTGATGAACTTCGACGGTGCCGTTGGCTACCTGATAGGCGAGCCCAACCGTGGCATGAGCTATATGTTCACCATGATGAACGCCGCCCGCTTGGGCGTGGGCATGCAAGGCCTGGGCTTGAACGAGGTGTCGTACCAGTCTGCCCTGGCCTATGCCAAGGATCGCCTGCAGATGCGCGCCCTCACCGGGCCCGTGGCGCCCGAAAAACCGGCCGACCCCATCATCGTCCACCCCGACGTGCGCCGCATGCTGCTGACCATGAAAGCCTATGCCGAAGCTGGACGTGCCTTCTCCAGCTGGCTGGCCGTGCTGCTGGATGTGGAAGACCGTGCTGAAGATACCGAGCAACGCCAGGATGCGACCGACCTGCTGGCCCTGCTGATACCGGTGGCCAAGGCCTTCATGACCGACAATGGTTTTGAGACCACCAACCATGGCGTGCAGATTTTCGGCGGCCACGGTTTCATCCGCGAATGGGGCATGGAGCAGTTTGTCCGCGACGCCCGCATCTCCCTGCTGTATGAGGGCACCAACGGCATACAGGCCATGGACCTGATAGGCCGCAAGGTACTGATGGATCAGGGCGCCAAGCTGCGCAAGTTCACCAAACTGGTACACCGTTTCTGCCAGGAGCAGGAGGGCCGTGCCGAGATGGCCGAGTTTGTGACCCCGCTGGCCGCGCTCAACAAACAGTTAGGCGAGGTGACCATGAAGATAGGCATGGCAGCCATGCAGAACAAGGATGAAGCCGGCGCCGCCGCCAGCGACTACCTGCGCCTGCTGGGCCACCTGGTCTACGGCTGGTTCTGGGCCCGCATGGTGGCAGTCAGCCTGCCCAAGGCAGACGAGCCGTTCTACGCCGCCAAGATCAGCACCGCCCGCTTCTACTACGCCAAGCTGATGCCCGAAACCCACGCCCTGACCGCCAAGCTGGCAACAGGCGCCCAGCCCTTGATGAGCCTGGACCAGGATCACTTCGCATTCTGATCCAGTCTGGCTAGACCCGGTCTGGATGGACCCGGTCTGGTCTGACCCAGCCTAGCCAAGTACCTCCCATCCCGTCCGCTCGCGGACGGGATGGTCTGGAGGATGTCGGCGCCTGCAGCGGACCGAGTTTCTCGGCTGACATACACTAGCCGTGCTGTCACGCCGCCCTCCAAGGGAACAAGGTCGTGGTTCCGCCACCGGCCAACCCTGTATTGCCGTATCAGATGCTCACGCTACAGATCCCATCCCCTCTTCGATACCACAGTTGCCGCATATCAATCGCCCTCTGCATACCCGTCTTGGCCATGTCAGCCGGTATTGCTGCCCCCTTGGGCCCCATCCTGCTCGATAGCCCTGCGGTCAAGCAGCTGGCTGCCACCCAATTGGCCAGCCCAAAGCCTTGCGTGCTTCCTCTGTACGGTTTCTCCATAGGCCAGGATGGCATGGTTGCGGACTTCGGCCCGCTGGAGGGCGCAGGTAGCTGCGAAGGCCCCTTGGAAGAAGCTGTCAGCGAGGAACTTGCTGAGCTGTTCGCCAACAAGCGCTTCCCTGAGCATGCCGGCCAGTTGCTCACCTATGGTGTGGCTATCAAGCATGTCTATGCACGAGACCCCAAGGGCTGGGCTCACTGGATCAAGCGCCAAACGGTGCAGGAGCCCTCAAGGACGGTCTATGTGCTCTCCGGCTGCGAGGACATTGCAGCCTGGGAGATACAGGCCAACGCTGGTGGCACCGTGAGTGATGCCACGGCCCTGTCGGACGGCTGGATCAAGTGCAACGAATCTGGCCTCGACAATCTGGCATGGCGCCTCACCGCTGGTGGCCAAACCATGCCCACGGCGCTGGGCAGGCCCTATCGCTTCCGGGTGCCCGCCCACGTCAGCATAGACCGTAGCCTGCCGTCCGAGGTGATCGCACGCTGAGCCCCTTCAGGTAGCAAAGCCCTTGATGATGCCGCCCAGCCGCTGCCCCGCTTCCTCCAGCCCCTGCATCGCCACTTGCATGGCCCGCATGCTGCTCAGGTTATCGTTATTACCCTGCTTGATATGATGCACGGCGGCGGCGATCTGCTGCACGCCCGTTGCCTGTTGCATGGCCGTTACCGCAATCTGCTGCGCCGCCTGGGCATTGGCAGCTGCCGTAGTGGACATGCGCGCCAGGGCATCGCCCGCGACGCCTGATTGCGCCACGCCGCTCTCCACTGCCGCGACGCTGTGTTCCGTCGCCATGACCAGGGCGGTGATCAGTTGCTGTATCTCCAGCAGGATGCCGCGCACCTGCACCACCGCCTGCTTGGATTGCCCTGCCAGGCTTTTCATCTCGTGTGCCACCACGGCAAAGCCCTGCCCCTGCTCATCGGCATGGGCCGCCTCTATGCTGGCATTCACTGCCAGGATGGCAGACTGCTCGGATAACGCATTGACCGCATTGACGATATCGCTGATGGCCAAGCTCTTGTCGGTCAACTGGCCTATCCGTTCGGCAACGACACCCATACGCCCCTGTATGTCCTGCATGCCCCGCACCACCTCGTTCACCGCCACTTGCCCGCTGCGCGCCACCTCGGCCGCCATCAGGGCACTGCCAGACACCTCGGCCATGCGCTGCGAAGTCAGCTCGGTGGTCTGCCGCAGCTCGGCGATGGTCGTAGCCAGCTGAGTAGTTGCTGTCGCGGTCTCGTCAGCGGCGGTTGCTACCTGCGTGGTCCCCGTCATGACAGTACCCACGACACTTTCCATGGCCTGGCTACCCTGGCGCATGTCCGCCACCACGCTCTGCAGATTGGTCACCATGGTACGGAAGGCCAGACCCAGCTCGTCCTGCTCGGATGCCAGCATGGGCATGGCGCGCAGATCACCCTGTGCTATCGATACGGCAGCGGCTGCCTTGAGCCTGAGTGTGGCGATCATCTGCAGAAAAGCCTGGTTCAGCACGCCCAGTTCGTCGCTACGGGTCAAGCTCGTCAGGCGTGGCGCCAGATCACCCTGGGAGATGGCCCTGGCCGCATCGGCCAGGCTGCGCAGCGGTATGGCGATATTGCGTGTCACCAGCGCAGCAACACCCAGCACCAGCAGCGCCACCAGGGGGATGCCGTAAGTCACCAGCGCCATGGCGAACACCGCATTGCCCTGCATGGTCGCATCACGCTGCTGCAGCAAGGCACGCTCCTCTGCCTCCATCTCCGCCAGCAGGTGCCGCAGGGCGTCCATATCGCGTTTGCCCTGGTCGGTCAGTACCAGGGCTATGGCGGCTTGCTGGCCCGCGTCGCGGCGCAGGTCTATGGTCTGCTTGAGTTCTGCCAGCTTGTTCGCCGTGGCCTGGCGTACCTGCTGCAGGCGCTGCTGCTGGGCGGGGTTGTCGCGGGTGGCCTGCTGCAGCGCCTGCAGGGTGTTGTCCAGCTTGCGCACGGCCAGCACATAGGGCTCCAGATAGCGTTCCTGGCCTGTCAGCAGATAACCACGCTGCCCGGTTTCGGCATCCTTCAACAGCGTTGCAACGCTGTCCAGCTGCCCGAGCACCGCATAGGTATGGTCCTTCCAATTCGCTGCACCCAGCAGCCCCTCCAGGCTGCGGTGTGCCGTCAGGCCTATCGCCACCAGGGCCAGCAAGGCCAGCAGGTAGCCCAGGGCAATCTTCCAGCCTACAGTCCATCGCATATCCGCCTCTCCTCCCCGTTTTGGGACAGCCTTGGTTCAGGCTGCACGGACATGTGCGCCATCAACCTATCAAACTTGGCCGGATAGGCTGAGGCAAGCGACATATCTCCTTAGCGCACCCGGTCATCATGTCCTAATCTAGATCGAAATAAGGGAAATGGCGCGCACGACGTGATGCACACGGCTAAACAAGACGCAGCCAAGCCCGTTGCCTGGTTAGAGCCGCTGCGCTGGATTTTGTGAGCAGCGCTTGGTATTCCGAGCGAGAGAGGAATGTGTGGCATCTACCCATACCGTGCTGCCATTTGATTTGAACGGCCAACGCTTTGCCTTGCCGGCCCGGCAGGTAATACGCGTGCTGCAGGCATTGGCGATACTGCCCTTGCCTGCCGCCCCCGCTGTTATCAGCGGTGTCTGCCAGGTACACGGCAATATTATTCCCGTCATGAATATGCGCGCCCGCCTGGGCTGGCCACCCGCCCCACCACAGCCCTGGGCACACTGGATCTGGCTGCGCGGCAGCCAGCGGGAACTGCTGTTGCCGGTAGACCGCACCGACCCGGTTTGCCAGATCAGCAGCGAGCTGCACCCGGTCACCGCCTTGCAAGGCAGCAATGCCACCGTACGTGGGGTATTGGCCGACGGCCAGGGGCTCTATCTGCTGCAGGATGTTGATGCCTTTCTTTCCCAGGCCGATGAACAACAGCTCGGCAGCGCACTAGCCGCCCATGCACACCACTGACCGCCCCATCGTGCCGGAACACCACGACGCCAGCATGGCACTTGCCCAACGCATCGCCGCCGAACTGGGGCTGGATTTCTTTGACAGCCGCCAGGCCAGGCTGCGTAGCGCCCTGCAGCAGGCCAGGCTGACGACGGCCGATACCGGAACCCTGCCGCTGGCCACCTTGCTACCCCACCTGGTGGTGGGTGAAACCTACTTTCAGCGCGACCCGGAGACCTGGCAAGCCCTGCAGCAGGACATACTGCAACCCTTGCTGCAGCGCCGCAGCCTGGCCGGTGAGCGCAGCCTGCGTATCTGGAGCGCGGCCTGCTGTACCGGCGAAGAAGCCTACACCTTGCTGTTCTGCCTGGCCGACCTGCTGGGGCCTGCGCTGGATGACTGGCAGCTGACGCTGCTGGCAACCGATATCAATCCTGCCTTTATCGCCCATGCGCAGGCCGGCTGGTATGGTGATTATGCGTTCCGGCAAAGCACGCCAGCCTGGCGCGGGCGCTACTTTAGCCGCGCGGGCAAAGGCTGGCGCGTCACCCCGCCATGGCGCAGCCGCATACGCTTTGCCGTACATAACCTGGCGCTGCACGACTACAGTGTGGCCGACCCCGCCGTACAGGGCTACGACCTGATACTGTGCCGCAATGTGCTGATGTACCTCACCCCGCTGGCAACCGGCATGGCGCTGCAGCAACTGCAGGCCCGGCTTGCCCCTGAGGGCATACTGCTGCTGGCAGCGGCCGAGGCTGGCCTGGCACAGGCCGCCGGCTTTGGCGGCCGCCTGCTGGGGCTGGGCTATGGCATTGCGCATGAATCCGCGGCCGTCCGCCCCGCCCCTCCCCCTGCCCTGGCAACGCCAGCACCGCAGCCGCCGCATCCCTCCCCGCCGCGCCCCCGCAAACCGCAGGTCGAGCCCCCGGTGCTTCCCGTCGCCGCAAGCGCCCCGCCGCCTGCTACCTATGAGGACTACCTGTCCCAGGCCCAGGCACAGGCCGACCGGGGCGAGCTGGGTGCCGCCGGTGCCAGCTGCCAGCAGGCCATGCAGCTAGCCCCATTGCGGCTGGAGGCCTATTGGTTGCTGGCGCTGACGCTAGATGCCGCCAGCCGGCCCGAAGCGGCCCTGGCCGTGCTGGACAAACTGGCCTACCTGGCACCCGAACTGGCCATGGTGCCCTACCTGGCCAGCCAGCTGTATCTGCGGCTGGGGCAGGCCGAGCAGGCCGAGCGCCAGCGCCAACATAGTCTGCAGGTGCTGGCGGGACAGGATGAACAAACCCTGGTCATGCTGGGCGATGGCATGAGCGTGGCGCAACTACGGCAGCTCTGCCTGGGACTGGGGGCACAGCCCACATGAGCAAAATGGTCGACGATCATTGGTCTGCACTGCACCAGCAGCTGGATGCACTGGCCGAGCAGCTGCAGCGTGGCGAGACCCAAACCCCAGCGCAGCAGGCAGACGCCTTGGCCGCACGCAGCCTGCAGTGGGCCCAGCCCCCCCAGGGCAGCGATGACGCCACCCAGGAGGTGCTGGCCTTCACCCTGGGTGATGAGGTCTATGCCCTGGCACTGGCCCATATCGATGCCGTCATCCCGCTCAAGCAATTAACCCCCCTGCCGGGCACACCGGCCTTTGTACGCGGCATCGTCAATGCCCGTGGCCGCGTGGTGTCGGTGCTGGATCTGCGGGTGCTGTTTGCCCTGCCGCCACGCGGCCTGGCAGACCGCAACCATCTGCTGATACTGCGCAACGCTGACATGGAATTCGGCCTGCTGGCCGACCGCATCCTGGGCGTGCAGAGGCTGGCGCCCGCTACGCTACAGACCGAACAGGCCGGCCTGAGCGGCCTGCGCCGCAACCTGATGCTGGGGATCAGCCCACAGCAATGGCAAGTGCTGGATGGCAACCGATTGCTGAACGAACCCAGCCTGGTGGTGAATGACTATGACTGACTATCCATTGCCTATCCCGCTGCACGGCAGTCATCCGCCTGCAGGCCTTGCGCTTCGTCGCTGCATCGCACCCGCTCTCTGTCCCCTGCTGCACTTCAACCCGCTGATGGCCGCACGTGTTAGCTCGCGATCCGGCCCCAAGGAACCGCCATGTGGTTATTGAACCTGCGTACCCGAAGCAAGCTGACGCTGGCCTTCGCCCTTATCGTGCTAGGCGCCGGGAGCCTGCTCTACCTGGCCCAGACCAGCCTGCAGACCATACGCACTAACAACCAGTCCATCGTCGAGCTCAATCGTGATCTGGCAGGTTTCAAGGAGATACGTTTCAACATCCACGATGTCCGCTCCGAGGTGCTCAACGCCCTGCTGACCCGCGATGCCACCCATGCCGGTGAGCTGGGCAGCAAATTCAAGGCCATCGCCTTGCAGGAGGCCGCCACGCTGGAGCAGTTGCGCAGCCACGCCACAGGCGACGCCGAGCTGACCCAACTGGTCAGCGCCGTCACGCAGATCTGGCAAGAGTTCACCATCGCCCGCGATCAGCAGATTGTTCCCCTGCTAGCAGCAGGCAAGTACGAGGAGGCGCGGCAGATCGCCACCGGCGAGCAACGCGCCAGGGTATTGCGCTTGCGCGATCTGGCCGGGCAGCTGGATCAACTGGTTGCACAGCGCGTACGCCAGCTGGAGCAAGCCAACGACCACCTCATCAGCCAGCAGCTGGAACGGGTGATCTGGCTGGGCGGTGGCTTGATCCTGCTGGTCATCGCGCTGACCCTGTCGCTCAGCCACAGCATAGCGCGGCCCCTGCAAGTGCTGACCAGCTATGCCCGCCGTATCAGCGTGGGCGATATCCCGCACGAAATGGATTACACCGGGCGCAGCGATGAAGTAGGTGAACTGAGCCAAGCCTTTGCCGACATGGGCCAGTACCTCAAGTCGCTCACCCTGCAGGCAGAACGCCTGGCACAAGGCGACCTCAGCACTACCCTGGTACCCAAGTCGGAACAAGACCTGCTGGGACGCTCCTTCGTCCGCATGGTAGACAGCCTGAGCCGCCTGACCGAAGAGATGCGTGAAGGCATCGTGGTCATCGCCAGCGCCAGCGAGGAAATACTGGCCACAGCCGGCCAGGTTGCCGGTGGCGCGCAGGAGAGCGCCACCTCCATCACCGAAATCGCCACCACCATAGAGGAAGTCAAGCAGACCGCCCACCTGGCGCATCGCCGTGCCTCCGAGGTCAACCAGGCGGCCGAGCACAATCGCCGCATTGCCCAGGCCGGCCGCGAGGCCGTGGCGCAGACGCTCAGCAGCATAGGCCAGGTACGCGACCAGATGCACGCCATGGCGGAGGGCATCTTGCGCCTGGGCGAGCAAAGCCAGGCCATCAGCGAGATCGTCGCCAGCGTCAACGAGCTGGCCGAGCAGTCCAATCTGCTGGGGGTAAATGCCTCGATTGAGGCCGGCAAAGCCGGCGATGCCGGCAAGGGCTTTGCCGTAGTAGCGCTGGAGGTCAAAGCCCTGGCCGAGCAGTCGAAACAGGCCACGGCACAGGTACGCACCATACTGGGGGATGTGCAAAGGGCGATGACCCGTACCGCCATGGCCGCCGAGCAAGGCAGCAAGGCGGTGGACCAGGGCTTCGAGCGTACCCGTGTCAGCGACGAGGCCATGCGTAACCTGGCCGAGAGCATAGAACAGTCCAGCGATATGGCGCAGCAGATAGCCAGTGCCAGCCAGCAGCAACTGGCCGGTATGGACCAGGTAGTAGCTGCCGTGGTCAACCTGCGCCAGGCCAGCCAGGACAATGCAGCAGGCGCCCGGCAGGTGGACCAATCCGCCCGCGATCTACATGGCCTGGGCGGCAGGCTCAAGTTGCTGGCCGGCCAGTTCAAGCTACCTGCCCGGCAAACCAGCTAAGCCCGCAGACGCATGCCGATAGACCGCGAAGCGCTGATGCAAAGGCTGATGGCCAGCTTCCAGGAGGAGGCTGCCGAACGGCTTGCCATACTTGAGAGCGAGTTATTGCGCTGGCAGACCGATGCCCCCGAGCCCGACTCGCTGGAGGCGGTATTCCGTGAGGTACACAGCCTCAAGGGTGCCACCCGCGCGGTGGGGCTGCACGAGCCGGAACAGATCTGCCATGCCTGGGAGGCCATACTGCAGGAGCTACGCCAGGGCAAACGGGCATTCCTGCCCAGCATGGCCGGCGCCTTCCTGGCGGCGCTGCAGTTTCTCAAGCGCAGCCATGCCGGCGAGGTACTGACGGCGGGACAGTTCAGGCAGGCGATGGACCTGCTGGCGCAAACCACCGTCTCCCAGCGCCTGACCTCTGCAGCACCCAGCGTAGCGACACCACCCGTGGCTGCCGTCGACACCACGCCGCCCTCGCCCCCCGCGCCGGCGACCACACCTGCCGAGCGGCCCGCCACCTGGCGCGGGCAGACACTGCGGATACGGGCCGAGCAGGGTGAACAACTGGCCTACCATGGCGAAGCCCTGCGCCAGCACCGGATGACGGCGCAGAACCTGCATAGGCGCAGCCACACCCTGCAGGCCGACTTCCAGCGCCTGTGGCAACGTCGGCTGCGCCACGAGGGCCTGCTAAGCCGTTTGCGCACCCTGCTGGCCCAAGGCCAGATGCCCGATCTGGAGGCAGTGCGCAGCCTGCTGGAATGGCAGGACTGGAGCCTGGATCTATTGGCGGCCATGCAGGTGGAAAGCCATGGCCTGCGGCAGGCCAGCCAGACGCTGGATCGGGACATGGGCAGTCTGAGCGAAGCCTATACCCGCACCGTGGACGAACTGTTGCTCCTGCCCTGCCGCAGCATGCTGGACGAACTCCCCGCTATGGTGGGCGAGCTGGCAGCACAAACCGGCAAGCAGGCCGAACTGCTGCTGCCCCAGACCAGCCTGCAGGTAGACAAGCGCATCCTGGATGCCCTGCGCACCCCCCTGATGCACTTGCTGCGCAATGCGCTGGATCACGGCATAGAGACCCCTGCGGTACGCACGGCCAACGGCAAGCCTGCTGTGGGTAGGCTGCAGATACTGTTGCACCAGACTTCGGCCAGCCATTTCAGCCTGACGCTGACCGATGATGGCAAGGGCATAGACAGGCACAAGCTGCAGCAGAAAGCCGAGGAAACCGGCCTGCTGGCCAGCGGCAGCCCCCCCCTGCCAGACGCACAACTGCTGCCGCTGGTGTTCGAATCCGGCATCTCGACCAGCCCCCTGCTGACCACCCTGTCGGGGCGGGGTGAGGGGCTGGCCATCGTACGCGAGGCGCTGGAACAACTGGGGGGCAGCATTGCGGTCGAAAGCACGCCAGGGCAAGGCTGCCGGTTTGTGCTGCAACTGCCGCTAAGCCGTTCTACCTTCCGTGTCATGTTGGTACGCCTGGGCGAGCAGCGTTTTGCCATCCCGGCCCATGCCGTTGGCCGCGCCTTGCGCCTGCCACTGGCGGCCCTGCACCGGCAGGAGAGCGGCGACAGCGTGATGCTGGATGGCCTCAGCCTGCCGCTGCGCCCCCTGGCCCAGGTGCTGGCCCTGGCTGCTACAGAGGGTGAGCCTGTCATGCTGAACCTGTTGCTGCTGGGCAGTGCCGAGCAACAGATTGCCCTGCTGGTGGACGAACTACTGGGTGACCAGGAAATCACCCTGAAACCCCTGGGCCGGCAATTGCGCCGAGTCCGCAATCTGCTCGGCGCCACGGTGCTGGGCGATGGCAGCCTGGTCCCTGTGCTGCACCCGCAGGATCTGTACCGCAGCTGCCTGCAGGCACAGGGGCCATGGCAGGCCAGGCCCAAGGCAGAACACCCACGACGGCAGGCACGTATCCTGGTGGTCGATGATTCGTTTACCTCGCGTGGCCTGCTGCGGGCACTGCTCGAGACCGCAGGCTACGCCGTACAGACCGCCAACGATGGACTGGAAGCCTGGAATACCCTGCGGCAGCAACCTTTCGACCTGCTGGTCTCGGATATCGAGATGCCACGGATGGATGGCTTCACCCTGACCGCCCGATTGCGCGCCGATCCCAATCTGGCCAAGCTGCCCGTGGTGCTGGTCACCGCACTGCACACGGTAGAGGACAAGGCCAGGGGGCTGGAAGTGGGTGCCAATGCCTATCTGGTCAAGGGTGGACTGGAAACCGACACGGTACTGGCTGCCGTCAAACGTCTGCTATAGGAAGCCCCGCATGCATGTGTTGCTTGTAGACGACTCCAGCGTAAGCCGATTGCTGCTGCGTAGCCTGCTGGAGCAGGCCGGTTTTCGGGTCAGCGAGGCCGAGCATGGCCAGGCCGCACTGGACCAACTGGCTACCTTGCGGCCCGACCTGGTCACCATGGACATCCACATGCCAGGCCTGGACGGTTTCGAAACCACCCGCCGCATCATGCAGCAGCATCCCCTACCCATCGTCATCGTAACCAGCGGTATCAATCTGCCCGGCGCGCAGACGGCCATGCAGGCGCTGGAGGCCGGGGCGCTCATGGTGCTGGAAAAACCCACCGGCCCAACCGACCCGCACTTCCAGCAGCGCGCCGAGGTACTGACCAGCAGCTTGCTATACCTCGCCCACACAACGGTCAGGCAACCAGGGCCAGCAGACGATGCCCAAGCCGCGGCCCTGCTTTCATTGCAGCACTGGCTGCACCGGCCCTTCCAGGTCTTGGTCATGGGCGCCTCGGCGGGCGGCCCGCCTGCTCTCAAGACCCTGCTGAACCGGCTGAACCCCGCCTGCCCCTGGCCCATCCTGCTGGTGCAACACATCTCGCCCGGCTTCGCCGGCAATTATTGCGAATGGCTGGCAAGCCAGACCCTCCTGCCGGTGCAACTGGCCAGCCATGGCCAGCTAGCACTACCGGGCCATATCTATGTGGCACCAGACGATCAGCACCTGCGGATAGATACCGGCTTGCGACTATCGCTGGACCAGAGTGCACGGCAGCCCTATATCCGCCCGGCCATAGACGAGCTGTTCGACAGCGCCGCCAGCCAGCTGCGCGGACATGCCATCGCCGTGCTGCTGTCAGGCATGGGCCGGGATGGCGTGGAAGGTCTAGCCCGGCTCAAGGCCTTGGGTGCGCTGACCCTGGTACAAAGCCCCACCTCGGCAGTAGTCGATGGCATGCCCAAGGCCGCCATCACCCAGCATGCTGCCTGCTATGTTGAAACGCCCGGCGGCGTGGCCGCCATACTGAATCGCTTGATGCTCCATACTTGATGCAATAACCCGACTGTCAACAGGCAGCGCATAAATACCTTACAGGAGGGCAGCTCCCATGCTGCGAGGAATCGATATCTTGATTGTTGAGGACAGCCCTACCCAGGCGGAGCAGCTATGTGCCTTGCTGGAAGGCCATGGCTGCGTACCTCGCATATCCAACAATGGCGTGCAGGCGCTGAACAAGGTCAGCGAGCAGATACCGGACATCATCATCAGCGATGTGGTCATGCCCATGATGGATGGCTACGAATTGTGCCGTCGCCTCAAGGCCAATCCCGAAACCAGCCATGTCCCCATCATTCTGGTCACCACGCTCTCCGACCCGCGCGACGTGGTACATGGTCTGGCTTGTGGGGCAGACAACTTCATCCTCAAACCCTACGATGAGAAATACTTGGTATCGCGCCTGCGCTACCTGCTGGCCAACAACGCGCTCCGCGGCCAGGACAGGGTATCCATGGGTGTGGAGGTAGTGCTGGAGGGCGAGCGCCATTTCATCACGGCTGCACGCCAGCAGATACTGGACCTGCTGATCTCCACCTACGAGCAAGGTGTCAGGCTCAACAGCCAGTTGCAGGCCAAGCATGTGGAGCTGTCAGAATCACATAGCCTGCTCGATAGCCTGTTCCGCTTTTCCTCCGGCCTCAGTGCGCCCCAGACCGAGCAGCAGCTGATCGATGCTGCGCTGCAGTCGGTCAGCCGTTTTCCGCATAGCCAGGGGGCCTGGCTGCTGCTCGCGGACAACGAGGATGGCTCGCTACGCTTTGCTGGCGCCAGCGGCGCGGTGGACATGGATCGCATCAATGCGGCAGCCGGCCAGGATTGCCCCTGCCAGCACGCCCTGCGCCACGACAACCAGTTGACGGCCTTCAATGTCGGCAACTGCGGCGTGCTGGCCCATGCCCAGCGACACGCCTGCGCCCCGCTGGTGCTGGGCAATGAGTTGGTTGGGATACTCAATGTAGTGCGCGACGACGGCGAGGACTGGCCCGACGCCGAGCTCAATACCCTCACCTCGGTAGGCCAGCAACTGGTCATCGCCTTGACCCGCGCCAGGGTGCTGGAGCGGCTGGAAAGCCTGGTACAGGAACGCACCAGCGCACTGCGGATGGAAATGGCCGAACGTGAACGGGCCGAGATCGCCTTGCGCCACAGCGAAGCATTGATGCTCAAGGTATTGGAAACCCTGCCCATCGGTGTCTGGGTCACCGACAGGCTGGGCTGCGTGCTGCTGCACAATCCCGAGGCCATCCGCATCTGGAGTGGTGCAGCCCCTTTCTCCCATGCACTACAGGAGCCGGCAGAGAACGAGTCCCCCGCCGTGCAACATATACGCCAGTCGTTGGCTCGGGTGCTGGCTGTCGGCGAGCTGATACTCAACGACCCCATAGACATGCAGGCCCTGGACGGCGTCAAGCGTACCTTGCTCAATTCTGCCGTACCCCTAACCGACGAGCGCAACCGCATCCAGGGCGCCATCGTGGTGCAACAGGACATCACCGCCCAGCAGGTGATCGATCTGGAATTGCGGATACGTGACCGCGCCATCGAGTCCAGTGTCAACGCTATTGTCATTACCGACAACCGGCAGGCCCACAACCCCATCATCTACGTCAACCAGGCCTTTGAGCGTATCACCGGCTACAAGCGCGAGACGGTAATGGGCCGCAACTGTCGTTTCCTGCAGGGCGACGACAACGATCAGGTCGCGCTCTCAGCCATACGGCTGGCACTGCTGCAAGGCATCGAGGGCAAGGCACTGCTGCGCAACTACCGGCGGGATGGCACCATGTTCTGGAACGAGCTGCGGGTGGCGCCCACCTTCGATAGCCAGGGCAATATCAGCCACTATGTGGGCGTACTCAACGATGTCACCGATGCCAAGCGCTACCAGGACGAGCTGGAGCACCAGGCCAACTTCGACACCCTCACCACCCTGCCCAACCGCAACCTGCTGATGGACCGCATACGTCAGGCCATCGTCCAGGCGAATCGCCACAATGCGCGCTTCGCCCTGGCCTTCATGGACCTGGACAACTTCAAGTACGTCAACGACAGCCTGGGGCATTCGGTAGGCGACCAATTGCTGGTGGAAGTCGCCAGGCGGATACGCGACTGCGTGCGTGAATACGATACGGTGGCCCGGCTGGGGGGTGACGAATTCGTGCTACTGCTGCCCGAGACACGCAGCGATCAGGAAGTAGAACTCGCCCTCAAGCGCATGAGCTCCCAACTGGCCCTGCCCATCAAGCTGGCCAACGAGGTGGAGCTCTATGTCTCCACCAGTATGGGCTATTGCTTCTACCCCTCAGATGGCAACGATGTGGACGAATTGCTGCGCAATGCCGATACCGCCATGTATAAGGCCAAGGAACTGGGCAAGAGCCAGATCAGCCGGTTCGAGCTGACCATGAACGATACGGTGCAGAAACGGGTGGCCTTGGAGCGTGACCTACGCCACGCCATCAGCCAGGGTGAGCTGGAGATGTTCTATCAACCACAGCTTGATCTGCGGACCGGCGCCCTATGCGGCTTCGAGGCATTGATACGCTGGCGCATGGCCGATGGCCGCATTATCTCGCCGCTGGATTTCATCCCGGTGGCCGAGGAATCCGGCCTGATACGCGATGTGGACCGCTATGTGATCAACTGCGTGTTCCAGCAGGTCGCCGCTTGGCTGGCTGCGGGTTACGACCCTGGCGAAGTGGCCATCAATATCTCCACCTATAGCCTGCAGGAGCACGATATCGTCGCCTATATCAGCGACACGCTCAGCCGCCACCAGGTGCCGGCCGCCCGCTTCAAGCTGGAGGTCACCGAAGGCCTGCTGATGAAGAATGTGGACACCGCCCAGCGCATCATGAACGATCTCAAGGCGGTGGGACTCAAATGGTCCATCGATGATTTCGGCACCGGTTACTCTGCGCTCAGCTACCTGCGCAAATATCCGTTCGACCAGCTCAAGATAGACCGCAGCTTTGTCGAGGATGTCCACCTCAACCTGGAGAACGCCTCGGTCACCCGCGCCATCATCAGCATGGCGCATTCGCTGGGTATCGCCGTCATCGCCGAGGGTGTGGAAACGGTAGAGCAGTTGGGCTTTCTGCTGCAGGCCGGCTGCGGCCAGATACAGGGCTACTATTACTCGCCCCCCCTGCCCGCCAGCAGCAGCATGCAGTTGCTGGCCAACGACGGTGTACTGTCACTGCCCGCCATCAGCATCAAGCGCAATCAACGCACCTTGCTGGTGGTGGACAGCACACCTGCCATACACACCTACCTGCTGCGCGATCTGCATCGCGAGGGCTACCATATCCTGAACGTGGACTGCCCGGCCGATGCCTTCAAGATACTGGCTATCAACCAGGTGGGCGTAGTGCTGGCCGACCAGCGCCAGCCCGGCATCAGCGGCGCCGATTTCCTGCGCCAGGTCAAAACCCTGCATCCCGATACGGTACGTATCGCCATGAGCAGCTACACCGACGTGGACTCCATCCTGAAGGCCATCAATGAGGGCGCCATCTTCCGCTTCATCACCAAACCCTGGCAGCCGCAGGAGCTGAAGGAGCAGCTACGTGAAGCCTTCAAACAGTATGAATTAAGGCGCTACGGTGAGGTTGCCCAGTTCGATTGAGCACGGCCAGGCCCGCCGGGCTAAGAGCTTGTTCACGACCTTTTCGCCTCGGCGCTGGACCGGAAAAGGGTTAGGTACAAGGCGGGCGACGCAGGCAATAACCGGTTATTACCAAGGAGTCCAACGCAGTACATGGCCCTTTTCCGGTCCAGCCCTTCGGGTTCCGGTTCGGGTTCCGGGCATTGTTCTCTATCCGGCACTGCCCGGAACGCCGAGGCGAAAAGATCGTGAACAGGCTCTAACCGCCCCAGCCGAACCGCTTCAGGTCTATCCGGCCGTTTGCGGCAAAAGCAACGCCCTCGCCCTGCAGCAGCACCCGCTGCAGGTCGTCCGAGCCGTCCAGCCCACGCGGGCTAACCCTGCCCTCGCCGTTCACCACCCGCCACCAGGGCAGGTCCATACCATCCGGCATCTGCTTGAGCGCCACTCCAACATGGCGGGCATGGCGTGGCAGGCCGGCACGCTTGGCCACCGCGCCATAGCTCATCACCCAGCCCTCGGGTATACCGGCAATCACCGCATAGAAAGCCGCATGCTGCGGATTGTTTGCCATCCTGCCCATCAATCCACAATAAACAACCTGGCCCCGACAGGCGTGCTGGAGCGGTGGGGCTCCGCACCATCGGCCACTTGGTAGCTCATCCCCGCACGTAGCAAAAACTGCCTGCCATCCTTCAGCTCGGTATGCAGGGCGCCCTCCAGGCAGAGCAGGAAATGCCCCTTCTCGCACCAATGGTCGGCCAGGTAGCCGGGGCTGTACTCCACCATGCGCACCCTTACCTCACCAAACTGCTGGGTACGCCAGGTAGCCACCCCAGTCACGCCAGGGTGTTCCGTCGCGGCAATCTGCGACCAATCCGTAGTGCAAAAAGGCAGGTTCGCAATCTGCATGGTCAACTCCTTGGCGGTTCGGGGTACGGTCTACCTGCGTTCTATCTGGCTGACATCACGCACCGCACCGGTATCGGCACTGGTCGTCATGGCGGCATAGGCCCGCAGTGCCGCACTGACCAGGCGGTCACGGTTCACCGGCTTCCAGGCCTGTGCCCCGCGTGCCTCCATCGCCACCCGGCGCCGCGCCAGCTCCTCGTCGGTCACCGCCAGGTGGATGCGCCGATTGGGAATATCGATCTCTATGGTGTCGCCTTCTTCTGCAAGGCCTATCACCCCACCCTCGGCCGCCTCTGGCGACACATGGCCTATGCTCAGGCCCGATGTTCCCCCCGAAAAACGACCATCGGTCAGCAGCGCACAGTCCTTGCCCAGCCCCTTGGATTTCAGGTAACTGGTAGGGTAGAGCATCTCCTGCATGCCGGGGCCGCCCTTGGGGCCTTCGTAGCGTATCAGCACCAGGTCGCCCGCCACGATGCTATCGGCCAGGATGGCCGCCACGGCGGCATCCTGGCTCTCGAAAATACGCACCCTGCCGGTGAACTTGAGGATGCTGTCGTCCACCCCTGCCGTCTTCACAATACAGCCGCGCTCGGCGATATTGCCGTACAGCACGGCCAGGCCACCATCCTGCGAATAAGCATGCTGGCGCGAGCGTATGCAGCCACCCTCGCGGTCCAGATCCAGCTCCGGGTAGCGCATCGATTGCGAGAAGGCGATGGTGGTCGGCACGCCGCCCGGTGCTGCGCGGTAGAAGCGGTGCACATCAGAATCGGCAGGCTGCCGCATCACGTCCCAGGCTTCCAGCGCAGCTGCCATGGTGGGCGCATACACGGTGGGCACCTCGCGGTTGATCAGGCCGGCCCGATCCAGCTCGGCCAGGATGGCCACCACGCCACCGGCACGGTGTACGTCTTCCATATGGTATTTCTGGGTAGCCGGTGCCACCTTGGCCAGACAGGGCACCCGGCGCGAAATCCGGTCTATGTCGGCCATCTTGAAGTCCACCCCCGCCTCGCTGGCGGCAGCCAGCAGATGCAGCACGGTATTGGTGGAGCCGCCCATGGCCACATCCAGGCTCATGGCATTCTCGAAGGCCGCGTAGGTGGCAATACTGCGCGGCAGCACGCTGGCGTCGTCGCCTGCGTAGTAGCGCTTGGCCAGTTCCACAATCAGCCGGCCGGCCTTGAGAAACAGCTCCTTGCGATCGGCGTGGGTCGCCAGGGTGGAGCCGTTGCCAGGCAAGGACAAACCCAGCGCCTCGGTCAGGCAGTTCATGGAGTTGGCGGTAAACATGCCGGAACACGAGCCACAGGTTGGGCAGGCACTACGTTCCACCGCATCGACCTGCTCATCGCTGACCTGGTCATTGGCGGCTTCCACCATGGCGTCCACCAGATCCAGCTTGCGTTCGCTGCCACGCCAGTTGACCTTGCCGGCCTCCATCGGCCCGCCCGAGACGAACACCACCGGAATATTCAGGCGCAAGGCCGCCATCAGCATGCCGGGCGTGATCTTGTCGCAGTTGGAGATGCACACCAGCGCGTCGGCACAATGGGCATTGACCATGTACTCCACCGAATCGGCAATCAGTTCGCGGCTGGGCAGTGAATACAGCATGCCGCCATGGCCCATGGCGATGCCGTCATCCACGGCAATGGTGTTGAACTCCTTGGCTACCCCACCTGCCCTCTCTATCTCGCGGGCCACCAACTGTCCCAGGTTCTGCAGGTGTACATGGCCGGGCACAAATTGGGTAAAGCTGTTGGCAATGGCAATGATGGGCTTGTCGAAATCGCCATCCTTCATGCCGGTGGCTCGCCACAGGGCGCGCGCGCCGGCCATGTTGCGGCCGTGGGTGGTGGTACGGGAACGATAAGTGGGCATGCTGCTAAATCCTTGGCACGGTCAGGCGCGCCTCATCAATGGGAACGGATCGACAGCCCGGTGGTACGGGTGGAAACGGGGGCGCGGGGAAGCGGGTGGTGGGCCTGCGGGGCGCGACCCAGCGCCGGCGATGGCGGGCGCTACGTTTCGGGTCTCAGGCGGACGATTGTAGCCTGAAAGAGAGGCAAAAGGGGTGCTTGCAACAGCCTGAACCACCCATCAGAGCAGGCTGCCTGCGAACCACCAAGGCACAGCATCCAACTGATTTACAAGCAGAAGCCCTGAGCGCACGCGGCAACACCGTAGCGCCACACCCGCTGCGGCCGACAGCGCCAGTGCTCGGACCAGGCCTCGCGGTGGCGATCAATGCCAAGCCACGGGATGCATACCGTGGCAGGGAACCAAGCGGGCTGGCAAGTATCATGCAGACATGCCGGCTATAATGCCGGCCTTTCCCGCATAACTGAGCGCACCATGCTGACTCATCCGCAAATCGACGCGGTCGCCATTCATCTCGGCCCCCTTTCCATACGCTGGTACGGGCTTATGTACCTGGTTGGTTTTGTGTTCTTCCTGTGGCTGGGGCACCGCCGCATCAAGCGCAATCCGCAAAGCGGCTGGACCACCACACAGCTGGACGACCTGCTGTTCTACGGTGTACTGGGCGTGATACTGGGTGGTCGGCTTGGTTACGTGCTGTTCTACAAGCCCGCCTTCTACCTTGCCAACCCACTCGATGTGCTGAAGATATGGGAGGGCGGCATGGCCTTCCATGGCGGCTTCCTGGGCGTGCTGGTCGCCATGTGGCTGTTCGGCCGCAAGACCGGCCGCAGCTTCTTTGAGGTAACCGATTTCATCGCCCCGCTGGTGCCGCTGGGCCTGGCCGCAGGCCGCCTGGGCAATTTCATCAATGGCGAGCTGTGGGGCCGCGTCACCAGCCCCGATGCGCCCTGGGCCATGCTGTTCCCCAGCGCCCAGCAGGCCGATCTCAAGGCGGCCCAGTTCAACCCGGCCTACAACGCCATGCTGCAGGCCTACGGTGCGCTACCCCGCCACGCCTCCCAGCTTTACCAGTTTGTACTGGAAGGCTTGCTGCTGTTCGTCGTGTTGTGGGTCTTCTCCGGCAAGCCACGCCGTACTGGCCAGGTGTCGGCGGTCTTCCTGCTGGGCTACGGTCTCTGCCGCTTTATTGCCGAGTTCGCCCGTGAGCCCGATGACTTCCTCGGCATCCTCACCTTCGGTTTCAGCATGGGCCAGTGGCTCAGCCTGCCCATGATATTGGCCGGCGCAGCCCTGTGGTACACCAGCAGCAAGCAACGCTGATGCACCTTACGCTGGGTGACCGCATACTCAAGGTCAACCACGCTGGTGAGCACGGTGCAGTCCATATCTATGCGGGCCAGCTTTTGCTGGCCCGTTTTACTGCGCCGGCAGCCTGTGCCGGACTGGCAGGCAAGCAGGCACACGAAACCCGGCACCGCGCCATTTTTGCGGCTGAACTGACCAGGCGCGCAGTGCCTCGCTGCCGCAGTTACTGGCTATGCGCGATGGGTGGTTACTTCCTGGGCATCTGCACCGGCCTGCTGGGCGCGCAGGCTATTGCCGCCACCACGGTAGCCGTGGAGCGGGTCGTGCTGGTGCATCTGCAACAGCAGCTACAGACTCTGCAAGGGCAGGATAGCGCGGCCACCGTGTCCATAGAATCGATCCTGGCCGAGGAACAAGCCCATCACGATGATGCGGCAGCCCAACTCAAGCCAGATCAGCTCTGGCCCCGTCTGCTGGACCCCTTGGTCGCTGGTGCGACCTCGGCCGTCATCTGGCTGGGCATGCGCTTTTAAACACCAGGGAAGATTGAATGGATATCCAATTGTGCGACCACTGCGACCAGCTCAGCACTGCCGAGCTGGAGGCCCTGTTTGCCGCCGCCGGCCTGGGTGGGCGCAAGGGTGACAAGATACGGCGGGCATTTCTCAACAGCCAGCTGGTTAGCCTGGCCTATGCGGGCGGGCATCTGGTGGGCGCCAGCCGCGCCCTCACCGACGGCGAATACCACGGTTTTATCTATGATGTCGCCGTTCATCCCGACTTCCAGGGCCAGGGTCTGGGCCGGCGGTTGATGCAATCGCTACTCGACCGCCTACCGGTGTACCGTGTCATGCTGATTGCCGACCAGGACGTGCAGGGCTTCTATCGCACCCTGGGCTTCGACAAGCACGGCGATGCCATGGCCCGGTTTGACAGGCACCGCTTGTACGACCTCAGCACCACCGAAAACCAGGCGTGAGCCGGTAGGCGATACCGGCGGCGCGATTCGGTACCCTCCAGGTTTACAGGCGGAAGTGCGCCACACTGGCCTGCAGTGCCTGCGCCACCTCGGCCAGCCGGCCCGCCGCAGCGGCACCCTGCTCGGCCTCGTCCGTGGTGCTGGCCGCCATCTGTACGATGCGCTCCACGTTCTGGGCAATTTCCTGGCTGGCCGACGATTGCTCCTTCAGCGCCAGCGATATCTCGTTGGTCACCCCTACCAATTCGTGGCTGCCCGCCTGTATGGCCCGCATGGCGGCATCGGCGCTGCGCGCACCGCTTACGCCCACCGCCACCTGGCCTACGGCCGCCTCCATATCGCGTACGGCTTCGCCGGCCGATGCCTGGGTGGCCGCTATCATGCCGCCGATCTCGGCGGTGGCCTGGCTGGTGCGTTCGGCCAGCTTGCGCACCTCGTCTGCCACCACGGCAAAGCCCCGTCCGGTATCGCCGGCGCGGGCAGCCTCGATGGCAGCATTCAGCGCCAGCAGATTGGTCTGGTCGGCAATATCGCGTATCACGGCAACGATAGAGGATATCCGCTCGGTTTCGGCACCCAAGGCATTGATGGTGCCGGCAGACTGCGCAATCGATTTCGCCACCCGGTCTATCTCGGCACCCACTTTTTGTATGGTGACGCTCCCCGTCTCCGCTCCCTGGCCTGCCTGCTCGGTCAGGCTGTGGGCCACACGGGCGTTATCGGCCAGATGATTGACACTGACGCTCAACTGCTCGATAGCTGCCGCCATGGCAGCCGCCGAATCGCTTTGCTGGCGGGCGCTGCCAGAGATACGCCGGGTGCCCCCGCTCACCTGGCTGGCCTCGCTGCTGACCTGCTCGGCCAGGGCGCGCAACGCCTGCACATTCCCGGCCAGGCCTTGCCGCATGGCTTCGACGCTGGCCAGCAGGCTGTCGCTGTCACCGGCACGCACAGACACTGCCTGGGCCAGGTCTCCCGCTGCCAGCCGTCGCATCACCGACCGGGCCACATCTGGCTCGCCGCCTATCTGGCGCATGACCGAGCGCACCAGCCAGCCCCCCAGCAGCACCGCCAGCACCAGAGCACCCAGGGCCACCCCAACCACCACGCCTATGATGCGCTGGCTGGCCGCTGCGGCCTCGGCCTTGGCGGCCTGAACCTGCCCATGTGTCGCCTTGAGCCAGTCCTCCAGCAAGGCCTGCATGGGCTCCCATGCCAGCATGCTCTCGAACTGGATGATCTTGTCGCGGGCGGCATCGAGATCGCCCCCCAGCACCAGCTCACGCGCCTCGAACTGGTATTGCTGCTGCAGCTTGCGTAGCTCGGCAAAGCGCGCCAGACGCTTCAGGTCATCGGCATCGCCCGCCAGCAAGGTGTTGGCCGAAGCCACCACGGCGGCTATCCGCTCGGGCGCCGCGTTCAGTTCGGCCAGGGCCTGCTCGTTGGTGGGGTCGGCATACAGGCTACGCAAGGACACACTGCTGCCCTGCGCCAGCACATACAGCCGCGTCAGGGTTTGCAGCTCGGCCTGGTCACGTTCCACAAAGCGGACCAGACCCGCCTGGTTGTTCTGGAAGCCCACCACGGCGATCACGCCGATCACCACCAGCAGACTGCAAACCGCGCCGATGACGGCGCTCATGCGATACGATAACTTCATCAGTACTACCCCTGTCGTCTGGCGGTAACCCAAACCTGGCTTTGCGACGGACGTGAAACCCCGACCATGGTGCCGGGCGCGGGTCGCAGTATCAGTGGATTCGCCGCGCATAAACATAAGGGTTTTCTGCTATTCATTGATTTGACAATGAAAAAGCCCGCAAACGCGGGCTTATCCAGTGCCAACAATCGGACCCAGCCAAACCATGCAGGGTACGTTGAACCTTCACCCCGCGCTGCTAAAGGCGAGACTGTATGGCTTGATTGAGGTTACCGCGCCGGCCCCGCATCCGTGCCAGTTCGTCTACCCGCTGGTTGCGCCCGGCGAATATAGGCTCAAACGCCTGTATGCGCCGGCGCATGTCCAGCTGCCCTGCCGTAATGGTCAACGGCCGGGCCTCGGTGAAACGCGACATGCCCATAGGCCCGATATTCTGGTTGTGCTGGCGGTATTGCTGGTAGTCGGAACCATGCAAAGCGTAGTCAGTAAGGGCCCTGAGCCTTCCGCCGTTAACCGAGGTAACACCAGAGTGCGCTTCCATCTGCACCCAGCTATGCCCCTGCGGCGTGGTGCCATGCAGAATGGTGCCGAAATTCTGGTTGTTGAACGGCATCTGCAGCTCGGTCTGCGCCGCATTGTGGTTGGGATAATGCGAACTGGGCAGACTGGTCCAATCACGCGGACGACGTGAGCCAGTCCAGCCACTATTTGCCTCTGCCTGCTGCAGCGAGTGATTCAGCGCGCCATTATCCTGTACCACCATATGGCCGCCATGCAATACGTCTTCATTACGCATCATGGGGTTGCTATGGCGGCGGGAGCCAAAGGCGAACAGGCTGCGCACCTGCTGCAGGCTGTTCCATTGCGCTTGAGAGAAATCGTTCTGGTGGGCATTCAGCGACTGGGTAATCTCTCGTGGCGTGGGCATGGCCTTTTCTCTCCTGGCTGACGGCATGCACTGCGCGCGAACACCAACGCTGCAGGCAAGATTGATTGTCAGCTCGGTATAGCCAAATCCGCCAAAAACGCCAATGCGCTCTCGCGCCGGCAAGCAGCCCGCTGCGGCGAACTTGCCCCATGCTCTGGCAAACTAGCCAGTGTCAATCAGGCAGGCAGTTTGGCGCCAACAGGCACAGGGCCACCAGTCTGGCCAGTATCTCGCCCTTGAAAAAATCGCGGCGGGCGTCTTCTGCGTCTACTATGCCCACGATCGTGCCAGCTTCATCAAACAGCGGCAGGCAGGCTTCGCTCTGCACCTCGGCATCGCAGGTGTAGTACGCCCCGCCCTCGGCCACATAGCTGGCTACGTTATCTATGATGCGCCCCTGCCCCGACAAACCCACGGCGCTGTTGTTGGAGTGCAATGCAAACTCCGCCGTGAGCGGGAATTCGGCCCGGCTGGGCTTGCCGGCATAGGCCAGCTTGACCAAGGCCCGGCCGCCAGCCACCTCGCGTGCCTGGTACACACCCAGCCAGCCACAGGCGGTCTCGGCCACGATACGGTCTACCAGTTCCTTGAGCGCGGCCAGTTGCACGGTTGTTTCCGCACTCACCCCACCCAGCGTTGCCGCCAGATCATAGGGCGCCTCAGCCAGTTGATCGGGCAAGGAGCAGGCGCCATTCTCACCCAGTTCCGGCACACGGTAGGCATACAGCGGCGCGACATCCGCTGGCGCCTGGCTGTTCTCGGCAATCTCGCCATAAGCGGCCAGGTGGTTGCTGACTGCATCGGCATCGAGGGCAGCGGCCAGTCCTGCGCGCGCGAGGTAATCTGCGGTATTCATCGTATTGGTCCTTGACCCTTTTCCGGTCCAGCGCCGGGGTAAAAAAATCGTAAGCAGGCTCTCAGTGCCTGACTGGCTCCGCCTGCTTGTGCAAACCATAAGAGAGGCACAGCACCGCCAGCATCAGCAGCAGATGATAAAAAAACAAACGGGGTATCCCCGCCCAGGCGCCCTTGGTGCCGATGCCAAAACCCGCCATTGCCATGCCGGTGATACCGGCCAGCGCCGGCAACCAGCTCAACCAGCCACCCCGGCTGGCATTGAGCAGGATGACCAGCAAGGACAAGCTATTGACGGCCTGGCGCAATAGCTCTGGCCAGCCCATCACGGTAGCCAGCAATCCCAGCGACATGACCGGCAAGGCGACGCGCGGCGGGGCTGCAGAAAAAGCCACCAGCGTAGGCAGTACCCAATTGGTCAGCTCCGCCATAAAGCCATGCACGGGCACGACCGCCGCAAGCCCGCCAAAACGGAGCGAGCCCAGGGTAGCGGTCAGCATGGCCAGCAAGAAGCCCACGCCGCAAACCACGTCCTTTCTTTGCCAACATAGGCGTACCGCCCAGGCAAAGGCCAGCGCCAGCAGGGCAGCCGAGACAGCGGTCAGGGGTAGCGTCATGGCCTGCATCATAACGGCAGCGCCCAGAAAGCTCACTAGATGAAGGTGAGCTTGCTGGAGACTACCCATGGATAGGGTGGACTGTTATTTGACCAGCTTGCTCACCATGGGCCAGACATTGTCCAGCAAGCGTGGCTGGGCAGCCGCGACCGGGTGCAGTTGATCGGCCTGGAACTGGGCAGGCTGGTCTGCGATACCGTCCAGCAGGAAGGGGGGTGGGGGTAGCTTGTATTGTTTGGCCAAATCGCCAAACATGGCATCGAACTTTGCCGTGAAACTACCGCCAAAGTTCGGTGGCAAGCGCACGGCGATCAAGCCCACCCGTGCGCCGCTGGCCCGGCTTTGCTCAATCATGCTGACCAGGTTGGCACGGGCAGCCGCCACTGGCAGGCCACGCAGGCCGTCATTGGCCCCCAGCTCCAGCAGGATCACATCGGGCTTGTGGGCCTTGAGGGCTGCCGGCAAGCGGGTCAGGCCGCCTGCCGTGGTTTCTCCCGACTGGCTGGCATTGATCACCCGCCAGTCTGGCCCCAGCTTCTTTTGCAACAGGCTGGGCCAGGCCGCTTCCAGCCTGATGCCGTAACCCGCCGACAGGCTATCGCCGTACACCAGCAAGGTTTTGGGGCCAGCAGCCCAGGCAGTTGGTGTATACAGACTAATCAGCAAACCCAAGAACAGAACAATGCGCGCCACGCCAGATTTCCTTCACAGTGAATCATCAACCACAGGTAGCCCCATTCTGGCGGCCCAGGGTCTCAGCAAGCAAGTAGGTTTCGACCACGAGACCCTGACCATATTGGACGACGTGAGTTTCAGCCTGTCACCTGGCAGCACCCTGGCCATCGTCGGCGCATCCGGCTCGGGCAAGTCCACCCTGCTGGGTCTGCTGGCCGGCCTGGACTCCCCCACCCAGGGCAGCGTCACCCTGGCCGGCCACACGCTGGGGCAGTTGGACGAAGACGGCCGGGCAAGGCTGAGGGCCGAGCATGTGGGTTTCGTGTTCCAGAGCTTTCAGCTGCTGCCCGCCCTGACCGCGCTGGACAACGTGGCGCTACCGCTGGAGCTGAACGGCCACAAGGAGGCTCGCCGCGAAGCGCAGGCCCTGCTGGAGCGTGTGGGCCTGGGTAGCCGCGTACAGCACCGCCCCAAGGAACTCTCAGGCGGTGAGCAGCAGCGCGTGGCCCTGGCGCGCGCCTTTGTCACCCGGCCCAAGTTGCTGTTTGCCGATGAACCGACAGGCAACCTCGACACCCAGACCGGCGAGCGCATCATCGATCTGCTGTTCAGCCTCAATAGCGAATCCGGCACCACCCTGGTGCTGGTCACCCATGACGAGCGCCTGGCGGCACGCTGTGGCGCCCGCCTGCGGCTGGCCGGCGGCCAGGTCATAGAACGCGACGGCGTATGAGCGGCATAGGCCGCCCCAGACCTGCACGCAAACCCGCCCCTACAACAGAACAAGACCGAGACATGACCCATTCCCTGCACCTATTCCCCCTACTATTAGCTGGCGCGCTGGCCCTGCCCGCCCAGGCTGCCGAGGAAAAACCGGCCGATGCCTTCTTCCGCCAGCTAGCGAGCCTCTGCGGCAAGGCCTTCGAGGGCAGATTGGTGGAGGGCAACCCCAGCGATACCCGCTTCCGCGAACAAAAGCTGACCATGCATGTGCGCGAATGCAGCCCCGACGTCATACGGGTGCCCTTCCATGTCGGCGACGACCACTCCCGCACCTGGGTCATCAGCCGTACTGCCCAGGGGCTGCGGCTCAAGCACGATCACCGCCACGCCGATGGCAGCGAGGACAGCATCACCCAGTACGGCGGCGACACCATTGAGGCCGGCACGGCCAGCCTGCAATCCTTCCCGGCCGATGCCCATACGGCCAAGCTGATACCGGCGGCAGCCGAAAACACCTGGCGGGTGGAGATACTGCCGGGCCAGCACTACAGCTACCAGTTGCAAAGGGGTGAGCGGCGCTTCCGGGTGGATTTCGACCTGACCAAGCCGGTTGCCCTGCCGCCAGCCCCCTGGGGCGCCAAGCCATGAACGGCTGGGGCCTGGCCTGGCGCTGGCTCAAGCGCGATCTAACTGCGGGCGAACTGACCGTCATGGCCATCGCCCTGGTGGTGGCCATTGCCGCCATGAGCAGCGTAGGTTTCTTTACCGACCGGGTAGGCCGTGCCCTGCAAAGCGAGGCCGACCAGCTGCTGGCCGCCGATCTGGTGCTGAACGCCGACCAGCCCATCGCCGCTGATTTCCTGGCTGAAGCAGACCGGCGCGGGCTGATGCGGGGTGCCACCGCCACCTTCCCCAGCATGGCGCAGACGGCCGACAATGCCCAGCTGGTCACGGTCAAGGCCGTTTCCACCAGCTATCCGCTACGCGGCGATATCCGGCTGCTGCAGAACGGCAGCGAGATCAAGGTAAGTGGCGGCCCCGCGCCAGGCACCATCTGGGCCGACCAGCGCCTGTTCAGCTCGCTGGGCCTCAAACCCGGTGACACGCTGAAGCTGGGCGACAAGGCCTTTACCCTGGGCCCCATCCTGGCGCGTGAGCCCGATGGCGCAATGGATCTGTACAACTTCATCCCCCGCGCCATGTTCAACGATGCCGATCTGCCCGCAACCGGGCTGATCCAGCCGGGCAGCCGGGTGCGCTACCGCATGCTGTTGGCAGGCGAGCGCGACCAGGTGACCGCCATGCGCGAGTGGCTCAAACCCCGCCTGCAGCGAGGCCAGCGGCTGGAGGATGTGCGCGAGGCGCGACCCGAGATCAACACCTCGCTCAATCGGGCCGAACGCTTCCTGCGCCTGTCTGCCCTGATCAGCGTCTTCATGGCCGCCGCCGCCATTGCACTGGCAGCCCGCCGCTATGTGGAGCGCCACCTCGATGCCGTCGCCCTGCTGCGCACCATGGGGCTGACCCAAAGCCATATCATCGGCTTGTTCCTGCGCCAGTACAGCCTGATGGCCGTGCTATCCATCAGCACCGGCATCGCCTTGGGCTGGCTGACCCAATTCGGCCTGGCCCACCTGCTGGCCGGCATGTTCGAAACCACCCTGCCGCCGGCCGGCCCCTTGCCAGCGCTATCCGGTGCGGCAGTCGGCCTGGTGCTGCTGTTTGGCTTCTGCCTGCCCCCGCTGCTCAGGCTCAAGGGGGTATCACCCTTGCGGGTACTGCGGCGCGATGCCACCCCGGCGGGCAACGCCCCCCTGGCCTTTGGCCTGGGCCTGGCCGCGCTGGCCGGCCTGATCTACTGGCAGGCGGGCGACACCACCCTGGCCGGCCTGGCGCTGGCCGGCCTCGCCGGTACGGTGGCCCTGGCCACGCTGGCAGCCTGGTGCCTGGTCTGGATCACCCCCAAGCTGCCCCTGCCCGGCCAATTGGGTTGGCGCTTCGGTCTGGCCAATGTTGCCCGGCGACGCGGTCTCAGCGTGGCGCAGATCGTCTCGCTATCGCTGGGCCTGATGGCGCTGATGCTGCTGACGGTGGTACGCAACGACCTGCTCAGCGCCTGGGACAAGTCCGTCCCGGTCGATGCGCCCAACCGCTTCGCCATCAATATCCAGCCTGAGCAACGCGCTGGCATCCTGGCCGAGTTCAAGCGCGCCGGCCTGCCCGAGCCGGTGTTCGGCCCCATGATACGGGCACGCCTGCACAGCATTGCCGGCAAGCCGGTGGTGGCCGACAAATACCCCGACGAACGCGCCCGCCGCTTGGCCGAGCGCGAGTTCAACCTCAGCTGGGGCGGCAGCCTGCGCAACGACAACCGCCTGGTGGCCGGCGTGCCGCTGAGCGACAACACCCCTGCCTGGTCGCTGGAAGAAGGCCTGGCCCAGCGCCTGGGCATCAAGCTGGGCGACGAGCTGGCCTTTACCATAGACGGTCAGGTGTTCAAGGCCCCGGTCACCAGCCTGCGGCGGGTCGATTGGGATTCTTTCCGGGTCAACTTCTTCGTGGTGGGCAATCGCGCCCTGTTGGAGAGCCAGCCGGCCAGCTTTGTTAGCAGCTTCTACCTGCCGGATGCCCAGCGTACCTTCTCGACCCAGCTGTCGCGCCAGTTCCCCAATATCACCGTCATCGATGTATCGGTGATACTGCGCGAGGTACGCGGCGTGCTCGACAGGGTGCTGTCGGCGGTGGAGGTAGTCTTCGCCTTCAGCCTGGCGGCCGGCGTCGTGGTGCTATATGCCGCCACCCTGGCCACCCATGATGAGCGCAAGCGCGAGGCCGCCATCCTGCGTACCCTGGGGGCCTCCGGCAAGACTGTCCGGCAGGCTGCCAGCGCAGAACTGCTGCTGGTAGGCGGCCTGGCCGGCTTGTTAGCGGCGGCGGCGGCGCTGGGCATAGGCGCGGGGGCCTCGCAGCAGCTGTTCGAGCTGCCGGCCCGCATCAGCTGGTGGCTCCTGCCCTTTGGCCTGATCAGCGGCGCCCTGGCAGCACGGCTGGCTGCCGCACCCTTGCTGGCAAGGGTGCTCAAGACCCCGCCCTTGCGGGCATTGCGATAATCGGTGGCGCCCCGGCGCCACCTTCTTCACCGGAAACCCTCCATGCGCCCTACCTTTCACCTGGCCCTGCTCGCCTGTGCCCTGTTTGCCACCACCAGCCTGGCCGCAGGTTGGTCCAACGACAACGACCCCAAGCCCGACCCAGACTACAGTGACGCCCTGGCGGCCAACCGGCTGGGCCAGCATGAGCGTGCCGTGGGCTTGCTGCAGGAATACCTGGAACGCGCCCCCAAGGACGCCAACGGCCAGAACCAGCTGGCCTATGCCTATCGCAAGCTGGGCAAGCTGCCCGAGGCGCTGCGCCACTACCAATTGGCCCTGAGCCTGGATCCCAAGCACCGTGGCGCCCATGAATACCTGGGCGAAGCCTATATCGCACTGGGCGACCTGGCTCGCGCCGAGGCAGAGCTGCAAACCCTGTTTCAGCTCTGCGGCCCCGGCTGCAATGAATATGCCCAACTCAAAGCGGCCCTCGATACCGCCAAGGGGACAGGCAGCACGGGCAGCACCAGCTCAGCCGGCCAGTGATGCCGGGCGGTGGATGGCGAAACGGGATTCGGGTAAGCCGTCCTCATCCAACCCATCCCCTTCATGGCTGAATCCCAACTTGGTCATCAGCGCCAGTGATGCCGTGTTGGCAGGGTCTATGGTGGCCACGATGCGCACCAAGGCGCTATGCTGCCAGGCCCATGCCAGCAGGGCCGCCGCCAGCTCGGTGGCATAGCCCCGCCCCCAGCAATCCGGCCGCAAGGCATAGATGATCTCGGCGCTGTCGGCAGCACTGGCCTGCTCGCTGTGTATCAGGCCTGCCCAGCCTATCACCGAGCCATCGTCGCGTTTCAGCACCGCATGGGTACCAAAGCCCCAGCGCGCCACATTGGCGTTCGCCCGTTCTATCCAGCCAGCTGTGCCAGCCCTGTCCAGCGTCGTGCCGTCGCCCACCCAGCGCATGACCTCGGCATCGCCGGTCAGCCGACAAAACGCGTCAAGGTCTGCCATCTGCCAGCGCCGCAGCAACAGGCGCTCACTCTCCAGCCAATACATCGTACTTCCTTCCCATGAAAAACGGCCGGCTTGCGCCGGCCGTCCTGGCTACCTGCTAGGTCTGGCCTAGCTACCCAGATGCTTGCCAAAGAAACGCTCCATCGCCTCATAGGCCTCGAAGCGGTTCTCCTGGTTGGCAAAACCGTGCCCTTCGTTCTCCTTGACGATGTACTCCACATCCACGCCACGCTTTTTCAGCGCCGCCACGATCTGGTCAGACTCGGCCACATTCACGCGCGGGTCCTTGGCGCCCTGCAGCACCAGTAGGGGCGCCTTGATCTTGTCCACATGGAAGACCGGCGAGGCCGACTCCATCAGTGCCTTGTCCTTCTCCGGATTGCCCACCATCTCATACATCATGTCCAGGTAAGGCTTCCAGTAGGGCGGTATGGTCTTCATGAAGGTAAACAGATTGCTCACCCCCACATAGTCCACGCCACAGGCATACAGATCAGGCGAGAAGGTCAGGCCGGCCAGGGTGGCATAGCCGCCATAGCTGCCTCCATAAATGCACACGCGCTTGCTGTCCGCCACACCTTGCTTCACCAGGTGGTTGACGCCATCACTGACGTCATCCTGCATGGTCTTGCCCCACTGCTTGAACGAAGCCTGCCAGAACGCCTTGCCGTAGCCGGTAGAACCACGGAAATTCATCTGCAGCACGGCATAGCCACGATTGGCCAGGAACTGCACCTCCGGGTTGAAGCCCCAGCTGTCGCGTGCCCAGGGGCCGCCGTGCGGGTTCACGATCACCGGCAGGTTCTTGCCCTCGCTGCCCAGGGGCAGGGTCAGGTAGCCGTGTATGGTCAGGCCATCGCGGCTGGTATAGCTGATGGGCTTGGTGCTGGCCATCTGCTGCTCGTTCAGCCACGGGGTGACTTCGGCCAGCTTTTCCAGCTTGTCCGCCTTGGCATCGTAGTAGTAGCGGGTGCCACGGGTACGGTCGTTCCAGGCCGAGACTATCCAGGCGTCTTCGTTCTTGTTGCCCTGCAGGGTGATCTCATACCCCGGCAACTTGCCCTGCAAGCCCTTGATCAGCTTTTCAGTGGCGTCGTCAAAGAAGTGCCGCTCCATCTTGGCAGTCTCATAGGTGGCCGCCGTCAGCACCTTGCGCTTCTTGGAGTAGCGCAGGCCGTCCACATCCACATCGTCACGCTGGTAGACCACCTTCAGTTCCTTGCCGGTAGCCGGGTCCATCTCGACTATGGCCACCTTGTCGCGGCCCAGGTTGGAGGCGGCATAAAGGCGCTTGTTGTCGAAGGTAAAGAACAGCGCCGTCACCGAATCCTTGAAATTGGTGGTCAGTACCGTCTTGAACGGCGACTTCTCATTGGCGCGGTAGAGCAGCGAGGAGGTCACCCCATCAGTGCTCTGGGCCACCCGTATGGCGCCCTTGTGGTCGGTGATCCAGCCAGTGATATTGCCGGGGTTCTCCGCCACCATCTTCAGCTCGCCGGTCTTCACATTCAGCCGGTAGGCGTCAAACACCTCGGCCTTGCGCTTGTTCAGGCCAATCAGCACATCGGTGGGATGGTCTTCCAGATCATCGATCAACTCCACCCGCACCTTGTCGAACGGTGTCAGATCGCGCGTGGCCTTGCCGTCGCGGTCCACCGCATAAAGGTGGAAATTCTCGTCGCCGCCATTGTCCTTGAGGAACAGCAGATGGTCGTCACCCTTCCAGAAATACTGCCGGATATCCCTGTCCTTCACCGTGGTCAGCCGCTTGGCGTCACCGCCCCTGGGCATGACATGGATATTCAGGCGGTTCTCGACCGGCTGGGTAAAGGAGATGTACTTGCCGTTGGGCGAAAGCTGGAAATTGGTCTTTTCCGGATTCTTGAAGAAATCCCGCACCGGTATCTTGGGTGCAGTCACGACATTGGCAAAGGCAGCGCCGGGTAGGGCCAGCATCAGGCCGCCAAGGCCTGCGGCAATCACGCGTTTCATGCAATTTCCTCCTGTAGGTCACCGGATAGGTGAATGCGCCAATATAACCATACCGACCAGTATGCTCAATCAAACTGCTTAGCGTGGCGCAGGCTGTGGCGTTAACGCAGCAAGTGAATCGGCAATCTCGGCCTTGAGCCAGGCATGCAGCGCAGCCAGTGCCGGTTCGTGCTGGCGGCCTCGTGGGCAGACAAACCAATAGTGGTAGTCGGTCTGTATCCGCAGCGCCGGAAAAGGCGCAATCAGCCGGCCACTACGCAGATCGTGAGCGATCAGCACCGGGTCGGCCAGCGCCACGCCCATGCCCTGGCTGGCCACGTTCACCGCCATGTCTATCACCTCGAAGCTGGGGCCGGATTCCAGCGCCGGGTGCTGTACACCCACCTGGCGCAACCAGCGGCGCCAGTCGGCGTGGTCCGGGCTCAGGTGTATCAGGGCCTCGCCCGCCAGATCAGCCGGCTGCCGCAATCGCTCGGCCAGGGCTGGCGCACATACCGGCACCAGGGTCTCGGCAAACAGCGCCTCGCTATAGCCCTCGCCCGGCCCCAGATTGCCGGCCACGATAGCCGCATCAAAATCTTCTCGCTCGAAATGGATACGGCTGAACGAGGCCGTACTCATCCGCACCTCGATACCGGGGTGCAAGCCCTGAAAGGCCGGCAGCCGTGGCAAGAACCAGCGTATGGCCAAGGTAGGCGGCAGCTTGATCTTGAGATCGGCCGGCCGCTGGCATAGCCCCTCCACCGCATGCAGCAAACCTGCAAAGGCCTGCTCCACGGCCGGCAACAGCTGGCGCCCCACGGCCGTCAGGGCAATGCCCCGCGCCTGCCGCACAAACAGCACCTCGCCCAGATAGTCCTCCAACTGCCGCACCTGCCGGCTCACCGCACTCTGGGTCACATGCAAGACTTCGGCAGCCCGGCTCATATTGCCTTCGCGCGCCACGATGGCGAACACATGCAAGGCATCCAACGGCGGCAAGCGTTTCATCAGCCTTCTCCAGCCATGCACAAAACGCATAGCTTACATGCCAAAAAGGCGTTTGTGCCGCTCTGCCACAAGCCATAAATTGCTTGCTGTCAGCGCCATCCCAGCCCAGCAGCCCACCCAAGGAGCCATGCCATGTATGCAAACCTCTCATCGCTTTCAGGCAATACCCGTGGCGTGCTGTGGATCGTGCTGGGCATGACGCTGTTCACCGGCACCAATGCCCTGTTCAAGCACCTGGGCGGCGAATTGCCCATGGCCACGGTCATGTTTCTGCGCGCCCTGTGCATCCTGCTGCTGATCGCCCCTTTCGCGCTGCGCCAGCGTGCGGCCGCCATCCGCACCCGCAAACCCGGGCTGCACCTGGGCCGCATGGTCTTCACCAGCCTCTCGGCCGCCTGCGCGCTCTACGCCCTGGCCCATCTCAGCCTGGGCGAGGTCACGGTCTACGCGCTGACCACCTCCATCTGGCTGATACCGCTGGGGCTGATCTTCCTCAACGAAGCCGTCCGCCCCATGCGCTGGCTGGGTGTGGCCGTCGGCTTTGTGGGTGTATGGGTGGTAGCCCAACCGGAAATCAGCGCCGTGAACTGGGCACTACTGGCCGCGCTGACAGGCGCCCTGGCCGATGCCGCACTGGGCGTGCTGCTCAAGCGCGGGGCCAATAGCGAGTCCATGCTGGCCATCATATGGTGGACTTATCTGGGGCAGTTGCTGGCCTTCGGCCTGTTCGCCGGCTTTGCCATACCGTCCCTGCTCGCCACCCAATGGCTGGGCCTGTTGCTGCTGGGTGGCATCAGCATCGCCTGCATGCAGTGCTTTGTACTCGGCTATCGCGCCGCCGACGCCTCACTGGCCGAGACCGGCTGCTTCAGCGGCCTGATCGTCGGACCACTGCTGGGCTGGCTGATGTTTGGCGAACTACTGGGTGCCTATTACTGGATCGGCGCCCTACTACTGACCGCCGGCATCCTGATCGCCCTGTTCGAGCCCGACTGGCGCACGCTGCTACAGCGCCTCAGTAACCGCCAGCCGGCCTGATCGCCCCCCCACTCCTCGTCGGGATGCCTAGCCCGTCGATACTAACAACCGGCCTCATGGCCGGTTTTTTTTGCCAGCAGCAACGGCTGCAGACTCAATCGGTTGAGCGGCCAGGCCAGGCCATGCCTAATGGCAAGTGCGCCGGCCCAAACAGGAAATGCAGTACACGCCGCCGGCTATTGCCGGTGGCTTTGGAAGAAGCATGCAACAGCAAGGGGTGCATGACCATCGCCGCGCCGCGTACCACAGGGCACAGCACGGCAGCCTGTGCCGACTGGCAGCGCAGGCGGGCAGCATGATCCAATATCCCCAGGCGATGCGTACCCGGCATCACTCGCAAGGCGCCATCATGGGGGCCGCAAGCATCAACGTGCAGGCGCACGGCAAGCAGCCCCTGCAACACCGACAAAGGTGGCTGCACATACCAGCCGCCCTGCTTGCATGACCAGCTCGTCAGCGCAGGCGTCTCCACCCTGGCTACTACCGGTATGCTCAAATCCTGGTGGAGTGCCACCAGCCAGTTGCGATCAAGCGACTTCTCGAACAGGGTGCACTGCACGGCCACCAGGCCCGGCGGCAGCAAGCAGGTCAGTGTCGGATGCTGCTGCAAACGCTGCACCAAGGTGCGGCACCAAGCGTGCTGCAGCAATTGGCGGCTCCCTGCCTGATCGTCGGCCAAGCCATGCTGTGCAGATAGCAGTGCGGCCAATGCATCGCACTCCTGCTCCATCAGCAGCGGCTGGCTGATGGCATAGCCCTGCTGCGCGTAGTCCTCTGACAGCGGCAAGGCTCACCCGGCCAGCGTCGCAATCACCGGTGCATGGTCGCTGGGTCGCTCCACCCGGCGGGGCTCCTTGTCCACCTCGCAGGCCGTGCATCGCTCGGCCAGTGGCCGCGACAGCAGTACATGATCAATGCGCAGGCCCGCATTGCGGCGGAAGCCCATCATGCGGTAATCCCACCAGGTAAACGATTTCTCGGCCTGTTCAAACAGCCTGAAGCTATCCACCAACCCCAGGTCCAGCAGTTGCTGGAAGCGCTCGCGCTCGGGCGGGCTGACCAGCACGTCGCCAGCCCACTTGGCCGGGTCATGCACATCGCGGTCTTCCGGCGCGATATTGAAATCGCCCACCAGGGCCAGCTTGTCATGCTGCTGCAACTGCTCGCCCACCCAGGCAATCAGAGCATCAAGCCAGGCCAGCTTATAGGGATACTTTTCCGAATCCAGCGCCTGGCCATTGACCACATAGGCACCGATGACGCGCACACCATCCACTGTGGCGGCAATCACCCGCTTTTGCGGGTCTTCGTAATTGGGCAGGTTGTACTGCACATCCAGCAGGGGTGCGCGCGAAATCAGCGCCACGCCGTTGTAGGTCTTCTGCCCCACATAGGCCACATGAAAACCGGCGGCTTCTATCTCAGCCTTGGGAAAGGCATGGTCTTCCAGCTTGGTTTCCTGCAGTGCCAGAACCGTCAGTTCGGGGCGGCCGGCCAACCATTCCAGCACCTGCGGCAGGCGTACTTTGAGAGAGTTCACATTCCAGGTGGCGATTTGCATGGTTTTCATCCGGCAATAAAAAACGGCGGTCTGAGCCGCCGTTTCGATGTTAGCAGTAATCGCCAATCAAGGCTTCTTGGCTGCCTGGTCCTTGAGAGTAGGGTCGGCCGTCTTGCCATAGCCTGCCGCATCCAGGGCACTGCTCCAGCTACCTTCCTCAAAACCCTTGAGCGTGCTGCCGCCCACCTGCAATACCGGCACCACGGTGTCGCCGGCAATGCGCTTGAGTTCTTCCATCTCGCCGTTACTGGCTTGCGGGTTACGCATGGAATAAGGCACGCCGCGCTTGGTCAGCAGCGCACGGGCCGAATCACAGGTATCACCGCAGCTATTGCTCCACAGAATCACCGGATTCTTGCGTATGGCCTCGCGGGTGGCAAAGTTACCGCCGCTGGTCTGTATCACATTGCTCTTGATCTCGCGCTGCTCGGTCTTCTGGCCTGGTGGCGGCTGATCCGAGAACACCACGTTGCCGTTTGCGTCCTTCCACTGGTAAACCTTGGCAGCATGCGCGACCGGCAGTGCCAACAGCAGGCCAAGTGTGATGAGGGCGGTAAGCTTCATGAGGGGTACTCCAGATTGCGCAGCCAAAGATGACGATGGAATTATACGCGTCTACAAGGGGTTACGGCGACGCCTTTCGTAAACAAATAATGCACATCCGTCTAAAGAATAGGCAATGCCGCAGAGCGCAGCCAAGCCGCACAGGCATGCGATAATCCCGCCGTATCCGCCTGCAGCCCGCCACCGTGCTGGCTTGGCGCCTTATTCAGCCACCCAATCACAGACCGAGCCATATGGCGCCTGCAACCCTCAATCTGATCGGCCCCGGCCGCCTGGGACGTAGCCTGACACGGCTATGGCACGATGCTGGCATCCTCACGCTGCAAGGCGTGGCAGGCCGGCGTCCGGCCATGGTGGACGAAGCCATTGCCTTTATCGGCGCGGGTCAAGCCATGACCCTGGCCAACCTGCCGGCCGCCGACTTCACCCTGCTGGCCACACCCGATGATGCCCTGCCTGACATTGTCGCGCAGTTGCTACAGGTCGGCGTACTGGCGGCCGATAGTGTGGTGCTGCATGCCAGCGGCGCCTTGGGCAGCGAGGTGCTGGCGCCCCTGCGTTCGGCCGGTGTGTGGGTTGCCAGCGTGCATCCGCTCAAATCGTTTGCCCAGCCCGCGCAGGCCATACAGGATTTCGCCGGCACCTGGTGCGGCTGCGAAGGCGACGCCATCGCCCTGGCCCGGCTAGCACCGCTGTTCGATGGACTCGGCGCCCACCGCTTTGGCATTGCCGCCCAGCACAAGACGCTGTACCACGCCGGTGCCGTGCTGGCCTGCAACGATCTGGTCGCCCTGATGGAAGCCGCCTTGCGCTGCATGGCCGCCGCTGGCGTACCCCGCGAACAGGCCTGGCCCGCCCTGCGCCCGCTGGTGCAGGGCACCCTGGCCAATCTGGACCGGCTCGGCACCCAGGCCGCCCTCACCGGCCCCATCGCACGGGGCGACAACCAGACCGTGGCCCGCCAACTGGCCGCCACCCAGGCGCTGGACCCCGCCGTGGCGCAGGCCTATCGCAGCCTGGGGCAACTGGCACTACAGCTGGCACAACTCGATGCCAGCCAGCACCAGGCCCTGGCCGCACTGCTGGAGGCACAGCCATGAGCCAATGGAATATGCAGGCCATAGGCCGGATAGAAAGCTGCTACAAGGAAAAATTCGCCATCCCCCGCCAGCCGGGCCTGACTCCGTCAGCCGAGGCCATCCTGCACCTGCTGCCGCCCTACGACAGCCCCGATGCCGTGCGGGAGCTGGCGCAGTTCAGCCATGTCTGGCTGGTATTCGTCTTCCACGCCACGGCCGACCAGGGTTGGCGCCCCACCGTGCGCCCCCCCAAGCTGGGCGGCAACCAGCGCGTGGGGGTGTTCGCCACCCGCTCCACCTTCCGGCCCAACCCCATAGGCTTGTCCGTGGCCAGGCTGGAACGCATAGAGACCGACAACGGCGTGCGCCTGTACCTGGCCGGCGCCGATCTGCTCGATGGCACCCCCATACTCGATATCAAGCCTTACCTGGCTTATGCCGATGCCCTGCCGGATGCCTCCAACGGCTATGCCGATGACGGCGGCCAACCGCTGCCGGTGCGTTTCTCGGCCGAGGCCGAGGCCCAACTGCTTGCCCTGCAGGCACGGCATCCCCGCCTGCGCAGCCTGATTGCCGAAGTGCTGGCGCAGGACCCCCGACCCGGCTATGCCGACGACCCCACACGGCGCTACGGCATGGCCCTGTACGATCTCAACATACTGTGGTGCTGCGATGCTGCCGGCGCCCTGGTCATCAGCATACTGCCTGCATGAGCCTGGATATCTCCACCCTGCCCAAGGCGGCCGCCGCCCGCCTGGCCAAACTGGGCATCAAGCGGGCATTTGATCTGGTATTGCACCTGCCCTTGCGCTACGAGGATGAAACCCACCTCTACCCCATTGTCGATGCACCGGTCGGCGCACCGGCCCTGGTGGAGGGCACGGTGGTGCATGCCGAAGTCACCTACCGGCCACGCCGCCAGCTGCTGGCCAGGGTAGCCGATGCCACTGGCGAGCTGTATGTCCGGCTGCTCAATTTCTACCCCAACCAGCAGCAGCAACTGGCCCTGGGCAAGCGTGTCCGCTTGCTGGGCGAGATACGCCGTGGCTTCTTTGGCGAAGAGATGGTCCACCCCAAGATACGCAGCGTGGGCGAGCAGACCGGTTTGGCCGAATCACTGACCCCCGTTTACCCCACGGTCAACGGCCTGGCCCAGCCCGCCCTGCGCAAGCTGATCGCCCAGGCACTGAAGCAATGCGAACTGAGCGATACCCTGCCCGCCAAGCTACTGGACGACCTGGGGCTGATGCCCTTCGCCGCCGCCGTGCAGCTGCTGCACCACCCCACGCCGGATATCGCCCAGCGGGCCCTGTCCGAACGCACCCACGCCGCCTGGCTGCGGCTCAAGTTCGACGAGCTGCTGGCCCAGCAGCTGTCCATGCGGCTGGCCTACCGGCGCCGCCGTGAGCAGACCGCGCCCATCCTTAGCGCCACCGGCACGCTCGCCCAGCAATTGATCGCCACCCTGCCCTTTGGCCTGACCGGCGCGCAGCAAAGGGTGCTGGCCGAAATACGCCACGACCTGGCCTCGCCCCACCCCATGCAGCGCCTGCTGCAAGGCGATGTCGGCGCCGGCAAGACCATCGTCGCCGCGCTGGCCGCGCTCGACGCCATCGAAGCCGGCTACCAGGTCGCCCTGATGGCCCCCACCGAGATCCTGGCCGAGCAGCACTACAAAAAGCTGTCGGCCTGGCTGGCGCCGCTGGGCATAGAGGTAGCCTGGCTGGCCGGCTCTCTCAAGCCGCGCGCCAAGGCCGCCGCCATTGCCCAGGTCGAGAGTGGTGCAGCCAGGCTGGCCATCGGCACCCATGCGCTGTTTCAGGAATCAGTCGCCTTCGCCCAACTGGGCCTGGCCATCGTCGACGAGCAACACCGCTTTGGCGTACACCAGCGGCTGGCCCTGCGCGGCAAGGGCGGCTCGCCCCATCAGCTGATGATGTCGGCCACCCCCATCCCCCGCACGCTGGCCATGAGCTTCTATGCCGACCTCGATGTCAGCGTGGTCGACGAACTGCCACCAGGCCGCACCCCCATCAAGACCCGGCTGGTCAGCGATGCCCGCCGCGAAGAGATGATCGAGTTCGTCCGCAAGGTGGCCCACGAAGGCCGGCAGGCCTATTGGGTCTGCCCCTTGATCGAGGAATCCGAAGCGCTGGAACTGCAGACCGCCATCGACACCCATATCGCCCTGGCCGAAGCCCTGCCCGAGTACCACGTCGGCCTGGTGCACGGCCGGCTCAAGGCGGCAGAAAAAGCCGAAGTCATGGCGGCCTTCGCCCGCAACGAACTGCAGGTACTGGTCGCCACCACGGTCATCGAAGTCGGCGTGGACGTGCCCAACGCCACCCTCATGGTGATAGAACACGCCGAGCGCATGGGCCTGGCCCAGTTGCACCAGCTGCGCGGACGGGTAGGCCGGGGCGCACTGGAATCCAGCTGCGTGCTGCTCTACAGCGGCCCCCTGGGCGAGGTCGCCAAACAACGGCTCAAGGTCATCTTCGAGACCACCGACGGCTTTGTCATCGCCCGCGAAGACCTGCGCATACGCGGGCCTGGCGAGTTCCTGGGCAGCCGCCAATCCGGCGTACCCATGCTGCGCTTTGCCGACCTGGAACGCGACACCGATCTGCTGGAGCAGGCACGCGATGTCGCCAGCCAGTTGCTGGAGCGCGCCCCCGCCGTGGCCGAAGCCCACCTGGCCCGCTGGCTGGCAGGGCGGGAAGAGCTACTGAAGACCTAGGTAGGCATCACCGGCACCCTTGCGGTGGATTGTGGCAGGCGTGCCAATCAGCGGTTTCTTATGCACGGACAGGGCATAACTGCGTTATAAAGCAAGCGTCGCCTGCAAACGCAAAGTGCCCAAGCCGAACGGTCAGGGCAGCATCAAGGCGGCATCGTCACTAAAAGTCCGTTCAAGGTCTTTGCTATCCCGCATGCGCTTCAGACTGCTACTCATCAGCCTGCTGTTTACGGTGACCGCACTGGCCCAGGCGGCCAGCCTGCGGCTGGGCACGCTGGATGTGACCCCCTATGGCTACCTTGGCGCCGACAAGCAGGCCGATGGCGCCTTTTACCAGCTCACCAACCGGGTTGCCGAACGCGCCGGCCTGCCCTACCAGAACACCCTCTACCCCACCGCCAGGCTCTATGCCATGCTGCAACGGCGGCAGATAGACTTGGCCATCAGCAGCCTCAAGCTCGACGAACAGATGGGGCTGATCAAGCTGGGCACCATTTCACAACTCGAAGGCGTCATCCTCTATCGCGCGCAGTTGCCGCTCAAGCCACGCCAGTTGGAGGAATTCAAGCCCTACCTGATAGGCCGGCTCAACGGCACCTGCCCCCTGCTGCAACGCAAAGGCCATAGGCTGTATGAAGTCAGCGACTACCGCCAGGCCATGCGCATGCTGGTGGCCGGCAGGCTGGACGGCCTGTGCGGCGAGCTGGGCGGCCTGAGCCCCGCACTGAACGCCGAACCCGCCGTGCAACCCTTGCTGGCGCCACCCTTTGTGTTCCTGACCACCGACGTGTTCCTCTACGCCAACCCCAAGCTACCCGCCACCACCTTGCAACAGCTCAGCCGCGCAACCGCCGCCCTGAACAGCGAGGGAGAACCCCAGCGCATACTCAAGCGCTATGTCGCCTCACCCTTGCGCCAGCGCAGCCCGATGGAGCCCACCCCATGAGTGCCGACGAGATGCTGGACCGCATCGCCTACTGGCGCCAAACCCAACCCCGGCTAGATACCACCGGCCTGCTGCCGTGGACGGTAGAAGGCCTGGCCGCCGGCTGGGTCAGCCCCGCCCTGGCCGACCGCCTGCTGCAAAGCGAGCTGTTCCTGTCCGAAGGCCGTGGCCTGGCGCTGGACCCCAGGCTGGGCGGCCCACTCATGCGCAGCCGCGCCCTGCAGGAGCTGGCCGAGCAGTTGCGTGATGAAGGCTGGATCAAGGGCTGGCGCGATGAACGCTACGACTGGATGGATGACTGGGGCCGCGTGCGCTTCAACCTGGAACGCAGCGCCTTCCGCACCCTGGGTCTGTGCAGCCGGGCCATCCATGTCAACGGCTATATCGAGGACGGCGGCCTGTGGCTGGGCACCCGCGCCACCCACAAAAGCGTCGACCCCGGCAAGCTCGACAACCTCACCGCCGGCGGCATCGCCAGCGGCGAATCGCCCGAAGACACCCTGCAACGCGAACTGGCCGAAGAAGCCGGCGTACCCACCCGCCTGGCCGGCTTTGCCCGCCCGGTAGGCATACTGCGCAGCCAACGGCGCGAGCCCGACGGCGTGCACGACGAACTGCTCTACTGCTACGACCTGCCCCTGCCCGACGACTTTGCCCCGGTCAACACCGACGGCGAGGTCAGCCAGTTCCAGCTACTGCAGCCCCCACAGGTCGCCGAGCAACTTGGCGCCATGACCTGGGATGCGGCGGCGGTCACGGTGGCGTGGCTGGGGCGGTGGCTGGATGGGGAGTGTTGAGGGTTGGGCTACCGATAGGTGCTGCCAGTGGGCGATATCACTATGAAGCGGATTACTGTCCAGGATATCCTTGGAGCCAAGTTTGATTGCGCTAGCAAGTAGAGGAAAACACTTGGCTGGCGGCTATTGGCCTAAGCGGTCAATCCGGCCAATACCTAGCACTTCTGCTATCGGCCATGAGCGGCAGGTCGTAAGACTTCCAGAAGGCAGTCACATGGGCGACCCTTAAAGACCCCAGCTTGGGGCTTTTGAGATTACTCGGAACCCCGGCTCGATTCAAAGAATACAAAAATGGAAATCCCTTCTCAAGAACTTCTCGCCTACTACGCTGCAGGCAAGCCACTTGTCTGTGAACTCGATGCCAACCCGTACCTTTGCGAGTTCTGGCCCCAAGAAGAACTGACTAAGTACAACGTTGAATACGAGGTTCCGCTGTACGCTCCGGGTTATTTCGGCTTCGCCACAAGTGGTGGTGGAGAAATGTTTGCTTTTTCTCCGTCAGGCGCTGTTGTGTGTTTGCCTTTTATAGGCATGGAGCCAGCAGCTGCATTTCCCGTCGCTCCATCATGGGCGTCATTTGAGTGCATGCTCCGCAATGCACTCTAGCCGCGTCCGATGCCAGCAAGTTCCGGCGCATGTGAAATACGGTCTCGCTCCCAAGCGCCACCTCACCTACTCGACATCAGTCAGATCCACCACCCCACGCTGCCTGAGGCAGTGATTCCTGAGACTGTCATACAAGACGAAGTAGTCAGGATCGATTAGATGACGATGTAAAAGCCGCTGATAGCGCTTGGCGCTATCAGCTCCATTGCGCTGAAGCATGAGCAACGCCGCCTCTTGCTCGGCATGGCCGGTAACCTCGGCCACTTCCACTTCCACGTCCAGAATCGATGCGCTGCCTGTCGTCGAATACAGTGCAGCGAAATCCTCGTCCATCGATCTCAGGAGCGAATCCACCAGCAACTTGAACGCGCGCAACGGATGGTCCTCGGGCACCCGCTATTCCAGGGTTCGATAGGCAAACAATTCTCGAGTCGTCTGGTCGATGCCGCTCATAGGTAGACTATCGCAGGAAGATAGATCAGAGCGTCAGGCAAGGCGCTGGGTTTTTCAACGGCCTGTTAGCCGGCACGGGCTACCCTCACCGACGGAAATACCGGGTGAGTTATTTCATGATGCATAAACTCATGAACGCCTGCGAGTGAGCTGCAATAGTTCACGCACCCTGACCCTATAGCCCAAGCCTTGCGTATCGAGCATCCAAAGTGAATCTCCTCGCCCGACCACATGGGAGATTTCGAGTGCATTGCCGGCCTCGTCATATGGAACAAACTGCCCCATTTGCTTGACCTTGCCCTCAGGCAGGAGCTGCAACAGATGCAGCGTATCGCGTGCATCGTAGCTACCCGCGAACAAGGCATACCCCCCAGCTATCGCGAACGCACGGCTTCCTCGAACGGGGATATGCCATGCTGACGCAACCCGCTTCTGATGCAAATGCACCAGGGGAAAATCGGTATAGTAATAGCACCAGACATCGTCATCGCTTCCGACATTCAAGGCATAGCAGTCGCAGATGCTGTCTAGCCCCGCAGGCGGATCATACTCGTAACACTTCTGGCCCACTGCGTCCCATGCGATCAAGCCGCTTGAGCCAATAGGGTCGTGCCAGCCATAGTTGCCGAAAATGCCTTCGTCGAAATACGACGTCCATATCTCGCCATGCTTAGTGGTCTGCATGTCTTCGATGCCGTCACCCAGTAGGATTTCCTGCTTCAACGCACCATCTCGCCCGTATAGACGTCCGTTAAACTCATAGTCGTCCGGTCCTCGATAGTAAGAGCGCGCGCATGCCAGCAAAATGTCCTGCCCAAGCGGCTGTACGAGGTGGATGTTGAACCGCTCATTGGCGATAAGGATATCTAGTATCCGGTCTTCCCCAAGCACACCTATGACACGGTAAACCTGTGTAGAAGTCGGAATAGTCTTGGCGAAGCTGGTCCCGCCAGGCACCGTCGTTCGCCCATCAAGGGGCCTGCAGGCGTACACCGCATAGACCACACCATCCGGACCAATGTTGAAGGCGACCAGCGCCTCGGCAGAAGCTGCTGCTTGCAATGAGTAGGTCGGTGACAGTTGAAGCTTTTCCATGTGCGTGAGTTTACTGTAGGGTTTTAGGTAGTCCCAGCCAAACTCATACAAGCTTCGAATAATATGGCCCGTCCCTACTACATGCGCTGTACGGTCGAATCAGTTGGCCTGTTCGAGCTATCGGATGGGCGCTTTCAGCTGATTCGAACAGGGCCAGTAGCACCACTAGTGACAGGCCCAGGCTACGTCCTGGCCGAGCATGCGTTGGCCGAATTCTTGATGCACAGTAGCGTCTCCGCTGTCCGTTTCGAACCTGCCGTGATCTGGCATAGAAGCGCAAACGTCGAACATCACACGCATAAGCGTTTGATCATCGGCCATTATTTCTCGGCAGACCAGATCGACGACCTTAACCTAGATGGCAACCGCTTGCTGATCCTAGACGACGAGTATCTCTTCGCCAGCCCAAGCCTAATGCATTGCTTCAACCAAACAGAATTCTCATACCTGGAATTCAGCGAGGGGCTGAGCAGTTTCGCCACCTAGCGCCTCCCGCCTGCTCAGGATTTACTGGCTACTCCCTTCAAGTTTCCTGCAGCGGAAGGATTAAGCCTCGCTAAAAGTGAGGACGCTGTCACGTTCTTCGAAATCGGCAGACGTCTTCTACATTTTTCCCGTTTACATAAAGCCCTGAGCCGACACGGCATCCAAGTCAAGTTCGCGCGAGGTGCCTATCGCCTGACGCGTGAGTAAGACTCGGCAACCGTGCTGTTGCCCGCCACCTTCCCCTTGGAAGAATAAGCAGTCCGGCAGTTGTTGAAATTCGCTGCCATGCGCTCAGCAGATGGCCACTAGGCAGACTATAAGGCCTGCGCGAGGAACGCCAGATCGAAGACGCGCCACATGCCTGCAAGCCCGTCAGCATGGTGATCGACACTCAGGAGGAGGCCGGCTTGATCACGGAGGTAGCGAGGCTCTGGGCGCTGGCCACCATCCTCCCCCCGCACCCAGCCTGCCTTTGCGGCAAATCCCACTCCTGCACAACCGTCCAAACATGTCAAAGGCATAAATTGCCATGCATTTGGCATATGCTAAACGGCTATTTTTAATGAGAATTGTAAAAAATCTCTGTTAAGGCGTTGTTGTCTTACAAGATTTTTTTACCGCCCCGGCTCCATAGTGGGCGGGCAACAAAAAGCCGCCAGGCCATTCGTGCAGGCAGAACGCTGCATTCCTGCGCCCAAGCCAGGCTATCTCGACGACGGGAAACAGTGTGCGTCCACACCGCCTGCCAGCCATAGCTGCAGACCCGGTTACGCACTCTCCCACGTACCCAAGAGGCAACATGACGATGCAAAAACACGCTTTCACCCCCCTCGCCGCCCTGCTTGCAGGGCTTTATCTCAGCCTGCCGGCCCATGCCGGCCCCGCCCCCGATGCGGCGCTGCGCCACGCGGCCACCACGGCGCTGGCCGACAAGGTTAAATCCATCGCCGCCGATGCGGCGCCAGCGGGCGACACCATTGTGGAAATCCACAAACGTAGCGGTGCCTGGGTGTTGGGTTCGGCCACCCAGGTGCTGTTCTCGGCGCGTGACGATATCCCGGTCTCGCGCCTTTTTATCGCCCGGCAAAGCGGTGGCAAGTGGCAGGTGGGGATGGAGGGCAGCAGCACGTTTTTCACCCTGCTGGGCAGTGTGCCGGCCAGTGTGATGAGCGCGCCCGAGCGTGATGCCTTCCGTGCGCAGCGCACCGTCATGCTCAAGCAGCAGATGGAAGCCGCCCAGCCCATGGCCAGCACCACCTTGCTGGCCGGCGAAACCGGCCTGGGCTTGCCCTGGGCCGAGGGCGTAGCCTGGTATATGGGTGGCGGCCCGCATGGCAACAGCGGCAACAGCCGGCCTTTCGATTCCATCGATTTCAATGGCGGCAACGGCCAGGTACTGGCCCCCCGCGATGGCCGTATCTACAAGAGCTGTGTGCGCAACAGCAGCGCCATCGTGCAGCTGGTGCACGATAACGGCTATACCTCGCGCTATTACCATATGGTCAATCTGCCCAACTTGGCCGACGGCACCCTGGTACGCAAGGGCGCCTACCTGGGCCAGATTGGCAATGGCCTGCCTTGCGGCGGCTCCACCACCGGCCCGCACGTGCATTTTTCCATCAGCATGAATGGCCAGCCGGTGGCGGTAAACGGCAAGACCATAGGCGGCTGGCAGTTCTTTGAAGGTGCCAGTGCCTACCAGGGTTATGCCCTGCGCAACGGGCGGCGGGTCAACCCCGGCGGCTCGCTGGTCAACTATGGCTCGGGCGATGTCCCGCCACAGCCGGGCAAGACGGTGACGGTCAAGACCAGCGACCCCAACCTGCTGATCAACGTGCGCACGGCGCCCAATCTGCAGTCCACCGTGGTGCGCACCGTGCGCAATGGCGACCGGGTACAGATCGTCTGCCATGCCAATGGTGATTGGGTGAACGGCACCTGGGGCCGCACCTCGCTGTGGAACCGTCTGGATACCGGCCACTGGATCAGCGACGGCTTCCTCGATACCGGCAGCAACCAGGCTGTCGTGCCGGCCTGTACGGCGCTCAAGTAAGCGCCACGGCAACGGCGCTGCCCGCAGCAGGGCCTCACTCCACCAGGGGTGAGGCCCTGTTTTTACAATCTGCGGCCGATGGGGTCAGAACAAACTCCCTTGCTCTACCGGTGCCTCGGTCACCACCGCCGCAGCCTCGCCCTCTGCAAAGCGAAGACGCAGGCGCTCGCCGTGGCGTAGTTGCTGGGCATCCCGCACCAGGCTGCCGGTGCTGGTTTCCACCAGGCTATAGCCGCGCGCCAGTACGGCTTGCGGGTTCAGCGCCTCCAGGCGTCCTGCCAGATTGCCCAGGCGTGACTGACGGCGTTCCTGCTCACGCAGTTGCGCCCGCGCAAGGCGCAACTTCAAGCCCGCCAGCACCTGCGCCAGCTGCGCCGGGGCCGGCCTGATGCCGCGATAGCGCTGCTGCCCATGCGCCAGCCGCCAACGGGCTGTTTCCATCAGCCGCGCCATGCTCAGGCCCAGGCTACGGCTGCTTTGTGCCAGCCGCTGGCGTTGCCGCGCCACCCGCTCGCCGGGGTGTATCAAGCGCCGCGCCAGGTAGTCCACGCGCTGCATGCGGTTTTCCAGTATCCGTTGATAGCTGCGCAGCAGCCCTGCCTGCATGGCCTGCAACTGCGCCAGCTGCAGGCTGCGGTCGGGCGATACCAGCTCAGCGGCGGCGGTCGGCGTGGGCGCCCGCAGGTCGGCGACAAAATCGGCAATGGTGAAATCCGTCTCGTGCCCTACCCCGCTGACCACCGGCAAGGCACTCTCCGCAATGGCCCTGGCCACCACTTCTTCATTGAATGACCACAGGTCTTCTATGCTGCCGCCGCCACGGCAAACAATCAGCACATCCACTTCGGCCCTTGTATTGGCCAGCCGTATCATGGCCGCCAGCTTGTCGGCTGCGCCCTCGCCCTGCACCGGGCTGGGGTAGAGCACCACGGGCAGTTGCGGCGCGCGCCGCCGTAAGGTGGTCAGGACATCGCGCAAGGCGGCTGCCTGCAGGGAGGTGACGATACCTATCGCCTTGGGCGCTGCAGGCAGGGGGCGCTTGCGTGCCGGCTCGAACAAGCCTTCGGCGGCCAGCTTGAGCTTGAGCTTCTCATAAGCCTCGTACAACGCGCCCAAGCCGGCAGGCCGCATGGCTTCGATATTGAGCTGGTAGTCACCCCGTGCCTCATACAGCGTCACCGCCGCCCGTGCCTCCACCTTCAGGCCTTCGCGCGGCTTGAAAGGCAGCAACATGGCGCGGTTGCGGAACATCACGCAGCGTACCTGGGCGCCGCTGTCCTTCAGCGAGAAATAACAATGGCCGCTGGCGGCGATGGTGAGGTTGGAAATCTCGCCGCTGACCCACATCAAAGGCAGCTCACGCTCGAGCAAACCCTTGACAGCGCGGTTGAGTTCACTAACCGACCAAACCGGGGTCGGGCTTGACAGCATGTCGCTCATTTGGTCTCTTGAATCCGTTTTCATCCACACTAGGGAAGCCGCCCCTACACCGACGCGCGCTTTTTGACAGCAGTGTTACAGCAAATACTTAAATTATTGATTTAAAACAAGAATAAATCGTCGCCACTTTTTTGAGCAAGTTAGTATGGCGCTTGTGCCATGGGCATTTCGGGTGGATTTTCGCAGCTTACCCACAAACTTATCCACAGCCCGTGTGCACAACCGGAGAGGCCTTGCAGCCGTGCGGGTTTGCCATAAGTCAAGCCCTTCCAAGCCGTTTATTCAGGCAATCGAGGACGCCATCGTCATAGCCTGCAGCTAGGCTGGAATAGCCGCTCGGCAGGTCTCATGCTCTCGGCATGCTTGCTGCGATGGCAAGGGGGGGCTAAAGTTACGCGGTTTTTTCCAATTCCGGTAGGACACATCACCCCATGCTCGCCATCATCCAGGCTGCCGGTTGGCCGATCTATTCGATCATACTCGCGTCCATCATCGCGCTCGCCATCATCATTGAGCGGCTAGTCACCCTGCGCCGCTCGCAAGTCCTGCCCGACGGCCTCCTGGCCGTCACCGTGCAGGAACTCAAGCAAAGCGGTGTCACCTCCGACATGCTGTCGCGCCTGCAAGCAAACTCGCCCCTGGGCCGCGTACTGGCTGCAGGCCTCAAGAACGTCAAGAGCTCGCGAGAGATCATGAAGGAATCCATCGAGGAAACCGGCCGCGCTGTCGCACACGATCTCGACCGCTTCCTGACCACCCTGGGCACCATTGCCACCGCCACCCCGCTGCTAGGCCTGCTGGGCACGGTGATAGGCATGATCGAGATGTTCAGCGCGCAATCGGGCGCGGCCGGCAATATCGGTGAAATGGCACAGGGCATCAAGATTGCCCTCTACAACACCGCTGCCGGCATCTTTGTTGCCGTTATCGCCCTGGTCTTCTACCGCCATTTCCGCGCCACCGTCGACAGCCTGATTGTCGAAATGGAGCAGCAGGCTATCAAGCTGGTCGAAGTCGTCCACGGCGAGCGGAGCTAAGCCATGAACTTCCGTCGCGGCCGGCTCCGCGAGGAACCGGAAATCAACCTCATCCCCTTGCTGGACGTGATGTTGGTGATACTCATCTTTCTGATGGCGACCACCACCTTCTCCAAGTTCACCGAGATGAAGATCAACCTGCCGACAGCAGAGGCCAACAAGCCCGACAGCAAGCCGGCCGAGATTGTCATATCGGTCTCCAGCAACGGTGGCTACGCCATAGACAAGCAAGCCATCAGCTTTACCGGTGTAGAACAGCTGGCTGCCGATCTGCGCAAATACGCCAGCAGCGACGATACCGTGGTGGTCATCAACGCCGATGGCAACGCCAGCCACCAGTCTGTGGTCAACGTCATGGAAGCCGCCCGCATGGCCGGCCTGGGCAAGCTCACCTTCGCCACCCAGACGCCGCAGTAGGCGCCACCCAGCACCTAGGCCACGATGCAGGCGGGAGCCGTCTGAAGACGCGCTGCCCGCCCATCGGCACCCACCCCTGCATTCCCGCCACGGCGGGAATGTGCTTTTGGAGGCAGGCAATGCAAACCCCGCGCTACTGGCAATCCCGCTTCCCTGCTGCATTGCTGCTGCCGGTGTCGGCCTTGTTCGGCGGCCTGGCGGCCCTGCGCCGCCTGCTGTATCGCCTGGGGGTGCTGCAGACCCAAAGCCTGCCCTGCCCCCTGGTTGTGGTCGGCAACATCACGGCCGGTGGCGCCGGCAAGACGCCCACGGTGCACTACCTGGCGCAGCAACTGCGCGCACGTGGCTGGCAGCCCGGCATCATCAGCCGTGGCTATGGCAGCCAGATAACCGGCGTGGCCGAAGTACCCACCAGCGGCGAGGCCAGCCGCTATGGCGACGAACCCCTGCTGCTGGCCCGCACCACCGGCTGCCCCGTGTTCGTCGGCCGCGACCGCATCGCTGCCGCCCAGGCCTTGCTGGCCGCCTACCCCGCCACCACGGTCTTGCTGTGCGACGACGGCCTGCAGCACTACCGCCTGGGCCGTGATGTCGAGATCGTGGTGGTCGATGGCAATCGAGGCCTGCAGAACGGCTGGCTGCTACCCGCCGGCCCCCTGCGCGAGCCAGCCAGCCGGCTGGCGCAGGCCCATGCCATGCTGGTGAATGGCAGCGGTGCAACCAGCCTGCCGGCGCACCCCCAGCGTTTCGATATGGCACTGCAGCCCAGCCAGGCCTGGCAATTGGCGCAACCCGATCAGCGCCAGCCCCTCAGCCATTTTGCTAACCGGCAGGTAGCCGCCCTGGCCGGCATAGGCCATCCCGAGCGTTTCTTCACCACCCTCAGGGCTGCCGGCCTGACCGTGCAGCCCCACCCATTTCCCGACCACCATCACTACAGCGTGGCCGATCTCAACCAGGTGCAGGCCGATATCCGGCTGGTCACCGAGAAAGATGCCGTCAAGCTAATCGCCCTTTTGTCTGAGGAAGGGCTGGCACACAGTGGTAATATTTGGGTCGTTCCGGTCGAAGCCGCTATCGAGCCCGACCTCGCCGACTGGCTGGCCAGCCGGCTCAACGCATTGAAGAGTAAAGATGGACGCCAAACTGCTTGAAATCCTAGTCTGCCCTGTGTGCAAAGGCCCCCTCTACTACGACAAGGGTCGCCAGGAACTGATCTGTCGCGGCGACAGGCTGGCCTTTGCCGTCAAGGACGGCATTCCAGTCATGCTCGAGAGCGAGGCGCGTGAGCTGCCCGCCGATGAGGAAGTCGGCAAGTGAGCTTTATCGCCCTGATTCCGGCGAGGCTGGCCTCCAGCCGCTTCCCCGAGAAGCCGCTGGCCGATCTTGGCGGCAAGCCCATGGTGATACGCACGGTCGAGCAGGCGCTCAAGAGCGGCGCGCACAGCGTGCATGTGGCGACCGATGACGAGCGTATCCGCGCCGTGGTGGCCGAGCATGGCTATTCGGCGGTCATGACTCGGGTGGAGCACAGCTCCGGCACCGAGCGGCTGGCCGAGGTGGCCGATATCCTGGGCCTGGCCGATGACGCGGCCGTGGTCAACGTACAGGGCGACGAGCCCCTGATCGACCCGGCTCTGATCGACGCGGTGGCGCTTATGTTGCAGCGCGACAACAGCTTGCCGATGACCACCGCATGCCACGTCATTGCTGGGGCTGACGAGATGTTCAACCCCAATGTGGTCAAGGTGGTGCTTGACCACAGCGGCCGTGCCCTCTACTTTAGCCGGGCACCGATTCCCTACGCCCGCGATGCCTTTACCCAGTCGCGCGACGTATTGCCGGCCGACCTACCCGTCTTTCGGCATATAGGCATCTATGGCTACCGTGCCGGCTTTTTGCGCCGCTATCGCACGCTTGCACCCTGCGCCCTGGAGCAGTTCGAAGCGCTGGAACAATTGCGCGTGCTCTGGCACGGTCACTCCATCGGCGTTACCCAGGTTGCGCATGCCCCCGAAGCGGGTGTGGATACCCCCGCCGATCTGGAACGCGTCCGCCTGCGCTGGGCCGAGCTGAACAAACTGAATTAACCAAAACCTGGAACCCCACGATGCGACTGATACTGTTAGGTGCCCCCGGCGCTGGTAAGGGCACTCAAGCCAACTTCATCAAGGAAAAATTCGGCATTCCGCAGATTTCGACCGGCGACATGCTGCGTGCTGCCGTCAAGGCCGGCACCCCGCTGGGTCTGGAAGCCAAGGCCATCATGGATGCCGGCGGCCTGGTCCGCGACGACATCATCATCGGCCTGGTGAAGGAACGTATCGCCCAGCCCGATTGCGCCAACGGCTTTCTGTTCGACGGCTTCCCCCGCACCATCCCCCAGGCCGATGCCATGAAGGCGGCCGGCGTGGATATCGACTACGTGGTCGAGATCGATGTGCCCGATAGCGAGATCCTCGAGCGCATTACCGGCCGCCGCGTGCACCCCGGCTCCGGCCGCGTCTACCACGTCAAGTTCGCCCCGCCCAAGGCAGCCGACCAGGATGACGAAACCGGCGAAGCACTGGTGCAACGCGACGACGACAAGGAAGAAGTGGTGAAGAAGCGCCTGGCGGTCTACCACGAGCAAACCGAGGTGCTGGTGAGCTACTACGGCGAACTGGCCCGCTCCGGCGATGCCAAGGCACCCAAGTACGTCAAGGTGGCCGGCGTCGGCGCCGTTGATGCCATCCGCGACAATGTGTTCAAGTCGCTGGGCGTATAAAGCCCGGTAGACAGACCACACATCGAACAGGCGGGCCATCCCGCCTGTTTTGTTTTCCCGCCATGCTGACACAGCTAAACCACCTTACCCTGGCCGTGCGCGACCTGGATCGCGCCTTCCGCTTCTATGTCGATCTGCTGGGCGCCAGGCCACATGCCCGCTGGGACCAAGGCGCCTACCTCAGCATTGGCGCGCTGTGGCTATGCCTGTCGCGGGATCAGGCACCGACTACCGCCAGTTACACCCATTACGCCTTCACCGTTGCGGATTACGCGCAAGCTGTCCAGACCCTGCGCCAAGCCGGCGTGGTGGAGTGGAAGGTGAACCTCAGCGAGGGTGATTCGCTCTACTTTCTCGACCCCGACGGTCACAAACTGGAAATCCACGATGGCGACATGGCCAACAGGCTGGCAAGCTGTCGCACCCACCCCTATGCCGGCATGGTGTTCTTCGACTGAGGCAAAACGATGTATCGCGGCGAACGTTTCAACAGCATCACCCACCTGACCGGCTCTGCCTTGGCGATTGCCGGTGCGGCCGTGCTGATCACGCTGGCCTCGCTGCAGGGCGATGCCTGGAAGATCGTCAGCTCCGCCATCTATGGCAGCATGCTGATCGTGCTCTATCTGGGTTCCACGCTCTACCACAGCATCAAGGGCCCCAAGGCCAAGGCTGTGCTGCAGAAGATAGACCACTGCGCCATCTACCTGCTGATTGCTGGCACCTACACCCCCTTTACCCTGGTCACCCTGCGCGGCCCCTGGGGCTGGACACTGTTTGGCCTGAGCTGGGGCCTGGCCATATTCGGCATCGTACAGGAGCTGACACTGGGGCGCCGCACCCGCATCCTGTCCATGATCCTCTACGTGGTCATGGGCTGGCTGATCGTCATCGGCATCAAGCCCCTGATCGCCAACCTGCCCACTGCCGGCCTGGCCTGGCTGGCTGGTGGCGGCCTGATCTACAGCGCCGGTATCTACTTTTTCCTCAACGACGAGCGCGTTCCGCACTATCACGGCATCTGGCATCTGTTCGTACTGGGCGGCAGCCTCTGCCAGTACATCAGCATCCTGTTCTATGTGAACTAGCCCCCGCTGCCAACATGGCATCCGGCAAACGACCGTCAGCCCAAGCGGCGGGGCAGGCTGATTCCGACTACAATGCGGCCGTTCCCGTCATGGTCTGGAGCCACTATGCGCCGCCTGTTGCTTGCCACCCTGCTAAGCCTTGCCCCCCTTGCCGCGACGGCAGCCGAGAGCGGCATAGAACTGACAGCCCAGATCAAGGCCCCACTGGCGGATGTCTGGCAGGCCTGGACTACCAACGAAGGCATTAGCGGCTTCTTTGCCCCGGAAGCGCGGGTGGAAGCGAAACCAGGTGGCCCCTTCGAGATATACATGAACCCCTATGCCGCAGCCGGCCTGAAAGGCGCCGACGACATGCGGGTACTGGCGGTCGAGCCGCAAAAACTGCTGTCCTTTACCTGGAACGCCCCGCCGCACCTGCCCCAGGCCCGGCAGCAGCGCACCGTGGTGATACTGCGCTTTGCCGCCGAGGCAGACGGCACCCGCCTGAGCCTGAGCCACCTGGGCTGGGGCAGCGACGGCGAATGGCCCAAGGCCCGTGCCTATTTCGAAAAGGCCTGGCCCAATGTGCTGGCCAACCTGCAAAAACGCTTCGAGACCGGCAAACCCTATGACTGGACCGAATGGCGCGCCCAGTTGCAGCGCTATCAGGCCGCCGAGGCAGCCAAGCAGGCCGAAGCCGGCAAGACACAACCCTAATCAGCACTGCCCTGGCGTCTGCCGCCAAGCTACGCGACAGCGTGGTTCGCCGGCAGGACACACCGGGCGGTGCATCGCATCCTGGGGCAATCACTGCCCCCGCAACCTCTCTCCGGAGTTTTCTGCATGACCGTGAAGAACGCTTTCTATGCCCAGTCGGGCGGTGTCACCGCCGTGATCAACGCCTCCGCTGCTGGCGTCATCGAGACCGCGCGCCAGCATGGCGACAAGATAGGCAAGGTTTACGCCGGCCGTAACGGCATCATAGGCGCGCTCACCGAAGACCTGATCGATACCTCGCTGGAGAGCGCCGAGGATATCGCCCGCCTCAAGCACACCCCATCCGGCGCCTTTGGCTCCTGCCGTTACAAGCTCAAGAGCCTGGAAACCCACCGCGAGCAGTACGAGCGCCTGATCGAAGTGTTCAAGGCCCACGATATCGGCTACTTCTTCTACAACGGTGGCGGCGATTCGGCCGATACCTGCTACAAGGTGGCGCAGCTGTCCGAGAAGATGGGCTACCCCATCCAGGCCATCCATGTGCCCAAGACCGTGGACAATGACCTGCCCATCACCGACTGCTGCCCCGGCTTTGGCTCCGTCGCCAAGTATGTGGCCACCAGCATCCGCGAGGCTGGCTACGACGTCGCCTCCATGGCCAAGACCTCCACCAAGGTCTTCATCCTCGAAGTCATGGGCCGCCATGCAGGCTGGATCACCGCCGCCTGCGGCCTGGCCAGCGAAGCCGCTGGCGAAGGCCCCCACATCCTACTGTTCCCCGAGGTGGAGTTCGACGAGGCGGCCTTCCTCGCCAAGGTCAAGGCTACGGTCGAGCAATACGATCACTGCGTCATCGGCGTCTCCGAGGGCATCAAGAACCAGCAGGGCCAGTTCCTGTCCGAAACCGGCCTGAAAGACGCTTTCGGCCACGCCCAACTGGGTGGCGTCGCCCCCACCATCGCCCAGCTGGTCAAGGACAAGCTCGGCTACAAGTATCACTGGGCAGTGGCCGATTACCTGCAGCGCGCCGCCCGCCACATCGCCAGCAAGACCGACGTGGAACAGGCCTACGCCCTGGGCAAGGCTGCCGTCGAGATGGCACTGGCCGGCAAGAATTCGGTCATGCCGGCCATTCGCCGCCTGAGTGACGCGCCCTACCAGTGGGATATCGCCGAGGCGCCACTGTCCCAGGTCGCCAATGTGGAGAAGTTCATGCCGCGCGACTTCATCACCGAAGACGGCTTCCATATCACCGAGGCTTGCCGACGCTACCTGTCGCCGCTGATCGCCGGCGAGGACTACCCGCCCTTCCGCAACGGCCTGCCTGACTACGTCCGCCTGAAAAACCTGGCGGTGGCGCGCAAGCTGGCGGAATTCAAGCTCTGAAATAGACTCTAAGCCCAAACAGGCACATGTAATAGTTCCATGTGCCTGGAAGCGCCATTGCCGGATGTCTACAATCAGACCATGAAGACCGCCCTGCCCCCTTTGATGACCGACGAGTTGCCGCTGCGCATCGAACCCGCCGAGCTGGCCGATGCCGATCAGTTGCGGCTGACGACGGCTGGGGAAATCCAGCGCTTGCTGCTGCAGTTGTGCGAGCACCATGAACTGGTCAGCTTGTATGTGGACGACAGCGACCAATTCGGTCTTTCCATGGCCCTGGCAGTCGATCAGGGCAGGTTGATCCTGGACCTGCCCCACGGCCATTTCAAGGACCAGATACTGGCCGTGGAGCAACTGTATTGCACCTCGGCCCTCAGCCACGTCAAGGTCCAGTTCACTGCCCGCTCCCCCAGGCTGGTGGAGTGGCAAGGCAAGCCGGCACTGGCGGTCACCCAGCCCACGGAGGCCCTGCGCCTGCAGCGGCGCGACTTCTACCGGCTGATCGTACCGCTGGCCCAGCCACTCTCCTGCTATGTCCCCCTGGGGCATGGCGAGGACTTCGAGATCTCGCTGGCCGATATCAGCGTGGGGGGCATAGGCATCATTGGCTACGTGCCCGGCCTGCGCATGGATGCCGGCCGCCAGTACCACGGAATACGCATAGAGCTACCTGACACCGGCACCGTCATGGCCGATGTGGAAATGCGCTCCAGCTTTGAGATCACCCTCAAGAACGGCATACACACCATACGCACCGGTGCCCAGTTCATCCACCTGTCCAGCGCCAACCAGACCCTGATACAGCGCTACATCACCAAGGTCGAGCGCGAGCGCATCGCCAAATCCCAGCGCCTGGACTAGGCGCGGCCCCCACCACACAGCGCCTCGCACGCCCGCCCGGCGCAAGAAAAAAGGCCGCTCCAGGAGCGGCCTTTACTTTGCGGTTAGCAGTGCAACTTAGCCTGCCAGCGCCTCACTCAGTTGGCTGCGCTTGTCGGCCAGCTGCTTGGGCAGCTTGTCGGCCAGCTTGGCAAACCACTCGGCATGGGCTGCCACCTCGGCCCGCCAGGCCTCAATGTCCACCTGCATCAGGGCATCAAACTGCGCCGTGGTCATGTCGTCGAGGCCAGTCCAGTCCAGATCGGCATACGATGGCATCCAGCCCAGCACGGTCTCGCGCGCCTGCGCCTTGCCTTGCACCCGGCCGACTATCCACTCCAGCACCCGCATGTTCTCGCCAAACCCAGGCCACAGGAACTTGCCATCCTCACCCACGCGGAACCAGTTGACGCAGAAGATGCCGGGCGCGTGTGCCAGCCTGTCGCCCATCTTCAGCCAATGGTCGAAGTAATCGCCCATGTGGTAGCCGCAGAAGGGCAGCATGGCAAACGGGTCGCGCCGCGTCTGGCCCTGGGCACCCATGGCGGCTGCCGTGGTCTCAGACCCCATGGTCGCTGCCATGTAGACACCTTCGCTCCAGCCAGCGGCTTCGGACACCAGCGGCACGGTGGACGAGCGACGGCCACCAAAGATAAAGGCCGAAATAGGCACGCCATTCGCATCATCCCAGGCGGCATCCAGCGAAGGACACTGGCTGGCCGCCACGGTGAAGCGGGCATTGGGATGGGCAGCCTTGCGGCCGGTTTCCCGACCGATTTCCGGCGTCCAGTCCTTGCCCTGCCAGTCGATCAGGTGGGCTGGCGCCTCCTTGCTCATGCCCTCCCACCACACGTCGCCATCATCAGTCAGCGCCACATTGGTGAAGATCACATTCTGCTTGAGCATGGCCATGGCGTTGGGATTGGACTTCTCCGAAGTCCCCGGCGCCACGCCAAAGTAACCGTTCTCGGGATTGATGGCATACAACCGGCCATCGCTGCCGGGCTTGATCCAGGCAATGTCATCGCCCACGGTCGTCACCTTCCAGCCCTGGTAGGCCTTGGGCGGGATCAGCATGGCAAAGTTGGTCTTGCCGCAGGCACTGGGGAAGGCCGCTGCCACATAGGATTTTTCACCTGCCGGGCTTTCCACGCCCAATATCAGCATGTGCTCAGCCAGCCAACCCTGGTCGCGGCCCATGGTAGAGGCAATACGCAGGGCAAAGCACTTCTTGCCCAGCAAGGCATTGCCGCCATAGCCCGAACCATAAGACCAGATCTCGCGGGTCTCAGGGAAATGTACGATGTACTTGGTGTCCTTGTTGCACGGCCAGGCCACATCCGCCTGGCCAGCCGCCAGGGGCGCACCCACGGTATGCACACACGGCACAAAGGCGCCATCCTTGCCCAGCACGTCGTAAACCGCACGCCCCATACGGGTCATCACACGCATGGAGGCGACCACATAGGGCGAATCGGTCAGCTCAATGCCAATGTGGGCAATATGCGAGCCCAGCGGGCCCATGCTGAACGGAATCACATACAGGGTACGGCCACGCATGCAGCCATCGAACAGGCCATCCAGCGTCTGCCGCATCTGGGCTGGCGCCATCCAGTTATTGTTGGGGCCGGCATCCGCCTCTTGCTCGGCACAGACAAAAGTACGGTCTTCCACCCGCGCCACGTCGGAAGGGTCCGAGAACGCAGCATAAGAGTTCGCCCGCTTCTCCGGGTTCAGCTTCACCAGCGTGCCCGCCGCCACCATCTGCGCCAGCAAGGCTTCGTTCTCGGCATCGGAACCGTCCACCCAGTGGATGCGATCAGGCTTGGTCAGTGCGGCAACCTTGGACACCCATTCAAGCAGGGCGGCGTGCTGTATGTAGTCGGGGGGAGTGAACTGCATAGGGTGACCTCGGGTATGGAATCTTGCATGCCTGTAACAAAAGTCAGGCAAAAGCGAAAAATCGGCCCGTAATTGTCGCAAATTCAGCGCCATTAGTCGTCAGAAAAGTAGTTACACGGTATCTGACTACATTTTCAGATCAACTATTACCGTACCGCCTTGATTCATGGGGTACAAAACCCAATCACAAGACAACCAAGCAGTTGCTCGGTTGAAACTACACTACAAAATCTTGCTCAGCCCAGTCATGCATCTGAGGCGGCAATGCAAAACCCCCGGCAAGCCGGGGGTCGAAGGTATTGCAAACCCTAGAAACGCTTAGAAGAACTTGTAGGTAGCGCTCAGGCTCAGATAACGACCGTAGGGGTTGTGGAAACCTGGGTTGTAACCGATCGTGGTGTTGTCAGGATCATATGGCGCGTCGCGATCAAAGACGTTACGCAGGGTACCGCCGATGGTCAGATTCTTCACGCCTGTGTAGGTCATGCCCAGGTCAAACGTGGTCCAGGAGTGGACCTTGCAATCAGGGAACATTGCCTGATATGCGGCAATACCACCACAACCGCTCACACCGTCGCCGTAGTACCAGCCATCGGTATAGTTGATACGGCCGTTCACCGAGTATGGCCCCTTGGACCAGGTTGTAGCCAGCGTGCTCTTGAGGCGCGGCAGTTCACCTGCAGGGCCGTAAGCACCAGCGTATTCCACAAACTCATCACCAGCAAACTGGGCCTGCTTGTAGCTGATCAGGTAGCTGGCGTTGAAGTTGCTGCTCAGGCGACCGAACTCACCCAGGTTGTTGCGCAGGTTCAGATCCAGATCGACACCCTTGACGCGGGATTCACCCAGATTGAAGAACTTACGCACGGTGCTGATGATAGGACCGGTGTTCGGGATAATGTTGCCGTTGGTATCACGCAGCCAAGTATCCGGATTCTGGTTACGGGAAATCTGATCGGCGTAGCGCGACTCACCACCTTCATGGAGTTGATCCATGATGTACTGCGAGCTCAGACGGTCGATCTCATCCTTACGGCGAATCTGGTAGATATCAACCGTGCCGTTGAAGTTCGCCGACGGCGCAAACACCAGGCCGAAGGTGAAGCTCTTGGACTTCTCGGGCTCCAGATCCGGGTTGGCAGCAATACGCGAGGAAATGCTGCGGCCGGTGGTGCACTCACCCGTATCGCGCGATGCGGGATCGATGGTGTTGGCAGGCACGTCCGGGAACTTGGAGGTACCGCAACGCAGCGGGTCAATGATGGTATTGAAGGACTGCACGCTGGACTTGGAAATCTGGGTCAGGCCAGGCGCGCGGAAACCTTCAGCATACGAACCACGGACAGCCAGGGCACCGTTGGGCGTCCATTTCAGACCAAGCTTGGGGGTGGTGGACGAACCGTAGTCACTGTAGCGGTCATAACGCACGGCAGCCTCAGCTTCCAGCGTCTTCAGCAGCGGCAGATTGAACTCACCAAACACCGAACGCACATTACGGCTACCGTCAGCTGCGGACGAACCCAGACCAATAAACTCGGCATTAGCCAGGCGGGCATCCGGCGTCACCTTGATGGATTCGCGACGGGCTTCAAGGCCAACTGCTACGCCAATCGCACCGCCAGGCAGGTTACCGAACTCGGTGCTGCCCTTCAGGTCGCCGATGCTGACTTCGGTCTCACCAGTGTAGAGCTGATCAGGACTGATCTTGGCAATCGTCGCCGCGCTGTTGTTGCCAAATGGGCGGTAGCTCAGATCATTGATTGCGCTCTGCAGCTCGTTTGCCAGCAGCAGACCACGCGAAACGGCTTCACGCTCAGCCTTGCTGTACATCGCCCCTGCATTCCAGTCCCAACCGAAGTGCGATCCATCCAGGCCCAGCACAACACGGGTCGATTCGTTCGTCACCGAATCAGACGATGGGATATCGCCAAAACGGTAGCGCACCGCAACCTGGCGGGTATTGTTAGGCGTGTACTGTGTGTAGGTGGGGTTGTTGTACGGATTGTCCGGGTGATTGGCGGGCAGCACAAAGGTAAACGACTTGCGCTGACCATCCGTGGTAAACCAGGTGCTGCCAGTCTGGGCAACGCTACGTGGGTTGGAGCGGTATTCAGCTTCGACCCTGTTGTAGCCGACCTCGGCAAACGCATTCAGGTTTTCACCCAAGGAGAACGAAGCACGGGAGAAGACCGCACCGGTGTCGGACTCAGAAACAGCATCCAGGCCCTTGAAGAAGTCCCAGCGGCAAGTCGTACCGACCTTCATCGAGGTCGGGCAGCGGTTATCCGCCACACCTAGCACGGTAAACGCGCCGCTACCTTGGGTGCGCTCGATATAGTAGTTACCAGGGTACGCCAGCGACGATGCCGACGGATCCAGACGGGCATCCAACTGGTAGTAAGCATCCTTCTTGATGGCGTGCGCCTTGCTCAGCGGGGTCGCTTCGCGATGGCGGTACTCAGCCGACACCATCACATTGAAACGATTGCTGACAGGGTCGCCAAAGCCTACGCTCAAGTTGCCCGACTGATTGCCGAAACCACCATTGAGCGAGCCGCCGCCCGACAAGGAAGCCTGGGCACCTTGGTAATCCTTGCGCAGGATAAAGTTGATCACACCGGCGATGGCATCAGAGCCATACACGGCCGAGGCGCCGTCCTTCAGAACTTCCACACGCTCAATGGCTGACAGCGGAATATTGTTCAGGTTGTAGAGGCTGGATTGCCCGGTGTTCGGGTCGGCATAGGCCGCAGGCGCCATACGGCGACCATTGACCAGCACCAGTGTGGAAGAAGAACCCAGGCCACGCAGAGACGAGGTTGCCACGCCCGAAGCAAAGCCAGTTCCGGAATCCAGGTCATCCAGGCCGCCCGAACTGATAGCCGGCACCAGCTTCAACAACTCGGAAGTGGTCGTCACGCCAGTCTTGCGGATCTCCTCACGGCCAATAACCTGAATGGGAGACGCAGATTCGGTCGAAGTACGCTTGATGTTGGAGCCCGTCACCTGGATCTTTTCGACCTTGACCGGTGCCTCTTCGGCAAGGGCAAACTGGCTTGCACCACCAGCGATGCCAACCAGCAGCAGCGCGCGTGTAATCTGATTCAGCTTCATAACTTGTATTTCTCCCAATGGAACCACTGCCGGTGGTCGACAACCCTCAGCAGCGAACACACAAAAAAGCCAAGCGACCTCGCCCAGCAAGCAGCGACGTCAATCTCCCTGATGAGCCATAGTACCCTCAGCCTTCCCGGCTTTTGCAGCATTTTCGTTACACATTTCACAGTTTGTAGCGACTACGCAACGAATTTCAGAGAAAGCTAATACCAGCGCCAAATGCCCTGACAAACCTAGACAACCCAATGGTGGACAATCATCGCCAAGTGCCGTCAAAGCCAGAGCCTGCGGTACACGCAAAAGCAAAAGCCCCGGTCAAAAAACCGGGGCTTTGCGCTACGCGTGAAGCTTAGCTACCTATATGCTTCTTCAAGAATGCCTCTACGGCGGAATAGAACAGCTTGATGTTCTTCATCTTGCCAAAACCATGCCCCTCGTCATCGATTACCAACCACTCGTAAGCCTTGCCGTTGGCCTTCAATGCATCCCGCATGCGCTCAGCGTGCACCAGCGGCACCCGGCGATCCAGTGCACCATGGGCAATCAGCACCGGTGCCTTGAACTTGTCGGCATTCTGTAGCGGCGAGGTCATTTTCAACTGTGCCTGATCGGTCTTGGGATCGCCAACAAAGGTAGCCATGGCACCGTGCTTCACGTAGTTGCTTCTGGCATAGTCAGACCATTGCACATCAAACTTCATTTCAATATCCGACACCCCGACCATATCGACGCCACACTTGTAGAGATCGGGGTCCTTCACCAGGCCCATCAGGGTGGCATATCCACCATAGCTGCCGCCATAGATGCAGACGCGGTTCTTGTCGACCACACCACTGCTTACCAACCAATTCACGCCATCAGTGATGTCATCCTGCATGGCCAGCCCCCACTGCTTCCAGCCGCTACGCTGATGCTTCCAGCCATAGCCGCCAGAGCCCCGATAGTTGGGCTGCAACACAGCATAGCCACGCGAGGCCAGAAATTGCACTTCCGGGCTCCAGCCCCAGGAATCACGCACACCAAAAGGGCCGCCATGAATATTGACCACCAACGGCAACATCTTTTCAGCCTTCCCCTTGGGCAAGGTCAGGTAGGCAGGAATCGTCATACCATCGCGGGCCTTGTACTGCACCGGCCGCATAGGCGAGGTCTTGTCAGCATCCAGCCAGGGGGCGGCCTGCGCGACCTCCTCCATCTTGAGCGTCTTGGTATCCAGCAAATAGTAGCTGCCCTGATCCACATCGCTTACCGAATAGATGGCAATACGCCCATCCAGATCACCGGCAAGATAGTTGATCCTACCCTTGAGCGTTGCATCCACCTGCTCACTGAGCTTGGCCCAAGCCCGGTCAAACCAATAGATCTCTGGCTTTTCCGCATCCAGCGCCAAACCAATCACCTTGCCCGATGCAGCTCGAATCAGATCGGCATTGCTACCGTCAACGTCGACCAGATCATGGGCCAGCAACTTTTCGCCAAGAACCTGAGTCTCCATGTCCAGCGTATGCAAGGCAAACTTGCTGTCTTCGCCACGAACAGCCACAAAGGCTGTCTTATCATCACTGTCCAGCCCCAATACATCCCACTCACCCTGCTGACCCTCCTCAAACTCCTTAATCAGTTTCCAACCCTGCTCCTTGGATGCTCGGTGGTAAATCTTGGTCATGGTCAATGCGTGCTTATCATCCACCAGATAAGCCAGACGTGCCTCTCCCTTGCTATCTGGCAAGAAGCTAACAGTCTCGCCGGGAGTAGCAGGATTATCGAACGTCTTCAGCACACCCTTCTCTGTCTTGGAGTTGACCACATAGAGGTCAATCGCTTTGCTACTACGGTCATTATTGACCATCAGCACATTGTCCGAACCATCGCTCAGTACGCCAACCAAGCTATGATTCGACTTGAACCGGCGCAGTTCACTCCCGTCCTTGTTCACGGCCACCACGCCTCCCCAGCTCTCTGCCTCGCCAGAGCCGGCAAGTGCATCACCCTGGGTAAAAATCAGGCGCTCATTGTTGACCCAGAAAAAGCGTGCGACATCTATCTCCTTGAGATTGGTCAGCACCTTGATCGCCTTGCCCTCCAGATCAATCACAGCCAGATTGCGCCTGTCATTAACCGGCACCAGCACCGCCATGCTCTTGCCATCCGGTGACAATCGCATCTGCATGAAGCTAGGCCGAGCAAATAGTTTCTCAATTGCGTTCCAAGGCTTCACCACGACATCAGCCTTGGTATCCGCTGCTGCGTTAGCTGCAACAGGTGCGACACACAGCATGCCAAACAGCAGCGCCGGAAAGATTTTCTTCATTACCTTGCCCTCTATTCTCACAAGACCAGCATCAAAAATTTAGCCCGCGCCGCAAGCCGCTAATCTGTCTTAGTGGCAGCTCGCACAGGCGCATCACTCTATGCAGGGATAGGCCACACGCACCTTGCCTTAAACCATGAAAAACGCCGCGCAATGCGCGGCGTTTTGTACTGGAAAAGTATAGCACCTGTATGGTGGCGAACCTCGTGCTTGAGCACGATAGCTGTAGGTAACATCCCCTGCGAGCCATCGCTTGCAGCGATAGCTCGAACTGTCACGCGCACAGAACATCGGGCATAAAAATGTTGTAAATAAGTAACACACCGCTTGATTAATTCGTGAATGCGGCACCAATGATGACGTACACCTTATGACTACGTAGTATTCGCCCCCCGCCGATTGGCTGTAGCTATCAGCCTATCGGCGGGAACAGCGAACATTTTGTAGTTTCTGGGGAGTTAATTTAGTTATGAAGATGAAGTACTTGGCCTTGGCCATAGCAACTCTGGGTTACACCGGCCACGTCCACGCCGCCGACACCGCCACACCGATTGAAAAGATCGAAGTCACCGGCTCGAATATCAAGCGCCTGAGCAAGGAAACTGCGTCCCCAGTGCAGGTCGTCTCCCGCGAAGACATACAGCGCACGGGCGCCAATACCTTCCGAGAATTCATCGACACGCTGTCGTCCTCGACTTCAGCCCTGAGCGACATCGGTGGTAGCAGTTCTTTTGCCAGCGGCTCGTCCGGCGCGTCGTTGCGCAACCTGGGCAAGGCTTCGACCCTAGTACTGCTGAACAGCCGCCGCGTCTCCAACTACGCCTTGGGCGATGGCGCGCAAGAAAACTTCGTGAACCTCGATGCCCTGCCTACCGAAGCCATCGAGCGCGTTGAAATTCTCAAGGATGGCGCTTCTGCCATCTATGGCTCCGATGCAGTTGCAGGCGTGATCAACATCATCACCCGCCGCAACTACACCGGTCTGAAGCTGAAGGCTTCGCACCAGCAGTCTGTGGATCAAGGCAAGCTGGAGCAACAGAACGCCAGCATCACCGCCGGCTTTGGCAACGCCAATGAGGATCGCTACAACGTGCTGGTCAACGCCGATTTCTATCAGCGCAATGACTACACATTCAGAGACCTGTTTGGTGAGAGCAACAAGACCGCGCTGGCCTTGAACCCCAGCATCGGCACCTTCTCGACATTCGCCTTCCCTGGAAACCTGATTGGTGGCGGCCAAACCGGCCCTTTGACTGGCTGTGCTCCCAGCATGATTCAAGGCGGCCTGTGCCGCTTCGATCAGTGGGCACGCATCGGCGCCGTACCCAAGTCCAAGCGCGCCAACTTCTTCAGCTCAGGCGAGTTCCGCTTCAGCGACGACCTGAAGGCATTCGGTGATATCAGCTACTCCAATATCAAGACCGAGTACAAAGGCACACCTCCGGCTTACGGCGCTGCCTTAGGCACCACCGAATGGGCAGCTGCGGATGGCTCCATCCAGATATTCACCCCTCGCGGCCTCCCTGCCCAGCACCCCCTGAACCAGTCGGGCTCCGAGATAGAGTTCCGTTATCGCTTTGCCGATGCAGAGCCTCTGCTAGGCACGAAGGTTGATTCGGACCAGTACCGCTTCATGGGTGGACTGAAGGGCATTGCCGGCAACTGGGATTGGGAAACTGCTGCTGGCTATACCTACGCCAAGACTGTCATGACCCAACGCAGCCAATACAGCCGCAAGGGTTTCAAGGAAGTCATTGGCGACTACGACATCGATGATCCACTGTTCTTCAATAAGGCCTATAAGATCGGCCAGCAGAACAGCTATGAAGTGCTAAATAAGCTCTTCCCGCAATATGTAACCCAAGGCGAGACCTCACAGTCCTTCATCGACGGCAAGTTCTCCAACTCGGCGCTGGCTGAACTACCTGCTGGCCCCTTGGGCATAGCAGCCGGTTTCGATCTGCGTCGCGAGGACTATGAAAGCAAGGATAGCGATATCCTGGCCAAGGAAGCTGACTTGGTTGGCCGCGGATCGTCCGCTGCGAGCGGCTCCCGCACCTATGGCGCAGCCTTTGTCGAGCTGAATGTCCCTGTATTGGATAAGCTGGAAGCCCAGTTGGCTGCGCGCGTCGACAAGTTCGAGAACTTTGATGCCCATGTCTCGCCCAAACTGGGCCTGCGCTTCCAGGCTTCCCCCAGCCTGATCCTACGCGGTACCTTTGCCGGTGGTTTCCGTGCGCCCAACCTGTTGGAATCCAGTGATTCTGAGCTGCGCGCCTTTGCGCCCGGGCTGTCCGATCCCCAGCGATGCGATGCGGCAACCAACGTCTACAACTCGCTGAATGCCGATGCGGATGCCTCCACCGACCCCACCGAAGCGGCCATTCTGCGCGCCAAGGCTGAATCGGTATACGGCGACAGCTGCTCGTTCTCGCTGGCCTCGCGCACCAAGTCCAACAAGAACCTGAAGCCCGAGACCTCGGACAGCAAAACCTTGGGCTTTGTATTCGAACCAGTCAAGGGCTTCAGCGTATCGGTAGACTACTGGCATATCGCTCGCAAGAACGAGATCAACAGCCGTAGCGCCCAGGAGGTACTCAACAACGAGAGCAACTTCCCAGGCCAAGTCACCCGCGCAGCCGCGTTGACCGCGCTGGATATCGAGATGAACCAACGTTATGCCGGACGTGCCGACCATCAGATCAGCGCTCATAAGCTGACCGGTATTACACGTACTTACGAGAACATCTCCAAGACCAAGACCTCGGGTTACGATATCGACCTGCAGACTTCCTTCCGCCCCTCCGGCCTCGGCAAGCTGGATGTCGACCTTAGTGCCACCTACACCAAGGACCTGTATTCCTGGTCCGACGAGCTGAAGGCCTACGGCGACAATCTGGCGGGTCGTTATGGTTACTCACGTCTGAAGTCGGTCTTGTCAGCAGACTGGTCTTATGGCGTGTATTCAGTTGGTGTACGTACCAACTTCTCTTCGGGTTATGCGCTGCAGGATGACTACACGGACACGACCTATTCGCCAGCAGGCTGCGCCCGCTTGCGCTACACAGCAGCACAATGCCGTGTCGGTTCGCACACCACAGTTGACTTGGCGTTGGGGTACACCGGCATCAAGAACCTGAATCTGATGCTGAACGTGAAAAACCTGATGAACCGCGACGAGCCACTGGACCTGCGCCAGTATCGTAGTGATGCGACCGAAACGCATTCAAATGCGCGTCAGTTGCGCATGGTCAAGGTCAGCGCCGACTATAAGTTCTATTGATTACGCTTGGGATCCTGAGGATACCCCCGCAGTATCATGCTTGACTTGCAAGGCCCTCGTTCTTCGAGGGCCTTTTTTCTATCAACGGATCGAGTATCCGAGCGCACTTGGCCGCATACATAAATACAACGGCTTCTTGCCCCAAGGCTTGCCTCAGCTCTGCACCAGACAGACAAAGTTTCACGCCATGTAGCCTGCCCAACGAAAGCCCCCATCGTCGCCATAAACCAACACTAGCACTGCAATAAGGAGACAATATTTCTCCTGAACCACACCTGAATGGTAGCTTGCACGGGTTGCGAAATACGCACGAATGCCTATCTGGCAATTCAGGAAAACCCGCCTCGCACACCTTAGGGGAGTATCACCAGATGAAGTTCAATTGCCTTGCCATCGCCTTATCCAGCGTTGGCTTCTGCCTCGCCGCCCATGCGGCCGATCCCGCCACTGCGGCACCTGAGCCCAAGATTGAAAAGATCACTGTTACCGGCTCCAACATCAAGCGCATCTCGCGCGAGACCGCTTCGCCGGTAATGATCATTACCAATGAGCAGATGAAGCGTGGTGGTGCCACTACGCTGACTGAAGTGCTGCGCAACATTTCCGTCAACGTTGGTGGTATCGATGAGAACCGCACCAGCGGCTTTACCGCTGGCGCTTCTGGTCTCAACCTGCGTGGTCTGGGTAGCCAAGCCACCTTGATGCTGATCAATGGCCGCCGTCTTGCTGCCTACGCCCAGCCTGAATTCCAGACCACTTTCGTTGACCTGAACACCCTGCCCATGGGCGCGGTGGAGCGTATCGAAGTGCTGAAGGACGGCGCATCGGCTATTTATGGCTCGGAAGCCATGGCCGGCGTGGTTAACATCATTCTGAAGGAAAGCTATGAAGGCCTGGAAATTGGCGCTTCCTATGGTGAATCCGAGGTAGGCGACGGCGAGACCGCCCGAGCAACCGCCAGTTTTGGCTACGGCAACCTGACGGAACAGCACTTCAATGCTTTCGCCACCCTGGATATCCGCCAGCAAAAGCCTTCCTTCCTGAAGAACCGCGGTGGCTATATCGGCACGCAGGATTTGCGCGCCTATGGGTATTCCGACCAGCGTAACCTGTATACCGCGCCAGGCAATATCTACTGGACCGACAAGGCCACCGGCAAGTTCAATGCCCGCCCCATAGACGGCAAAGCCTGCCCGGCTGATCAACAGGTCGATGCAGCTGATTTCTTCGGCGCCAGCGGCATGCCTGGCGGCAAGGTCTGTGTGTTCGACGACCTGAAGGATGCTGACTTCAACTCTGGTGGCAAGAGCGATCGCTTCTCGCTGACCTCGGTATTCAATTGGCAGCCGAATGCTGATACCAAGGTGTGGGCCGAAGTCATGCGCACCCAGAACAAGGCACGAGTAACCGGCCAGCTGCACTGGGTTGCCATGCAACTGGGCCAAGAAATTGGTGCCCTGCCCATTACCCACCCGCAATACCCGCAAGAGCTGATCGGCCCAGATGGCAAGACTTTGGCCGGCGGCAACGGTACCGTCCGTCTGCGTTCGCAGTTGAAGAACCTGCCGGCACAAGGCCAGGATAACACCACTGACTTCGGTCGCTACCTGATCGGTGCCAAGGGTGTGTTGGGTAACTGGGATTGGGAAACCGCCATCCTGACCAACTCCAGTGAAGTGGAATCGCGCGCTACTGGCGGCCTGCTGAACTCCAAGTTCATCGAAGCCGTGCAGACCGGCAAGTTCCTGTTCGGCGATGTCGCTGGCAATGCCGCACTCTATCCAAGCCTGGTTACCAATAGCGCCAGCCAATACAAATCGTCCATGAGCTTGTGGGATGCCAAGGTCAGCGGCGAATTGCTTGAGTTGCCGGCCGGTCCGCTGTCCATGGCAGTCGGTGTCGAAGCACGTCGCGAAAGCCTGGAGACCAACCCAGATCCGAACGCCGTGGCGGGTGAGCTGTACCATAGCGCCGAACTGCCACCGCCCATGTCGAACAGCCGCAATATCCGCTCGATTTACAGCGAGTTGAATATTCCTATTCTGAGCAATCTGGAAGCACAGTTGGCAGCACGCCACGACCGCTACTCGGACTACGGCAATTCGACCACGCCCAAGCTGGGCCTGAAGTGGACCCCGTGGTCGTCGCTGGTGCTGCGTAGCACTTATGCCGAAGGCTTCCGCGCTCCTACCTTGGTGGAAAACTCGACAGCCATCTCGAACGCCTTTATCTCCTTCCAAGATCCGGCACGCTGCAATGCCAGCTTCAAGGAAGGCTGTAATGCGCAAAGCCCCTACCAGAGTGGCTCCAACCCCAACCTGGGGCCAGAAAAGGGTGAAAGCTTCACCTACGGCTTTGTGTGGGAACCCAACCAGTCCTTCAATATGTCGGTCGACTTCTGGCGTATCAAGCGCAAGAACGAGATTTCGACCTACGACCTGACCACCGTACTGGCCAACGAAGCCTTGTTCGCCAATAACCCTGCTACGGTCATCGTGCGCGATCCGCTGACAGCGGCAGACGCTGCCAACGGCGCTACCAAGGGTGAAATCACCCTGGTCAAGCTGTTGCTGACCAACGTCTCCGTGACCGACGTCAAGGGCGTGGACATGGATCTGCGTGGCCGCTTCAACCTGGGCGCCTACGGCAAGATCGAACCCTCGCTGAACCTGCAATATGTTCAGTCCTACCGCACGGCCCCCACGCCGAATGATCCAATGCTGCAGTACATCGGCACCTCGGGCCAGCCGCGTCTGCAAGGTAGCCTGGGTGTGGGTTGGAAGCAGGGTCCATGGTCGTTGTCTGCCGATGCACGCTATGTTGGCAAGATGGGCGCTGTTGGCTCGCCGAACGAGACCTGCCGCTTTATCGCGGAAGGTTACGAGGAGCTTTGCCGTGATATCGCCAGCTTCACCACGGTGAACATCGGTGGCAGCTACAGGGGCTTCAAGAACGTGATACTGAGCGGTGCAGTGAAGAACGCCTTCGATCGCAAACCACCGTTCTTCCCCTACACCAATGGCCGGAATTACTACGCTCCGTTGCATGACTCCATGGGTCGTTACTTCCAAGCCAGCGCGGTTTACACCTTCTACTAAGAGCAAGTCGTAACGATAGGCGCCGGAACTCTGTTTCGGCGCCATCTTTTATTCTGCCGCATGATTTTGATACCCCAGCACATCACGGCACCTGATTGGAGAAGCACGGTGAAACACCGAATCCTGCACAGCATTGCCCTGGGCCTGCTGCTTGCGACTGCCCCGTTGTCCTATGCAGCCGCGGAGTCCAAGCCCGTCCCCATCGAGGACTTTTTCACTCGTCCGCAATATGGTTCCCCCGTACTGTCACCCAATGGTGACAAGCTGTCGGTGATTACCCCGGTCAACGGCCGCCTGGCTTTGGCCGTTATCGACCTGAAAACACGCGAAGCCAATGTCCTGGCCTCCAGCAAACTGTGGGATGCATCCGGTGTCCGCTGGATCAATAACAACCGCTTGATGTTCCACGTCCAGGATACCAAGGGCACTATGGAACAAGCACGCGGCCAGGGCCCGTTCGCCATCAATGCCGACGGTAGCGGTTTCCGTAATCTTGCCGAAAAGATGTCTATTAGCGTGCTCGATGTCCCCCAGGATGGCAGCAACGACATACTGGTGACCAGTAGCAAACGTAGTCCCGGTGCAGGGCAGGATGACTTTGGCAATAGCGACGTCTACCTGATGGATACCAGCAATGGTCGCACTCGTTTGCTGACCTTCAACAATCCTGGCAAGGTTGCCGAATGGGTGGTGGACAGCAAGAAGCAGGTACGCGCCGCCGTATCTTTTTACGGTGACAAAGCAAGCGGCAGGTTCAAATACAAAGTCAGCTATCGCGAGAACAACGATGCTGCATGGCGAACCATCACGGAATACCTGATGGATGATGAAGGCTATGCACCTATCGCCTTCGATGCCGACGACAAGACCATGCTGGTCGTGGGCCGTAACAAGGAAGACACCGACGGTCTCTACACTTGGGATTTCGAAGCCGGAAAACCCAAGGAACTACTGTTCCGCCACCCCGAAGCCGATTTCCAGCAGGGCATCATTCGTGATGCAGCCAGCCGTAAGATAGTGGGGATCAGCATCAATGCGCATAAGCCAGAGATTCATTATTTCAATGAGCAATGGGCCAAATGGCAGGCAGAGTTCGATGCCACCTTCCCTGGCAGCCTGAATACCATCCAAAAACGTGGCGATCGCATGCTGGTCACCACTTCATCGGATATCGAACCGGGACGTGCCTTTCTCTACGAAGCGGCAACCAGCACGCTGGAGCCACTGCTGTCCTATAAGCCAGAGATCAACCCCGAGCAGATGTCACCGATGCAGACTGTCAAGTATGTCGCTCGTGACGGACTGACCATTCCCGGCTACCTGACACTACCCAAGGACAAGGCGGCAAAGAATCTGCCTTTGGTGGCATTCATACACGGTGGTCCGCATGCCCGCGACAGCTGGGGCTTCGATCCTTCTGTTCAGCACATGGCTTCGCGTGGTTACGCCGTGCTGCAACCCAACTTCCGTATGTCCACCGGGCTGGGCTGGAAGCTGCACCGTGCGGGCTGGAAGCAATGGGGCCTGGCCATGCAGGATGATATTACCGACGGCGTAAACTGGCTGGTCAAACAAGGCATAGTCGACCCCAAGCGCGTTTGCATCATGGGTGCCAGCTATGGCGGTTACGCCACGATGTACGGTTTGGTGAAAGACCCTGATCTCTATCAATGCGGCATCAACTATGTTGGCGTGACGGACATCAATATGCTCTTCAGCGTTGCCTGGTCCGATACTGCCGATAGTGCTTGGTCGCGCTATCGTCAAAAGGACCTGCATGGCGATCCAGATAAAGATGTGGAGTACATGAAGAAATCTTCTGCTCTGGAGAATGCATCGCGTATCACCAAACCCGTCATGATGGCCTATGGCTCCGAAGATATCCGCGTGCCACTGGTTCATGGCGAGAAGATGCGCGACAAGCTGCGCAAGCAAGGTACGCCTGTCGAGTGGATAGTCTATGCAGGCGAAGGCCATGGCTGGACCAAACTGGAGAATCAGGTCGATTTTGCCAAGCAGGTTGAAAGCTTCCTGGGCAAGTACATCGGCGACAAGAAGAACTAGGCATCGTAGTCATCAACCCAAGCTAAACCGCCATTGCCCGGTCTCACTTGGGTAGTAAGACCAAAACAAAATGCCACACTGTGTGTGGCATTTTGTTTGATAAGCACCCAGTCAGCTGACTCACCCGGGATCACAGCATCGGCAACTCTATGCCCTCTATCTCCGCAGCAGACTCCAGGGCGATCAACCCACCATCCGCCGCCATTCCCCGCAACCAGGTAATCTGCCGTTTGGCCAGTTGCCGCGTGGCATAAATGCCCCGCTCGCGCAGCTCCTTGTAGTCCAGCCGCCCTTCCAGATAATCCCAGGTTTGTCGGTAGCCCACACAGCGCATGGATGGCATGTCCGGTTCAAGCTCAGGGTACTGCCGGCGTAGCCCTGCCACCTCGTCGATCAGCCCCTCTTTCAGCATCAGCTCAAACCGCAGCGCGATACGTGCATGCAGTTCCGCCCTGTCAGGCGGCATCAAGGCCAGCCTGGTAAGCGCATAAGGTAGCGGCTCCACCTGCCTTTGCTCCGCCAGCAAGGAGGCCATAGTGCGTCCCGAAGCCAGAAAAATCTCCAACGCCCGCCCTATGCGCTGGCTGTCATTGGGGGCCAGCCGCGCGGCAGTAGCCGGGTCTACCTGCTGTAGCCTGGCATGCATGGCCGGCCACCCCTCAGTTGCAGCATCGGCCTCCAGTTGCTGGCGTATGGCCGGGTCTGCCGAAGGCAGGTCGTGCAGGCCGTGCTGCAGGGCGTTGAAGTACAGCATGGTGCCACCCACCAGCAGTGGCACCTTGCCACGAGCGGTAATCTCGGCCATCAGTTGCAGGGCATCGTGGCGGAATTGCGCGGCGGAGTAAGTATCCAGCGGCGAGATAATGTCGATCAGATGGTGCGGCGCCACCGCCAGCGTGGCCGCATCGGGCTTGGCAGTGCCAATATCCATATCGCGATAGACCAGGGCCGAATCGACCGAGATCAGTTCGACAGGCAGGCGCTGCGCCAGCTCCACCGCCAGTGCCGTCTTGCCGCTGGCCGTCGGGCCCATCAGGAAAATTGCAGGTGGCAGGGTACTCATGCCGATCTCCTCGCCCATAGTGTGGCCAGCCAGCCCACCGCACCACCGGCCAATGCCGATACCAGCAAGGCCCACCAGCCCAGTGGTGCGATGGTTTCGGCCAGCACCAGAAAAAATACGGCAAACCCCATCAGGCCGGTCAAGAACCCGCGCAAGGCCAATAGCAATGCATCGCGGCCCGCATTGGCATAGGTAAAGGCCGGGATGACCGTAGCGGCAACCGGTGCACCGGCAAACACACCGGTCAGCGCAGGCCCCAGCAAGGGCGAGGCGGTAGATAAACCGAATACCAGGCAGGCCGCCGCCAGTATGCGCACCAGCAATTCGCTACGTGGCAGGGCCGCCGCCGGGGGCGCAGCGCGCGGCTTGGGCAAGAGACGGGTGGCCGCCAGCCATAGCCCAGCCACCACCAGTACAGCCACCCAGCGCGATTCCGCCAGGCCCAGCCCATACACGCCAAAGGCCACCAGCAGGTAAGCCCCCCAGCCGGCCAGGATGGCGCCAGGCCAACGCAGATAGGCGCTGGCATAGCCCACCCCCAACATATAGGCCACATTGCCCCACACCCCGGCTGGTGAGGACAAGGCCACCTGGGCGGCGTAGTGCTCGCCCTGTGTCAGCCACAGCACCACCACCAGCGGCCCCGCCACAATGGGCAGCCCTCCCAGCATGCCCGCCACATTGGGTCCCCAGCGTCTGCCTGCCAGGCTGGCCAGCCCTATCAGCAGCGGCGACAAGGTCAGCTTGGTCAGCAACAGCACACTCATGCTATTGCCCCCGCATGAACAGCTTGTCCAGCTCGTTCATGCTGAGCCTGAACCAGGTAGGCCGGCCATGGTTGCATTGGCCGCTGCGCTCGGTGGCTTCCATCTCGCGCAGCAGGGCATTCATTTCCGGCAGGGTCAGGCTGCGGTTGGCCCGCACAGCGCCATGGCAGGCCATACTGGCCAGCAGGGCATCGCGTTTTTCGGTCAGCACGCGGCTGGCCCCCACCTCGCGGATATCGGCCAGCACCGAGCGGGCCAGCTCTACCGGGTCGGCGTCGCGCAACAGCATGGGGATAGAGCGCACAGCCAGTTGGGTCGGCCCCATGACGGCCATTTCAAACCCCAGCAGGCCCAGCGCCTCGGCGTGCTCCTCCACGGTCGCCACATCCAGCCGGTCTGCCGGGAAGGCCAGCGGTATCAGCAGCGGCTGGGTAGGCAGCCTGTCAGTATCCAGAGCGGTCTTGAGCTTTTCGTACACCACCCGCTCATGTGCCGCATGCATATCCACCACGATCAGGCCATCGCGGGCCTGCGCCAGCACATACACGCCATGCAACTGCGCCAGTGCAAAGCCCAGCGGCGGCAGATCGTCGTCGCTGCTGGGCAAGGGTCGGGTTGGATAGCCAGCCGGTGGCGGTGTCATCGGCGGCAACACAGCGCTGGCTGGCGCATCCAGGGGCACCGCCCGCTCCGCCTCACGCACGCCGGCGAACAGGGTGCCGTAGAAATTGCCTGCAGCCGATTCCTGCACACCCAACGGCATGCGCATCTGCTGGAAAGTGGGTGCATAGGCGACATTGGCCAGGCCACCCTCGGGCTGGGCCGGTGCCTCGGCGGGGACAGCCGCACCCGCCCGAGTCTCGGCCAAGGCCTTGTTGAGGGCATGGAACAGAAAACGATGGATGGCCTGCGATTCCCGAAACCGCACCTCGGTCTTGGTGGGGTGTACGTTCACGTCCACCGCCTCCGGGTCTAGCTCGATAAACAGCACATACAGGGGCTGCCTATCCAGATGCAGCACGTCGCGATAAGCCTCGCGCACGGCATGCAGCACCACCTTGTCACGCACAAAACGGCCATTGACGAAGACAAACTGGGCATCGCGGCTGGCCCGCGAGACAGTGGGCGAGCCAGCAAAACCCGTCAGGCGCAGACTGGCCGCCTGGGCCTCGATGGCCAGCATGGTGTCGGCAAACTCATTGCCCAGTATGGCACGCATGCGCTCGCTGGCTGTCTCTGCCTTCAGCCGCCATTGCACCTTGCCATTGTGGGTCAAGGTCAGCGCTAGGTCAGGGCGCGACAAGGCAATGCGCTTGAAGGCATCCTCACAATGGGCGTATTCGGTGGCGGGAGTTTTCAGGAACTTGCGGCGGGCCGGCACATTGAAATACAGGTCACGCACCTCGACCGAGGTGCCTGCCGACAGCGATGCTGGCTCCGCCTCATGTATGGTGCCGTTGTCAGCCTCGACCCGCCAGGCCTGGGACGAGCCAGCCTCACGACTGCTCAACAGCAGCTGCGACACCGACGCGATACTAGCGAGGCCTTCCCCCCGAAACCCCAGGGTACGCACCCGGTGCAGGTCTTCAAGGCTGGCTATCTTGCTGGTGGCATGCCGGCTAAGCGCCAGGCTCAATTCCTCACGGGCAATGCCGCCGCCATCGTCGGTTACCCGTATCAGTTTGCTTCCCCCTTCCGCCAAGTCTACGCTGAGAGTGGTTGCACCCGCGTCCAGGCTGTTTTCCAGCAACTCCTTCAGGGCCGAGGCGGGTCGCTCCACCACCTCGCCAGCAGCGATCTGGTTGACGAGATGGTCGGGCAAGGGGCGTATACGTGACATCAGGAATCGATTCTCGGGACTGAGCCCGCAGTATATCAGCCGGCCTCAGGCCGCTTTGGGAGAAGCGCATGACCGGGAACAAACCCACCTTCTACGTCATTGATGACGATAGCGTGTTGCGCTCCTTGATACGGGGCATACTGACCGATGCCGGGCTGGATCACGCAGGCGCGGCCGGCTCGGGGGAAGAAGGTTTGAAGGGTTGCCAGGACAAGCAGCCCGACTTGGTGCTGCTGGACATCAACCTCCCCGGTTCCAGCGGCATGGATGTGCTGGCCACCCTCAAGCGCATGAAGCGCTCGCCGCGCATCATCATGATCAGCAGCGAAGCCACCCTACCTCGGGTCAAGTCCGCCATGAGCCTTGGGGCTGCAGGCTTTGTGGTCAAACCCTTCACCGCGGCCAAGCTGATCGCCGCCGTTGACAGCGCCCTGAGGGGCCCCTAGAGCCTGTTCAGAGCCGGGCTCGAGGCTTGGTGCCCATCAGCAGTGCACGCATGGCGACCAGCGTACAGATGGTGGCAACGGCAAACAGTTTGCCTGGTTTCAGCATGGGAACAATCCTAGCAGGGAATCTGGACACCGCCCGCGTGCAACCTAGCAGGCACGGGCGGCAGGGAGGTTCAGGCCATCTTGTTGCGGGAGAGGGGCGGATTCTTGGCCAGATAGCGCTTGATACCGCTCAGCAGCGCTTCCGCCATCTTGTCCTGGTAACCCTCATCAGCCAGTTTCTTTTCTTCCTCGGGGTTGGAGATAAACGCCGTCTCTACCAGTACCGAGGGGATATCAGGCGCCTTCAGCACCGCAAAACCGGCCTGCTCCACCTGGGGCTTGTGCAGCCGATTGATCTCCCCCAGCTCGGTCAGCATGGCCTTGCCCAGCTTGAGGCTGTCATTGATGGTCGCCGTCTGGGTCAGGTCCAGCAGGGTCTGGGCCAGGTGGCGGTCGCGCACATCAAATTTCACGCCGCCTATCAGGTCCGACTCATTCTGTTTTTGTGCCAGCAGGCGCGCCGCCGTGCTGGTCGCCCCCCGCTCCGACAGGGCAAACACCGAAGAACCTCGGGCATTGGGTTTGACGAAGGCATCGGCGTGGATGGACATAAACAGATCCGCCCCCACCTTGCGCGCCTTGCCCACGCGCTGTGCCAGCGGTACGAAATAGTCATCATCGCGGGTCAGCACGGCCCGCATATTGGGCTGCTTGTCTATCAGCGCCTTGAGCTTCTTGCCTATGGACAGCGTGACCGTCTTTTCATAGGTCCCGCCGGCCCCCACGGCGCCAGGATCCTCGCCGCCATGGCCGGGGTCGATGGCTATCGTCACCAACCGGCTGACTTCCAGCTTGTCCCGCTCGGCCGCCTCGCCCTGCGGCTTGGTCGCCGGCTTGTCGGGAGCTGCCGCCGGTTTATCGGGCAGGCCCTTGCCGTCGTTCAGCAAGGCCATCAGTGGGTCATCCGGCTGTGCAGGGTACAGATCGATCACCAGCCTGTGCTGGTATTCGCCAAATGGCTCCAGGGTAAACACCTGGGGCTTGACCTCGGTTTTGAGATCGAGCACCACCCGCACGGTGCCAGGCTTGAACCTGCCAGCGCGCAGCTGCCTTATATAAGGGTCTTCAGTGCCTATACGCTGGGCAATCTTGTCCAGTTCATTGCCCCAGTCCGCCCCCTCCAGATCCACGACCAGACGTGCCGGATCTGGCACCATGAACTGGTTGAATTTGAGTGGCGCAGTGGATTCCAGCGTAATGCGGGTATAGGCCTTGGCCGGCCAGACACGGACGGCCACCACAGCGCTACCGGCAAAGGCGCGAGGGGCGATGCCAAACAGCAGCGTCGCCACAGCGCCCTGCAGCATCAAGCGGCGGGTCGCGTCTGGGCGGAAGCGGTCAAGGTTGCGAGACATGATGCTCCGAGCAAGGTACCGGTAAGGAGGCGAAATGCCCGTCCTTCATCCTGGGGAACAAGGCTGATGGTCCAGTCCGGCACAGGCAATAAACCCTGTGCTTTTTCCGGCCACTCCACCATGCAAATGCTGTCGGGATTGAACATTTCCCTAAAGCCTGCATCCTCCCATTCCAGCGGATCGGCAAACCTATATAAATCAAAGTGATGGAAGTATAAGTTAGAAACCACGTAAGGTTCAACCAGTGTATAGGTCGGACTCTTAACCCGGCCTGAATGGCCCAGGCCCCGCAATATGCCGCGGGTCAGCGTGGTTTTGCCTGCGCCCAGATCGCCCTCCAGAAACACCACCAGCCCGCCCCGCAGCGCTTGCGCCAGCACCTCGCCCATCGCCAGGGTAGCGGCTTCATCGGGCAAGTAGGCAGTCAGGGTATGATCTTGGCTATGCATGGGGATATTCCAACTAAGGACGAACAGGACTGGACAGCACTGGCCAGCGATATCAAACGCTGGGCCGCCGAGCTGGGCTTTGATGCGGCCCAGATAGGCGACGCCGACCTAGGCCCGGCCGCAGCACAAAACCTGCAAGCCTGGCTGGCGGCCGACCAGCATGGCGAGATGGATTATATGGCCAGTCACGGCCTGAAACGTGCCCGGCCTGCGGAACTGGTGCCAGGCACCCTCCGCGTCATTTCACTACGCATGAACTACCGCGCCCCGCACGCGCACGACAGCGAAGCGGTATTGGCCGATGGCGAAGCTGCGTTCATCTCGCGCTATGCGCTGGGACGCGATTATCACAAGGTGTTGCGCAATCGCCTACAGAAACTGGCTGAGCGCATTCAGGCCGCCGGCCATGCACTGGGTTACCGCGCCTTTGTCGACTCCGCCCCGGTGATGGAAGTCGAAGCCGCCGTCCGTGCCGGCCTGGGCTGGCGGGGCAAGCATACGTTGCTGCTCACCCGCGAGCATGGCTCGATGTTCTTTCTGGGCGAACTGTTTGTCAGCCTGCCCCTGCCCATCGATCCGCCCCTGGCGCAGGAGCATTGCGGCCGCTGCAGCAAGTGCATCGACATCTGCCCCACCCGCGCCATCGTCGCCCCTTACCGGGTCGATGCACGCCGCTGCGTGTCCTACCTGACCATCGAACTGAAGGGCAGCATTCCGGCCGAGTTCCGCCCACTGATAGGCAACCGCGTCTATGGCTGTGACGACTGCCAACTGGTCTGCCCCTGGAACCGCTTTGCCGTCGATAGCAGCGAGGCCGATTTCGCAGTCCGCAATGGGCTTGATGCGGTCAGCCTAGTAGCGCTGTTTAGCTGGAGCGAGACCGAATTCAACCAACGCTTGGCCGGCACCGCCATCTATCGCATCGGCCACGAGCGCTGGCTGCGCAATATTGCCGTTGGCCTGGGTAACGCCCCCAGCACGCCTGCCGTACTGGCTGCCCTGCAACAGCGCCGGGACGACGCCAGCGAGCTGGTGCGCGAGCATGTCGCCTGGGCCTTGCAGCAGCACGAAGCACGCAAGCTAAGCGAGCCCTGATTGACCCCCTATACTGCAGGCGTAGAATCCTGCGCCTAATGCAACCCACGCCCGCCCGGCTCCTCCATCCATGCCCTCCCAACTTGCCTCCCGCCCCATAGGTGTTTTTGATTCCGGCATAGGCGGGCTCACCGTCACCCGGGCGCTGATGGAACGCCTGCCGTTTGAGGACATTGTCTATTTCGGCGATACCGCCCGTGTGCCCTATGGCGTCAAATCAGTTGCCACCATAGAACAGTTCACCCAGCAGATTGTTGATTTCCTGATGCAGCAGGAGGTCAAGTTGCTGGTCATTGCCTGCAATACCATCTCGGCGGTGGCGGCCAACAAGATACGGGCCCGTGTCAATATCCCGGTCATCGACGTGATAGACGCCGGCGCCCGCAATGCCGTGGCCGTCAGCCGCAATCACGCCATCGGGGTAATCGCCACACCTACCACCGTCAACAGCAATGCCTATGCCCGTGGCGTGCACGCACTGAATGCCGAGGCCCGTGTCTACTCCCAGGCCTGCCCGCTGCTAGTCCCCCTGGTAGAAGAAGGCTGGCTGGATCATGCCGTCACCCGCATGACTGTGCAGGAATACCTCAAACCCGTGCTGGCAGAGGGTATCGATACCCTGGTATTGGGCTGCACCCACTACCCACTGCTCAAGCCACTGCTGGCGCAGGAAGTCGGCAGCCAGATACGGCTGGTGGACTCCGCAGTCAGCGTGGCCGAACAGGTTGCCGCCAAACTGGTGGAGCTGGACCTGGCCAATCCACAGCGCCAGGAACCCACCTACCGCTACTATGTGACCGATATTCCCCTGCGCTTCCAGACCGTGGGCGAACGCTTTCTGGGCCGCAGCCTCAAGCACCTGGAAATGGTTCAGCTATAAACATTGCATCAAGGTCGCCGCTACTGTGCGACCTAGCAAGCGCTCGGCCGTCATGCCATCATGCACGGCATGACATCCCCCTTATCAGGAGACACCAACATGACCCGCTTTTCTGCCTATAGCCTGGTTGCTGCCTTGATGCTGCTGGCTGGCTGCGCCACTACCCCGTCCGAGCCCGCCAAACCTGCCAGCCCCGTTGTGGTCGCACCCAAGCCGGTCGAGCCTGCCAAGCCCGCCGAACCCGCCGCCATCACCCCCGCCCCTAGCACCAAGCCTGCCGAAATCATCAAACAGGTGGAACCGACCCAGCCCGCCACGGCGACCGCCCCCATCGTCGGCAACTGGGAAGGCAAGTGGACCATAGACAGCATGGGCTACGAAGGTAAGACCGTCATCGTCATCGAGAAGCTGGATGGCGCCAATGTGGTTGGCCGCGCCACCATGTTCGACACCCCCTATGGCGATCTGACCGAAGCCTTTGCGCCCGCCACCTTTGATGGCAGCAAGCTCAATGTCAAGCACCAGAACAACGCCAGCTATGTGCTGACGCTGGGCGAAAAAGATGGCGCCATGCGCCTGTCCGGGCCGCTGGTCTATATCACCGAGGCCGGCACCTACAACGGCAATATCCGTGTCAGCAAAAAATAAGGCCGTGGATTAAATCGGCATTAATCCCGGATTAAAAAGCGGCCCAAGGGCCGCTTTTTACATGGTGCCGCGCCCGGCTGCACGCCCTGGCATGATAGAATCCTGCGCTTGTTTTGATTGGATTTTCTGCCCCCATGACGCTTTCCACCCTGACTGCCCTTTCCCCGCTAGACGGCCGCTATCACAAGCAGGTCAATGCCCTGCGCGACTGCTTCAGCGAGTACGCGCTGATCAAACATCGGGTTAAGGTGGAGGTCGAATGGCTCAAAGCCCTGTCGAATGAACCCGGCATCGTCGAGGTGCCCAGCTTCTCCGCCGCCACCGTGGCCGAGCTGGACGAAGTTGTCAGCAACTTCTCCGAGGCCCACGCCGAAGAGGTCAAGGCCATCGAGAGCCGCACCAACCACGACGTTAAGGCCATTGAGTACTGGCTGAAGGAACGCCTGTCAGGCAACCCCGAAATCGGCCCGGTGACCGAGTTCCTGCACTTTGCCTGCACCTCGGAAGACATCAACAACCTGTCTCATGCCCTGATGCTCAAGGCTGGCCGCGCAGCCATGCTGCCCAAGCTGGCCGATATCATTGCCCGGCTCAAGACCCTGGCGCACGAACTGGCTGACAAGCCCATGATGTCGCGCACCCACGGCCAGCCTGCCACTCCCACCACCATGGGCAAGGAACTGGCCAATATCGCCTACCGGCTGGAGCGCCAGCACAAGCGCATCGCCGAGGTCGAGCTGCTGGGCAAGATCAATGGCGCGGTAGGCAACTACAACGCGCACCTGTCGGCCTATCCCGATGTGGACTGGCCCGGCTTTGCCCGTCGCTTTGTTGAATCGCTGGGTATCAGCTTCAACCCCTACACCATCCAGATTGAGCCGCATGACTACATGAGCGAGCTGTATGACGACTTTGCCCGCGTCAACACCATCCTCATCGACATGAACCGCGATATCTGGGGCTACATCTCCCTGGGCTTCTTCAAGCAGAAGGTCAAGGAAGGCGAAGTGGGTAGCTCCACCATGCCGCACAAGGTCAACCCCATCGACTTCGAGAACTCCGAAGGCAATCTGGGCATGGCCAATGCCATGCTGACCCACCTGAGCCAAAAGCTGCCCATCTCCCGCTGGCAGCGCGACCTGACCGACTCCACCGTGCTGCGCAATATGGGTGTGGCGCTGGGCTACACCCTGCTGGGCTACGCCTCGGCCAGCAAGGGCCTGGACAAACTGGAAGCCAACCCCAATGCCATGGCCGCCGACCTCGACGCCAACTGGGAAGTCCTGGCCGAACCCATACAGACCGTCATGCGCCGCTATGCCGTCCCCAATGCCTACGAGCAGCTCAAGGATCTGACTCGCGGCAAGGCCGGCATCAACCGCGATACCCTGCATGCCTTCATCAAGACCCTGGCCATCCCCGAGTCCGAGAAGGTACGCCTGCTGGACCTGACACCCGCCAGCTATATCGGCAGCGCCGTCGAACTTGCCCGTAATATTTAAGCCATACGCTATCTGCGGGCTGCCACGCAGCCCGCTTTCATTCATTTGCGCAGAAAGGCCTGTCGTACCGTGAAGCAGAAGCCCTTAGTCATTGCCCTGGCCGTCGTCATCGGCGTAGTTGCCGCCACCTACACCGGAACCAGCTGGTGGGCCGGCAAACTAGCCGAGACCACGCTGGCCAAGCAACACCAGCTGATCGCCGACCTGCCTTACTTTGTCGTGAAATCGCGCGTCTATGAGCGCGGCGTATTCAGCTCGACCGAGCGCACCACCATCGCGGTTGCCCCCAACCTGCTGGCCCCCTACCAGATGCTCAAGCTGGAAGAAATGGGTGGCGCCAAGCTGGAACTGACCTACACCCAGACCATCAAGCACGGCCCACTGCCGCTCTTGGCGTCTGGCGATTTCTCGCTCCTGAAGGCCGCCGTTACCACCGATATTGCCTTCAGCGCCGATACCCAGGCCCTGCTGAAAAAGGTATTCGGTGACCAGCGTCCGCTGCAGATCGAGAACCATATCAAGTTCAACGATGACGGCGTGTTTGCCATCAAGGTGCCGAGCTTCACCTATGAAGAAACCCTGGCCAAGGTGAAATCGGTCTGGCAAGGCCTGGACGCCACCATCAGCTATGGCGGTGACTTCAACAAGATAGACATCGTTGCCGTCGCCCCTGGCCTGCACTTTGAAGCCGGCCCCAAGGGCACGCTGGATATCAAGGATCTGCGCTTCGAATCGCACAATACCCGTGGCAAGGCCGGCCTGATGCTGGGCGAAGGCAAGCTGAGCCTGGCCTCGGCCACCTTCAAGCAAACCGAGGGTGCGCAGCCGGTTGATGTCAAGCTGGCTGGCTTGAGCTATCAGGTCAAGACCGTCGCTGAGGGAGAGTTCATCAACTCCAGCGGCGACGTGGTCGTCAGCAGCCTGGCACTCAACAACAAGACCTATGGCCCGGCCAAGTTGTCGGTCTCGGCCAACCATCTGCATGGCCCCACACTGGCCAAGCTGAGCCTGGCCGCCAACAAGATCCAGCGCGAGGTCAAGGATCCCGGCGAGCAGGCCACCCAGATGCTGGCCCTGTTCCGCAAAGACGGCCTGCCCCTGCTGAAGAACAACCCAGAACTGTCGCTGAACGAGCTGTCGGTCAAGTTGCCCGAGGGCGAAGTCAAGCTCAAGGCCAACGTCGCACTCAAGGGCTTCGAAGAAAAAGACCTGGACAGCCCGCTGCTGTTGCTGGAGAAGCTGCAGGCGAATGCCGATCTGCAAGTACCCAAGCAGGTCATCGAAACCGTTGCACTCTGGCAGGCTCGCGGCGCCATCGCCATCGACACCGAGGAAGGCGAACAGCCTGAGACCGAAGAGCTGGACAACCTGGCCCGCAATCTGATGGAAAGTCAGATCCGCAAGCTACTGGATCAAAAGCTCATCCGCGCCGATGGCGACCTACTCAGCAGCAGTGCCGTGTGGAAGAACGGCCGCCTGGAAGTCAACGGCACCCACATTCCACTGCCATGGCAACTGGCCATTCCTCCCGCCGATGCGGCATTGGAAGAAGAAACCGAAGAAGCCGCAGTAGAATAAGCCCGACCGCCGCAACAAAAAACGCCCGCTCAATCGAGTCGGGCGTTTTTTATGCGTAACGCCCTGAGTCTCACGGAACCACGTAGTCGCTCACCCCGCAATAACAGGGCAGAGGCAGTAGCGAGCGCCCCCAGTCCGGCTCGAGAAGCGCAGCCGTACTTGCGTACGGAGACCATCACAGGGCCGGAATGGGGTCGCGCAGTAGGCCTATGCCCTGTTATTCAGCGGTATTCGCAGAGATAGGCCGTCTCCTGCCCCACCTTCAACTGAAACTTGCTGTCCGCAGGCACTGTAAAGCGGCTCCCCGCCGCAAACGTCTCCCATGCGTCCTGCCCTGGCAGCTTCACCGTCAAGGCGCCGGCTATCACGTGCATGACTTCCAGCTGGCTGGTGCCGAACTCGTACTCACCGGGCGCCATCACACCGATGGTGGCGGGCCCTTCTGCCATGGCAAAGGCGATGGATGTCACCGTGCCGCCGAAATACTCATTGACCTTGAACATGCTGCAGCGCTCCTGAGGTTGGGGATGCATCAGTATGCCCAAGGGTAGCCCGGTGCTTCATAACTTGTGCTCCCCACGCTTATGCCTGCCTGCTAGCTCGCAGCCGACTCACCACCCCATTGCAGCAAACCATAATGCACTACGCCTGCCTTGCCTTCGCGCAGGCAAGTCCAGCCGCTCAGATCGGGCCAGTTTGCCGTCTCTACATAAACATAAGCATCCGCCGCCATGATGGGCGGCAGCAGTGCCAGTGCCTTGGACAGCAGATCGCCGGCAAAGGGCGGGTCGAGAAAGATCACGTCGAACTGCTCAGTACAGCGCGCCAACCACGCCAGTGCGTCTGCCGCCACAATGTCGACCGTCTGTGCCCCCAGGCTTTGCTGGTTGCTGCGCAGGGCCTGCAGTACCGGCCTGGCCTGCTCCACCATCACAACCCTGGCGGCGCCTCGCGATGCCGCCTCGAAGCCAAGGGCGCCTGAGCCAGCAAACAGGTCCAGGCAGCGCTGGCCATGCAGCTCCTGCCCCAGCCAGTTGAACAGTGTTTCACGGACCCTGTCCGGCGTCGGTCGCAGCCCCTCGCTGTCAGGGAAAGGCAGGATGCGGCGGCGGTACTCGCCGCCGATAATACGGAGCTGATTGGTACCACGTACCGGCTTGGAGGTCTTGGGCGCGAGCTTGGGCATGCTGGGCTGTCGAGAAAAGTCAGTAATCTACCGGCACCTGCCCATGAGGCAAGAACCGCTGCTACAACGCCAGCAAACCACCTGGCGCCGCCTTCCTGGCCCTTTTGGGGGCGCTGCACTGGTGCATGGGCATGCATGAAAACCCCGCAACAAGGCGAAATAGTTCATAACAGGGCTCAGGAAAGCTAGAATCCTACCCCATCTTGCCGGCACTCCCGGTTTCATACGCAATATCAATCAGATGTACCCATAGATGTCCGACAATCAAAATACGCAGAATCCCTCCGCCGGCTGGGGCAGCAAACTCTGGAAAGCGCTCAATACCGATATCGGTGAGCTGGTAGGGGGCGAGAAGTCCACTCCCCCATCGGCAGCGCCTACGCCCGACGCCGCGCCCGCAGAACCTGCCGCCACGCCAGCAGCCGCACCGGTAACGGAACCAGTAGCCGCACCAGCCGTGGTGCCTAACCCGGTACCCGCCGCCAGCACAGAAGACAAATCGTTCTGGCAAAAAACCGTCGAGGTACTTAATACCGATGTGACGGTGCTGGCCAAGGATGTAGCCCAGGCCTCGCGCGAAGTCTGGCAGTACAAGCTCAAGGCTGGCCTCGCCAAGACCCGCGACAAGCTGGGCAAGGAACTGGCCGCCTTGTTCGGCGGCGGCCAGATCGACGAAGACCTGTACGAAGAGCTGGAAACCGTGCTGCTGACCGCCGACATGGGCGTGGATGCGACCGTGCATCTGCTCAAGGACGTGCGCCAGCGCGTCAGCCTGGCTGGCCTCAAGGATGCCAGCGAGCTGCGCGGCGCGCTCAAGGGCGCCCTCACCGACCTGATCGCCCCGCTGGAAAAACCCCTGCAGGTCGAAGGACACAAGCCCTACATCATCATGGTGGCCGGGGTGAATGGTGCAGGCAAGACCACCAGCATAGGCAAGCTGGCCAAGTACTTTCAGGGCCAGGGCAAGAGCGTGCTGCTGGCAGCGGGCGATACCTTCCGTGCCGCTGCGCGCGAGCAGCTGATGGCCTGGGGTGAGCGCAACAACGTCACCGTGATTGCCCAGGATGGCGGCGATTCTGCCGCCGTCTGCTTCGATGCCATCAACGCGGCAAAGGCACGCGGCATAGACATTGTGCTGGCAGACACGGCTGGCCGCCTGCCTACTCAGCTGCACCTGATGGACGAGATCGCCAAGGTCAAGCGGGTGATCGCCAAGGCGGACCCCAGCGGCCCGCACGAGATACTGCTGGTACTGGACGCCAATACCGGCCAGAACGCCCTGCAACAGGTCAAGGCCTTTGACGACGCCCTGGGCCTGACTGGCTTGGTGCTGACCAAGCTGGACGGCACGGCCAAGGGTGGCGTCATTGCCGGCATCGCCAAGCAGAAAGCCATACCGCTGCGCTTTATCGGTGTGGGCGAGGGCATTGATGATCTGCGTCCGTTTGAAGCCAAGGATTATGTGGACGCCCTGATAGAGTAAGTAATCAGCGCAGTGCGCCGGTCTGCCGGTTGCCCGCCACCACCCCGTTTGACCTACACCGAGCCCAGACCCTGACCCGCCCATGATCCAGTTCAACCAAGTCAGCAAGCGCTACCCAGGCGGCTACGAGGCCCTCAAGAACCTCAGCTTCCAGATAGAAACCGGGGAGCTGGTCTTTCTGGCCGGGCATTCCGGCGCCGGCAAATCCACCCTGCTCAAGCTGATCGCCGGCATAGACAAACCCAGTGCCGGCTCGGTGGTGGTCAATGGCCAGAATCTCGCCGCCATACGTCGTGGTGCCGTACCCTATCTGCGCCGGCATATCGGCCTGATCTTCCAGGATCACAAGATCCTGTTCGATCGCAGCGTGTTCGACAATGTAATGCTGCCGCTCGATATCGTCGGCTACGACCGCCGCGAGGCCGCCCGCCGTGCCCGTGCGGCGCTCGACAAGGTTGGCCTGCTGGGCCGCGAGAAGATGAGTCCCATCTCGCTCTCTGGCGGCGAACAGCAGCGCCTGTGCATTGCCCGCGCCGTTGTCCACCGGCCCAGCATACTCCTGGCCGACGAACCCACCGGCAATCTGGACCGCGCCTATGCGCTGGACATCATGGAGCTGTTCAAGAGCTTCCACCAGGTCGGTGTCACCATCGTCATCTCCGCCCACGACGAAACCCTGATGGCGGACTATGGCCGCCGCATCCTGCGTCTCAACAAAGGCCAGTTCACCCAGTGAGGAAACACCCAGCATGAAGCACTGGCTCAATCTGCACCGTCTGGCGCTGGGCTCCACCCTGCGCCTGTTCGCCACCAGCCCGCTGGCCTCCAGCCTCAACCTGCTGGTGATCGGTATCGCCGTCGCCCTGCCATTGGGGCTGTACACCCTGGTGGGCAACCTCAGCCAGCTCGCCGGCCGCCTGCCTACCGAGCCGGAGGCCAGCGTGTTTCTGCAAACCACCGCCAGCCAGGCTGATATCAATCGCATCAAGGCCCTGCTAGGCCAGGAGCCCGCAGTGGCCGAGGTACGCCATATCAGCAAGCAGCAGGCCCTGCGTGACCTGGAACAATCCAGCGGCATGGCCGAGCTGCTGGCTGGCCTGGGTGACAACCCCCTGCCCGACGCCTTCAGCCTGACGCTCAAGGACGGCAACCCAGCCACGCAGGAGGCCTTGTCCAACCGGCTGAAGGCCGACCCGGCGGTAGAGCATGTGCAAATGGATTCGGAATGGGCACGCCGGCTGGCCTCGTTCATCAACCTGGGCCGCGAAGCCACGGTGACCATTGCTGCCCTGTTTGGCGCAGGCCTGCTGCTGGTAACCGCCAACCTGATACGGATGCAAATACTGACGCGCCGCGAGGAAATCGAGGTCAGCAAGCTGATTGGCGCCACCGACAGCTTTATCCGCCGCCCCTTCCTGTATTTCGCTGCTTTGCAAGGCTTGCTGGGTGGCCTGGTGGGCTTGGGGCTGGTGGCCATCAGCCTGGGGCGTCTGGCAACCCCGGTAGACCAATTGGCAGCGCTGTATGGCGAGCAGTTCAAGCTGAGCTTGCCCCAGTGGCATGACCTGCTGATGGCCTTGGCCGTGGTCATGGCACTCAGCCTGACCGGGGCAATCTTCTCGGTACGCAAGCACCTGCGCGCCCTGGACGCCTGAACGCCTTGCCCTGCATCCGGCAAGGCGGCAAACAACCTGGCGATAAGCCCTTGAACAGGCCCCGAGCGCGATAGACATGACCACCGCTAGGGCGCTGCCTGCTGGCTGGCCTTATAAGCCGCAATCGCCTTGTCCAACTGTCCTTCCGCCAGCACCTCGGTGAGTGCCTTGTCGAGGCGTAGGCGCCACTCAGCCGCCTGTGGATAGCGCCGAGACAGGATCAGATGCAATTGCTCATTGGCCTGTGGTACAGGCAGCGGCATGGCGCCGAATTCCTGCACCCTACCCGGCAAAGTCGCCGCGATAACCGACAAGCCCACCAACTCATCCTGTGGCACAAAATCCACCCGGCCGGCAGCCAGCACCTTGAAAGCCGCCGCTTCGTCCGAGGTATACAGCAGCTCGGCGCCCATGCGGTTCAGCTCTGCCTCCCACCAATAGCCACGCGGCCCGGCCACTTTGTAGCGCGACAGCTCTGCCAGCGATTTGGGGTGCAGTTGCTGGGCATGCGAGCCCACGCGATAGAACAGCATGGTGCGGTCCGAGTGCAAGGGCACGCTGTAATCAAAACGCTGAGCCCGCTCTTGCGTACGCACATAGGGCAGCCCCGCCAGCGCCTGCCCCTCCAGCACCAGTTTCTCCACCATGGGCCAGCTGACAAAGCGCCACACCGGCCTTGCCCCCGCCCTGACCATGGCCTGTTCGACCAGATCGCATAGCAAGCCATTGCCCGGTAACGAGGCCGAGGTATAGGGCGGCCACTCGCCCGTGGCCATGACCACGGGCCGCAACGGCTCAGCCACCGCCATCAGGCCTGGGGCCGCGCAGGCAGCCCAGGCCAGAAACCGACGCCTGTCCATCTCCCCTCCCCGCTCCCGGCAATCCCTGAACTGAGATTGAAGAATAGACCTGTCAACGTCTGCTTGGCAGCCCATTTGCTGCGCACCACCATGCAGGCAGCAACCCCGCCTCGTTCGACCATACCCTCAGGGCAACTCCTCTATATATAAAGCCGGCCGCCTTGCCATCCATACGGACCTGCACTATGAAGATAGGGGGATAGCCTAGGCACACGCTGCCAGCGCATCAGCCCGCAAAACCGCACACCCTGCTCGCTGTGCGGAAAAAGATCGACTCACCACCGGTAGAGTCGCCAAGTCTGGGAGGAAGGTCATGCATACCTGTCGGTTCTGCGAACACCCGCGTTCACCGCACACACGCCTCCATCGCCTTGCCCGCCGCCATGCCTGATACCGGCGCCGCCAGCCTCAATCGCTGCCGTGCCGCGCCCAGGCCATGGCGCAAGTCCCTTACACCCACTTCCCGTTTCCCACCCGCAACAAACTATTAGATGGAGGAAAGATGGATCCCATACTCGGTCAAATCATTCTGTGGCCCATGCCCTGGGTGCCGCAAGGCTGGGCATTGTGCGACGGCACGCTGGTCGGCATCAACCAGAACCAGGCCCTATTTGCATTGCTGGGCGTGACCTATGGCGGCAACGGCACCACCAACTTCGCCTTGCCAGACCTGCGCAACAGGGTGCCCATGGGTACCCAGAGCATGACAGCCGTAGGGCAGGTTGGCGGCGCTGCCAGCGCCACCGTGGCCGCCACTGGCGCGGGCAGTGTCACCATCGGCCTCAACAACCTGCCTGCGCATACCCATACCGCCACCTTCACCCCAGGCGGTGGCAGCAGCAATGTGGATATCGCCATACCGGTGGATGCCACCAACAATGGCGACAACAACACCCCAGGCAATACCCTGGTATTAGGCAAGGGTCTGACCGGTAATACTCCCGCCAAGGTCTATAGCTCGGCAGCCGCCAATACCACGCTCAAGCCCTTCTCGGTCAGCGTGCCTGCCGGCGGGGGTACGGTGGCCAATGCCAATGCCGGTGGCGGTCAAGCCTTGCCGATTTCGGTAAGCGTGCCAGTCACCGTGCCTACCATCCAACCTTTCGTCACACTGAACTACATCATCGCCACCAGCGGTATTTTCCCCAGCCGCCCCTGATGCACCGCGCGCCCTGCTTCTGCCACGAGCCGGGCGCGCATCTACCGCAGGCACACTTCTATGTTGGACAAACTCAGTCACGCCGATTTCGCCCCCACGGTCAACCAGCACTGGTCTCTGGAGGACAGCGACGGCAACACCCTTACCCTGCAACTGCTCACCGCCGTGGAGAAGCCCGCCTGGCACGTACCGCAACTCAGCCCGCGCGTGCCTTTCCTGCTGTCCTTCCTGGGACCACTCACACCACTGATCCCTCAAGGTCTTTATATCCTCGAGCACCCCGCCCTAGGCCGCCTGGAAGGTGTGCTGGTCACACCACAGCATGCGGCCGGAAATCTGCAGGATGGGCATCTCTATCAAGTCAATTTCAGCTGAAACGCTGCTTAAAACCCAGTTTTACCGCCCCTCCATCCTCCATTTGAAGGATGGAAAGTACGGTCTGAACTGCAACACTGTGAAATACCCACTATCGCCCAATTAGTCGAGGGGCAGCCGCTCCTCGTGCTGGTTTATTGCAAGGAAAGTCGTCATGGCACAAATCGCAAGCCTATCAAGGCTAGATTCCCACGGTAGGCACAAGCGGCCTTGGCAACACCTTGCAGTACTCTGCACCATGCTGTTGCTCGGCATGCTGGCACTACCCGCCATGGCGGCGCAGGTCACTTTCCCTTTCACCAATGTCCAGAGCGACACGGCTAGCGCAACCGATACGGTAGGCAGCGACACGCTGACCATCACGCCGACCGGTGATGTGATCGATGTCGATGATCAAAACAATGTCCTGGGTGGCATCGCCAACCTCTCGGGGAATGCCCTAATAACCAACGACCCCTTCAATACCCCCAACACCACCAAGCTGACCTTGACGGTGGCCGGTGGCGCGGTCTTCGATCTGGATGGGTTGACCTGGTTCGATATCGATGGTGGCAGCTTCAATGTCACGCTCACCACCAACAAGGGTAGTGTCAACAAGTCACTCGATGGCGGGACCGCTGCCGAGGCGGAAACCTTCAGCAACGCAGAGCTGCAGGGCGTCACCTACGTCGAGATCACCAAGCAAGGCGGCGGCACTTTCGCCATCGCCATCGACAATGTCATACTCGACAACATCACTCCGCCTACCGCCCCAGGTGCCCCCACCAGCGTCGTGGCCACGGCGGGCGACACGCAAGCCACTGTCACCTACACCGCACCGGCCTCCAACGGCGGCTCCGCCATCACCAGCTACACCGCCACCGCCAACCCTGGCGGTGCCACCGGCAACTGCGCCGGCCCCACTGCCTGCATGATCACCGTTACCGGCCTCAGCAACGGTACGGCCTATACCTTTACGGTGACGGCCACCAATGCCATCGGCACAGGTTCTGCCTCGACAGCATCCAACTCGGTTACCCCCAAGGCCAACCAGACCATCACCTTTACCAACCCAGGCGCACAGAACTTCGGCACCTCGCCTACCCTGTCTGCCACCGCCACCTCGGGCCTGACACCAACGTTCAGCTCTTCCACTACCGGTGTCTGCACGATCACCAGCGGCGGAGCCCTGACTTTTGTCACGGCCGGCAGTTGCACCATAGATGCCGACGAAGCGGGCAATGCCTTCTTTAATGCCGCCACCACGGTATCGCGCACTTTCACTGTCAACGCCATCGTACCGGGTGCCCCCACCATAGGCACGGCCACGGCGGGCGATACCCAGGTCTCCGTGGCTTTCAGCGCCCCAGCATCCACCGGTGGTGCTGCCATCACCGGCTACACCGCCACCGCCAGCCCTGGCGGCGCAACAGGCACCAACGCCACTAGCCCTGTCGTCGTGACCGGCCTGACCAACGGGGTAGCTTATACCTTCACGGTCACTGCCGATAATTCGGCCGGTACAGGCGCAGCCTCGGCAGCCTCGAACTCAGCCACCCCCAAAGCCGCCCAGATCATTACCTTTGCTAATCCTGGCGCCCAGAATTTCGGCACGACACCCACGCTGACCGCTACCAGCGATTCCGGCCTGACGCCAACCTTCACCTCCAGCACCACGGGCGTCTGCACCATCACCAGTGGCGGAGCCCTGACCTTTGTCACCACCGGCACCTGTACCATCAATGCCGATGAAGCTGGCAATGCCAGCTACCTGCCGGCCAGTCAGGTCAGCCGCTCCTTCACTGTCGCTGCTGTGGCACCCGGTGCGCCAACCAGCGCGACGGCAACCGCTGGCGATACCGTCGCCTCCGTCAGCTTCAGCGCACCCGCGTTTACCGGTGGTGCCAGCATCACCGGCTACACCGTCACCTCCAACCCTGGCGGCATCACCGGCACCGGCGCCAGTAGCCCGATAGACGTCACCGGCCTGACCAATGGCGTGGCCTATACCTTCACGGTGACCGCCAGCAACTCCGCTGGCACCGGATCGGCCTCAACCGCCTCCAACAGCGTCACCCCGGCAGCCGGCCCCGCCGTCACCAGTGTGGCCGTGCCTGCCAACGCCAGCTATGGCGTAGGCAGGCAACTGGACTTCACCGTTACCTGGGACCAGAACGTCACCGTCACAGGCACTCCGCAGATCGCCCTGACCATCGGAGCCACCACCGTACAGGCCAACTACATCTCCTCGCCCACCGCTACCACCAATTTGTTCCGTTACACCGTGCTGGCAGGTCAAACAGACGCCAACGGCATCACCGTCGGCGCGCTGACGCTAAATGGCGGCACCATACAGAGCGGTACGTCAGTCAACGCCACACTCACACTCAACAGCGTGGGCAGCACGGCCGCCGTGCTGGTTGAAACCGTGGCCCCCACCCTGCCGGCGGCCAATATCGTCGTCAACAACCAGGCCGACCCGCACAAGGTAGTGCTGACCTTCAGCGAAAACCTGGATGCCGCAACCCTGGGCAGCGGTAGCGCCTGGGCCGTCACCGCCAATGGCGGCACTCCGGCTTACGATGTCGCGTCGGTCGCCCTGGCCTCCGGTAACGAAGTGACTCTTACCCTGGCAAGCATCAACCTGACCGGCACAACCAGCTACATCCCCAATACTGCCGCCAATGCCCATATCAAGGTCACGCCCCCAGCCACCCTGGCAGATTTGGCGGGCAACACCTATGCCGCAGGCCTGGTCACCGAGGCCGGTGCCACCCATGTACTCGATACCACGGCACCGACACTCAGCAGCGTAGCCAGCAGCAGCCCCACCGATACCGGCGGCATCCTGTCGGCATCGTCTAACGAGAAGGCCCGTGGTTACTGGATAGCAGTGCACAATGGCGCCACCGCTCCCACCGTCAACCAGGTCAAGGCTGGCGTCAACTATGGCGCCGTGGCGGTGGCCGCTGCCAGCAGCAGTGTCATGCCTGCCGGCAGCACCGCCACCTTTACCCTCAGCAACCTGACCGCCAGCACCGGCTACACCCTGTATCTGGTGGCCGAAGACGCAGCGGGGAACCCGGTAGCGGCCGCCGCCACCGCCACACTCACCACCGCAGCCGCCAGCAGCAATAGCGACACCCTGCCCACGGGTGGCGGATCAGCAACCCTGGCGCCGGACCAAACCATCTTTATCACCGACAACGGCGGTACGGGTTCCACCATCACGCTGGGCAGTACCGGCAGCAGCACCGTGATTACCGGCAATGTGCAGTTGCCCAATACCGGCACCATCACCGTCAGCGGCAGCGGTGGCACCCAGTTGGGCGTGGTCAACGTGCCCACCACCGGCGGCGGTAGCCAGCCCGTGCTGTCGGTCAACAGCGGCAGCGCTACCTTCACCTCGGCAAGGGCGGGCCAGCCCCTGGGGGCCGCCAACGGCCTGATACTGGTGACAGCCAACAGCAGCGGCGCCAGTACCACCATTACTTCGCTAGGCAGCAACGCCCCTGTGGTCAACACCGGCGGCAATACCACAGTCACCATACTGGGTACCCCCCAGCAGGTTGCCGGCTCCACGCTGCAGTTGCTGGGCAGCAGCGCGGGTGGCCAGTCCGTCAGGTTCGAGGCCAGCAGAGGCAGCGAACCCGTCACACTGACACCCGGCAGCTTAGGCACCGTGTTTGCCGTACAGCCTGTCAATCTACCTGGCGGTGGCCAGACCAGCGCCTTGGTCGTCACCGGTGGCGACGTGCAGATCAACGTACCGATATCCGGTAGCACCGGTATCGCCGCCGGTAGCCAGCCTGTGGCCGCCGACTCGGGCAGCCGCCTGACCGTGAGTGGCGTACCGGGCCAACAAACCCTGACGGTGCGCACCGGCTCCGCCAGACTGCCTGCCTCCAACCCAGCCACCCCGGCCAGGCAGCAAACCGCATCCAGCACACCTTACCTGCCGGATGGCATCGTCTATACCGGCGAGTCTGTTGTGCTGAACGGCCAGGGCCTACTGACTGCTGCCTACCTTGGCTCCGGCACGGGCACCGAAGGCCTGCTGGGTGATGCCAGGGTGCAAGCTGCGCCAACCAGCACCCTGATGCTGCAACTGCACAGCCCGCAACTGCAGGGCATCAGCACACGCAATCTGCGCCACGTCGGCAACGATATGCAGGACTACATCAGCAGCCTGGGCCTGGCCTACAGCAACCCCATCAGCAGCACCGGTGTGGTCACGCTGGCCCACAACCTCGAACGCTACACAGTAGTCCCGGTGGGCCGCGTCCATATCGACATGGCCAAGGCAGATGGCATCACCTGGCGGCCAGATGGCATGTACGACGTTGCCCATCGCGGCTTTATCGTGACCTACGCAGCCGGCCTGATCGACTATGCCGACTTCGCCAACCGCCTCACCCAGGGCCAAGGCAAAGCCACCATAGGCAAGACCGGCCTGCTGATGCTGGAACTGGGCAACCAGCATTACGCCGGCCGCCCAGGCTGGGATACCTTGGCCTGCAACGCCCCAGGCTTTACCACCACAGCCGCAGGCTGGGTACGCTACGGTGATGCGAGTGGCGACTGCAAGATCATCTACCCCGCCATTGTCGAATTCACCGCCCTGGAAAGCGTGATTAACACACTCGACCCACAGGCCCGCGCACAGGTCGCAGACGATGGCAGCATCAAGCTGAACCTGCTGGCTGGCACCTACTACCTGCGGCCAGACTACGCGCTCTCTACCGTCCCGGCAGAGCACGCCAACGACGCATGGTGGGCAGGTAGCAATCAACTCATCTACCTGCGCTACACCAACAACCAGGCCCAGGCATTTGGCCTGACCTACCAGCCAGGCGAGGTATCCAGCTTCAGCAAACTGCTCAGGCGCCAGCAGTAAACCTCGCGCCCGCAGGCCACTCACGTAGCGCCCTCTTCGGAGGGCGCTTTTCTTTTAGCTGCAAGGATGCATGAGTGGGGAGATCACCCATCACGCGGCATCCCCCTATCACCACACGCAATCGATTTTTTACCTATCATGCAATTTGGCATACCATTGTCATGGCAGTGCAAAACATGCGCCGCATATCACGCCCAGGGAGTAGCAAATGGCAAATATCAAAGTAGGCGACGTAGTCATGCTGAAGAGTGGTGGACCACTGATGACCGTCGAATCACTCTCACAAGCCATGAAGGCCTTCTGCATCTGGTTCGACGGCCCCATCCGCTACGAAGGCTACTTCGTGCTGGAGACACTGAAACCGGCGAGCACTGAGTAAGAAGGTGAGCCGCAACAGGCTGCAAGGTAGGGGTGAGCGGCGCCTCCGCCAACCAAGCCGAGGCTGTGTGCGACAGGGCCAGCACGGCATCTGGTCCCATAACGCATCAGCCCTCTCCTTGCAGGGCTAACGCGAGTGCGTTTTTGCAGCCCGCGAGTAGCGGCGCCCAATCTGCAGCAAGGGTGTAACATCAGCGATAGGCACCGCTAAATCAAGGCAAGATCGTAGAGATTTGCATGTTCCAAACGCACAACGCCTTCCAGCAATTCATCCAAAGAATGAATTTACACTATGAACGTGAATTCATCACAGAAGAGGCTGCCTATCAAGACAATCAAAAAATCAAAAGTGATCTGCTTAAAGCAATTCTGGCACATCAACACCAAATGAATATTGACGCAGTAAGGCAAGGACTCGAATTACTTTTTGAACATACCGGCTGCGTTGAAGACCAGAAAATCCTGGCAGAGCTGCTTCAACCCCATCTGAGCAATGGTACACTTGACCATGTAATTGTCGGGCAAGCGTCCCGACATTCAGCCTCTGGTCGCTGGCGGTGAATGGACCCGAATCATCCCAATTACCTGCACTAAGCGCGGCCACCCAGACACAGCATTGCCATGCCCTCTAGGCACAAGGCAAACAGTACATGGGCAGGTACGTCTGCGCAACAACGTCAGAAGGGTAAGGCAGCCTGTGCCATCTGCCATATTCAGCGCACCACTGTCAGCCTGGCTTGCTTTAGCTGAACTACAGAACAGTATCATCGTACCAAACATCTTCATAACCTTGCGCATCAATAATAAACCGATAACCAGGTGCCAACGCCAGGTATTGACATACTATTGGCAAAATCCGTATCAAATGCTCAGCATGCATAGGCTTGTAAAAATCGTCCGCGCTTGAGTATTCGCCGCAATAGAGGAACCAACCAACATCACCCTGCTCAACCTGCCGCATGCGTATGCCATGAACAGGATTCATCCCGACTGTCTGCAAAGCAAGGGCAATCATTTCATGATCACCTAGTGGCATGAAAGCAGAATCATATTTCTCACATATTTTCTTCTGTAGCGCTAGATACGTCTTCATTTTACCCCCTAACATTATTAACAAGTAGACGTCACATCGCACAATGCCTCAAGATCAAGCTGCAGACTACTGCGCCGTATGGCATTCAAGTGCGAAAGCCCTGGCTATATAAATACGTTCTACCTTGCTAACAAAACCCCTGCAGCACGGTTGTACGAGCTTACCCTACCCGGATACTGCCTGTTGTGCACGCAGCCGGCTCTCTCTTGATAGCTCCCCGCCCCCTCACTGACGCTCATTATCATTGTGGGGCAAGCTTCCGCCTGGCAGCGACTCAAGTGCATGACAGGCACGGAGTCTTTCGCTGTCGATACGCAGAAAGGGTCAGGTACAAGACGCGCCTCGCCGGGCTGCATGCGGCAAATTCGAGCAGTTGCTTGAATTGACATGAATGGCTAGTCTCCATGGCATAACAGGAGACAACCATGCACTGGCCCACCCACGAAGTCCTGAACCAATCCCCCGTCCTTGCCGACTACAATCTTTACCAGAGTGATACCGCTCTGCAGGAGGGCGTACAGCGCGAAGGTGCTGCCTGGGCGGTAGGCGAACTGAATGCCACCGGCGCCGAACTGGGGCGTGCCGACAGTCTGGAACTGGGGCGCCTGGCCAACCAGCATACACCGCAGTTGCGCGCCTTCGATGCCAAGGGCCACAGGCGGGACCAGATCGAATTTCATCCAGCCTGGCACACCTTGATGCAAGGCATAGCGGCACGTGGCTTTCATAGCGCCCCCTGGGCACAGCCGCGCCAGGGTGTCCATGTGGCGCGCGCCGCCGGCTATCTGCTGCAGGCCCAGGTCGAGGCCGGCACGCTTTGCCCCACCACCATGACCTACGGCGCCATCCCCGCCCTTGCCAAGCATGCGCAACTGGCGCACGAATGGCTGCCCACCCTGTACCGCCGTGAATACGACGCCCGCGACCTGCCCCTGCCGCAAAAGCGCGGTGGCCTCATCGGCATGGGCATGACCGAAAAACAAGGCGGCTCGGACGTGCGCGCCAACACCACGGTAGCCCAGCCCCAGACTGACGGCAGCCACGCCCTGACCGGCCACAAGTGGTTCTTCTCGGCGCCACAATGCGACGCCCACCTGGTACTGGCGCAAGCGCCAGAGGGCCTGAGCTGCTTTTTTGTGCCGCGCTGGCGCCCTGATGGCAGCAAGAACCCGGTACTGGTACAGCGGCTCAAGGACAAGCTGGGCAACAAATCCAATGCCTCCAGCGAAGTGGAATTCCACGCAGCCTATGGCCTGCTATTAGGCGAAGCGGGGCGAGGTGTGCCCACCATACTGGAGATGGGCACCTATACCCGGCTCGACTGCGTGCTGGGCACTGCCGGCATGATGCGCCAGGCCGTCTCGCAGGCCATTCACCACAGCCGCCACCGCAGCGCCTTTGGCCAACTGCTGGCGCAACAGCCGCTGATGCAGAACGTACTGGCCGATCTGGCACTGGAGACCGAGGCCGCCATCACCCTGAGCCTGCGCATGGCCAGAGCATTCGATGCCCAGGACGATGAAGCCGAAACCCTGCTGCGCCGGCTGCTGACCCCTGCGGCCAAGTATTGGGTGTGCAAGCGCGGGCCGGAGTTGGCGGCCGAGGCCATGGAAGTGATGGGCGGCAATGGTTATGTCGAGGAAGGAGTGCATGCCCGCATCTACCGCGAGATGCCGGTGAACTCCATCTGGGAGGGCTCGGGCAACATCATGTGCCTGGATGTGCTGCGCGCCATAGGCAAAAGCCCACGCACTGTCGAAGTCCTGCAGGCCGAGCTGGCGCCGGCTCTGGGCCGCCACCCCGGCTACGACCGCTACGTGGCGCGCCTGCAGGCCCAATTTGCCGATACCGCCGGGCTGGAAACCCGCGCCCGCCGGTTGACCCAGCAACTGGTGCTGGCCGTGCAGGCCAGCCTGTTGCTACAACACGCGCCCGATTTCGTGGCCCAGGCCTTTGTGGCATCGCGGCTGGAAGGCGACTGGGGCGACAGCTTCGGCACCCTGGGCGCCTCGGTAGCGAAGGAGGCGCTGATCGCGCGGGCGCTGGTGATCTAGCCTACCCCGGGCAGCGGCGCGGCCCGCCTGCACCCATCCTGGCCGTGCCACCAGAGCAGCTTGCGGCAGCTGTGCATGGCGGCGCTGCGCCAAAACCGCTAAGGTGCGATTCTTTCGCCTAGAAGCACCGGGGTTCGTACCATGTCGCAAATGAACTGGCTGCAATTGCTGTCGGCCGACCGTCTCGGCGCACCGCGCCGCCTACCGGAGACCGGCCCGGCCATAGGCCGTTCCGACTTCCACAAGGATCACGACCGCATCGCCTTCTCGTCGCCATTCCGCCGCCTGGGCCGCAAGACCCAGGTGCATCCGATGACCGAGAACGATCATGTGCATACCCGCCTGACCCATAGCATCGAGGTCGGCTGCGTGGGCCGCTCCCTGGGCATCATGGTAGGTCAGGCGCTGGGCGACAAACTGCCTGCCCACATCATTCCCTACGACCTGGGCGCCATCGTGCAGGCGGCCTGCCTGGCCCACGACATCGGCAACCCGCCGTTTGGCCATGCGGGTGAATACGCCATACGTGACTGGTTCCGACAGTCATCCAACGCCTATATGCTGCAGAATCTGAGCGCTGACGAACGTCGCGATGTGCAGACCTTCGAGGGCAACGCGCAAGGCTTCCGGGTGGTAACCCAGCTGGAGAACCACCGCTTCGACGGCGGCATGCGGCTGACCTACGCCACGCTGGGCGCCACCCTCAAATACCCCTGGACCAGCGAACACGCCGGCTTCAAGGAAAAATTCAGCTGCTACCAAGCCGAAAAGGCCCTGCTGGACGAAGTTGCCAGCGAACTGGGGCTGATCACCAAGGGCTCGGGGGTATATTGCCGCCATCCGCTCAGCTACCTGATGGAAGCCGCCGACGACATCTGCTACGCCATTCTGGATCTGGAAGACGGGGTGGAGATAGGCATGCTGCCGTTCGAGACCATCGCCCCCATGCTGATACGACTGGCCGGCATCGATGACGACCTGCTGGCGCTGGAAGTGGCCGGTGCGCCATCAGTGCGGCGCAAGATGTCGCTGCTGCGCTCCAAGGCGGTAGACCGCTGCGTGCGCGAAGTCACCGCCGCCTTTCTGCGCCACCACGAATCCATGCTGCGGGGCGCATACGAGGGCGACCTGATCGCAGCCTGCCCCGACTTTGTCCGCCACGGCATCCGTGATGCCAAGCAACTGGCGCGCGACCGCATCTTCAACAACCGCCGCAAGGTCGAGATCGAAGTCGGCAGCTTCACCTGCCTCGATATCCTGCTGGAAGCCTTCTGCGGCGCCGCCTACCAATTGCGCACCGAGCCGGACAAGCTGAGCTTCCGCAACAAGCGCATCCTGGATCTGATGGAATACAACGCGCCGAACAAGGAATGGCCCTTGTACGAGAGCTATATGCGGGTGCTGGATTTCATCGGCGGCATGACCGACAACTACGCCACCTATCTGGCGCAGCAGGTGGGGGGGATGGGTCGATAGCACAGCCCGGCCACCCCATCGCCAGCTATGCGGAAAAACCACAACGCCGTCCTGCCAAGCCTGCGGCGGCGCGCGTGCTAGAATTCCCGCAAATCAAATCCCTGCGAGACTTTACGCTGTGTCTGTCCCCGATCGCCTAGTCATTGCCACCCGTGAATCCGCCCTCGCCCTGTGGCAGGCTCGCCACATTGCCGCCCGGCTGGAAGCCCTCTACCCCGGACTGACGGTTGAATTGCTGGGTATGACCACTCAGGGCGACCGCATACTGGATGTGACGCTGAACAAGATAGGTGGCAAGGGCCTGTTCGTGAAGGAACTGGAAACCGCCTTGCAGGAAGGCCGCGCCGATATTGCCGTGCACTCCATGAAGGACGTGCCCATGCGCCTGCCCGATGGATTTGCCATCGCCGCCATCACCGAGCGGGAAGACCCGCGCGATGCCTTTGTCTCCACGCGCTACGACAGTCTGGCCGCCCTGCCCGCCGGCGCCGTGGTCGGCACCTCCAGCCTGCGGCGCGAGGCACAGATACGGGCACGCTACCCCGAGCTGCTGGTCAAGCCGCTGCGCGGCAATGTGCAGACCCGCCTGGGCAAGCTCGATGCGGGCGACTACGACGCCATCATCCTGGCCGCCGCCGGGCTCAAGCGCCTGGGTTTGGGCGACCGTATCCGTGCCCTCTTGAGCACCGACGAGAGCCTGCCCGCACCCGGCCAGGGCGCCCTGGGCATCGAGATATGCGCAGATCGCACTGACCTGCAGGCCCTGCTGGCGCCGCTCAACCATGCCGAAACCGCCGACTGCGTCACCGCCGAGCGGGCCATGAGCCTGCGGCTGGATGGTTCCTGCGAAACCCCGCTGGGTGGCTATGCCGAGATCGTGGATGAGCACTTCCTGCGCATGCGGGGCTTCGTGGCTAGACCCGATGGCAGCGAGATCCTCCGTGCTGAATCCAATGGCAGCCGTGCCGCCGCCCAGGGCCTGGGACGGCAGGTGGCCGACCTGATGTTGACCGAGGGCGCCCGTGCCCTGCTGATACCAAGAAGCTGAACGCCATGACCCGTCCTCTTGCCCGCCGCCGCTTTCTCGTTACCCGCCCGGAAAACCAATCCGATCGTTTGACCGCGCTGTTGCTTGAGGCCGGTGCCGAACCCCTGCTAGCGCCCATGATCGCCATTGGCGAGGCAGCCGAACCCGCCGCGCTCGATGCCGCCCTGATGCGGCTGGACGACTACGACCTGGCGGTGTTCATCAGCCCGACCGCGCTGGATCAGGTCGGCGCCCGCGTACAACGCTGGCCTACCGAACTGCCCGCCGCCGTCATCGGCCCGGCATCGCGCGAGCGTGCCCACGAGCTGGGCATACTGGATGTCATCTCACCCGACAGCCGCTTTGACAGCGAAGGCTTGCTGGAGCACCCAGCCATGCAGCGCATGGAGGGCCGCCGCGTCGTGTTGTTCCGTGGCAATGGCGGGCGCGAGCTGCTGGCCGAGACCCTGGCCGCCCGTGGCGCCAAGGTCGATATCGTCGAGGCCTATCGCCGCCTGCCCCCCACCATGGCGCGGGAAGAACTGGCCACCTTGCTGGCCGGTGGCTGCGATGGTGTCATCGTCACCAGCAGCGAGGCCGTGCAGAACCTCTTCAGCCTGTGCGACGAGCCCCTGACCGACCTGCTGCGCAGCACCCTGTTCTTTGCCAGTCACCCGGCCATTGCCGAGGCGGCCAGGCGCAATGGTGTGTCCAGCGTATTTACCACCGCTGCCGGCGATACCGGCATCGTGGCCTCGCTGAGCGAATGCTTTGCCGGCAGCCATGTCGCCGCCACGCCAACGCCTCCCCCATTGCCAGCCATGGAGCCGCCGCGCAAGGCAGTACGCCCGCGCAGCACCGGCCAATGGCGCTGGGCGCTGGGCGGTGCCGCCATTGCCATCGGCGTATCGCTGGCCTGGCAACACCTGCAGCGGCAGGACATGCAGGCCGAAATGGACAGGCAACTGAGCCAGCTGGAAGGCCGCCTGGGCCTGCTCTCGGCCGGCGAGCGCCGCGATGGCGGCCGTATGTCCCAGCTCGATGCCAGGCTGGCCACCATAGACCACCGCATCGGCGAGCTGCAGGCACGCCAGGATGACCAGCAGGCGCTGTACGGCGCCATCATGGGCGACCAGGAAGAAACCCTGCTGGCCGATGCCGAGCTGACGCTATCGCTGGCCAGCCAGCAATTGCAGCTCACCGGCAATGTGGGCGCCGCCCTGGCCGCCCTCTATCGCCTGGACGAGCGGCTGGCAGGCCATGACCAGCCCCGCCTGCTGCCCCTGCGCCGCGCCCTGGCGCGCGATCTGGACGCCCTCAAGCGCATGCCCTGGATAGACTATGTCGGCCTGTCGGCCCGGCTGGACAGCCTGGCCGGCGGCATCGATAAACTGCCACTGGCCGTGGACGCCAAATCCACCGAGGATCAGGTGCAGCCAGAGGCCGACAAGCGCAAGGGCCTGCTCGGCGACCTGAGCCGGGCACTGGGCGCGCTGGTGGAAATCCGCCGTATAGACCAACCCGACCCGGTGCTGCTGGCCCCCGAACAGGCAGTCTACCTGCGTGAGCAGATCAAGCTGCGCTTGCTCAACGCCCGTCTAGCCCTGCTGCAGCGTGATGAGATCACCTTCCGCCGTGATCTCCAGGCGGCAGACGGCACGCTGCGCAAGCACTTCGACACCCGCTCCAAGCCGGTTGTCGCCACCCTTGCCACCCTGCGCGAGCTGCAAGCGGCACAGCCGGCCCAGATGCTGCCCAGCCTGTCAGATAGTCTCAATGCCGCGCGGGATGCCCGTCGCAAGGTCAGCCGGGAGGAAGGCAAGTGAGAATCCTGTTCTGGCTGATCGCCCTGTTCGGGCTGGCCGTGGGGCTGGCCATGTTTGCCCGCCTCAATACCGGCTACGCCCTGCTGTTCTTCCCACCGTGGCGCATGGAGCTATCGCTCAACGCCTTTGTACTGCTGTTCGCCCTGCTGGTGCTGGGCGGCTACGGCCTGGTCAAGCTGGTGGACTGGCTGCTGGCCATGCCACGCAACGTACGCCGCTACAAGGCCGCCAAACGTGTCAACGACGCCCGTCGCTATCGCCGCGAAGCTATCACCGCCCTGATAGAAGGTCGTTACCACAAGTCGGTCAGGGCCATCAAAGTGGCGCGTGAGGCCGAGGACGAACGTGAGATGCAGTTGATCGATACCTTGATCGCCGCCCGCGCCGCCCACTTTGGCCGCGATTTCGAAGCGCGCGACCAATTTATCGAACAAGCCCGCGTCGCCTGCGGTGGCCGCTCGCTGGCGCTGGACATGCTCGAAGCCGAGATGATGTACGAGCAATATCGCAACCGCGAAGCCCTGGTGGCCCTGCAGCGCGTCTACGCCCAATCGCCCAAGCTGACCGCTGCCCTCAAGCTGGAGCTGAAGATACGGCAGCAGGACAACCATCCAGCCCGGGTGATAGAGCTGACCGACATGCTGGAGAAAAGCGACGCGCTGGACCCCAGCCACGCCGCCCGCATACGCAATCAGGCCCGCCTGAACCAGCTCAAGCTAGACCCAATGGATGCCAGCGAACTGGAACGCTGGTGGCATGGCTTGCGCAAGGACGAAAAGCTGCTGCCCAAGCTGGCCGCCGCCGCCGCCAGGCAGTTCATCCGGGTGGGCGTGGGCGAGCGGGCCGAGTCCATCCTGGTCGATGCACTGGAAGCCAACTGGGATGTGGCCCCGCTGGAAACCTATGGCGAACTGGGTCGCCTGGGGGTCAAGGGCGATGCGGTGAAACGCCTGGCGCGCGCCGAGGACTGGTTGCGCCATCACCCCAATGACCACCAGTTGCTGCTGGCCCTGGGCCGCATGTGCCGCGATGCCGCACTATGGGGCAAGGCACGCAACTATCTGGAAGCTAGTGTGGCCGTCGCCGCCACTCCGGTGGCCCATGCCGAGCTGGGCCAGTTGCTGGAGCAGTTGGACGAGCGCGAGACCGCTGAGGAACACTACCGCGCAAGCCTGGGCCTGGCCCTGGATCTGCTGGAGAAACGTGCATGATGAGCAATGCCCTGCTGGCCAGCCTGCACTACCTGGGCGCCATGGTACTGATGGCCTGCCTGCTGGCCGAGCACCTGCTGCTCAAACCCGAGCTGGACGCGGCCCTGGCCCGCAAGCTGGCCCGCATCGACGCCATCTACGGCCTCACCGCCATCACCCAGATCGCCACCGGCATTGCCCGCATGTATAGCGAGAAAGGCACGGCACTCTATCTGCAGAATCCGGTGTTCCACCTCAAGATCACCATCTTCGTACTGCTGGGCCTGCTCTCCATCTACCCCACCTTGCGCTTTATCGCCTGGAGCCGCGCCGCCAAAAGCGCTGGCCTGCTGATACCGGCCGAATACAAACGGGTCATCATGCTGATACGGGTGCAATTGCTGCTGCTACTGGCCCTGCCCATACTGGCCAGCTTGATGGCACGAGGCGTGGGGCTCTGAACGCCAGCGTCATTTGCCTGAGGCCTTGAGCAGGCGCTCGGCGATTCATCTGTTTGAATTAGTTATTGGATCTGGGTACTGGGCGTCCCAAGCTGCCGATTGGGGCGAAACAGGCAGTAGAGTGGCAGGCCGCGCAGGTCCTGCACCGCGCCCAGCAGAAAATCGTAGCGATAGTAGAGCGGCAGGTTGCCTGGGTTTTCGGTGTCCAAGGCCAGGCCCTGTACCCGCTCATCCGCCTCTGCCTGGGCAATGATTTCGCGCAGCAGATAGCCCCCCAGCCCGGTGCCCCGCACGCTGCCGTGCACGCCTATCATGCGCAGGTAATAGTGCGGGACAGCAGGCGCAGCCCGGCGGGTGGCCCGCATATAGGCATTCATCAGGCCGAAGGCAGCAAACGATACCTGCCAGGGTAGGCCCAGCGACTTGAACAGCAGGCAAGCGCCACCAAGCAGCCGCCTGAGCCAATGCCTGCCGGGTGCCTCCAGCAGATAGCAGGCCAGCAATCGATCACCGTCAAACAGCCCACGCAAGCGGTGACCCAACAGATAGGCTTGGTCAAACAGAAAAGCCAGAAAAGCCCGGCTGCGACGGCTCGCCTCAGCCTCGGTCTGGCCCACCACAAACAGGCGCTGGAACAGTGGGTCGGGCGTGAAAGCCTGGTTCATCAGCGCCACGAACGCAGCTTTATCGCGCCACTGCAAGTCCCGGCAGGTACCCAGGGTGGTATCCATGCTCAGCCCTCCACCGGGCTGCCGTAGTGGTCAACTGCGAAGCTGAACATGACCTTGATCATGAACAACAGCGACACCACCATAAAGAACGGCGGTGCAGCAGGTGCCAGCAACACCAGTGCCACCCCTAGCACCAGCAGGACTCCGGCGGTAAAACGCTGCATGCGGTTGCCGTACAGGGCATTCACCACCAGGGCTGCACCCATGGTATAGCCCCATACCACCAGCGCATGCTGCCAAGCCAAACCTAGCAACCAGGCCACTGCCAGCAGGTGGACATGGATGGCGATAAAGACCAGCCTGGCCTTGCTGTTGTTGGCGTAGTAATGGTTGGTGGAATAACTGAAGTTGGCGATGCAGCCAGCGATGATATCGAGCACCAGCAAGATGGCCAGCGCGCTGCGCCAGGGCGCCACCGCAAATACCGCATCGGCATGCAGCAAGCACAACAGGCCGGTAAGCCCCAGGCTCACCAGCAGTATGGCTGCAACCTCCACCACACTCTGAGACTCACCCAGTACTTCTCGAAACAGGGATGGAATGGCGATCTGTCGCATGTATATCCTCCGGCTGGCTGTTCTGTTTAAAGTGTCAGTCCAGCCTGCCTGCGCGATAGTTCCCTACCCTCCCTGCTCCCAGTCCTTAAAAGGACGCTAACTGATTTGCACCCGATTCAGTGACAGCAGCTGGCGCTGATCCACCTTGGCGACAGCCATCTCCACAATCTCGCCATGGCGGGTGGCACAAGCCGGGCTCACCGGTACATCCAGCAGGTAGCGCAGATACTCCTGCAGCAAGGCAAAGCCCGCAAACTCCTGGGCCTGGGTCTCGTCATTGCAATGCCAGGCCAATACTGCGCAGGCGCCGGCAAAATACTGCACATAACGCTTGGCCAGATCCATATAGCAGGCCGAGTTGATGGGTGTGGCCGGTGGCTGGGCCAGCGCCTGTACCTCGCGCAACAACTGCAACAGGCCGGCATGCAGCTTCGTCACCAAGGGCAAGGTCTCGGCACAGCAGCGCAGGCGCGCAGGCTCGGCCAGCAGCTCCAGAAACGCCGCCATGATGGCATCCTGGCCACCGTTGTTGAGCGCCAGTTGCGACTGCTCGGGGAACCCGGCACAACGTTCCTGCACCCGGAACAAAGGTATCACCTGCTGCAGATGCGACATGCCGGCCGGTGCTGCCTGCCGCGCCAGCAGGCCCGCACTCAGGGCATTCAGCTGGCTGGCGATCAGGCCCAGGTTGATCTGGGTGCTGCCGTCAAACAGGCTCACCACCTGGTTGTCACGCATGAACTTCTGGAACATGCCGAACTGGTAGGCATCGCGCAGATAGTGGCGAGCACCCAGGGTGACGCTCAGTTGCTGGCACAGCTGCTCAGCCTCGGTCGGCACCTGGTATTTGACGATGGCGGAATAAAGGCTGAGCTGGCTTGGCAGATGGCTGATGGCGCGGCTACCCACCTGGGTCAGCAGGTCGGCCATCAAGGTACGGCTATAGCACTGTGCCAGGTTGGCCCGCACGGCAGGAATCTCCAGCACGGTGCGGGCATACAGCACCCTTTCTCGGCTGAAACCCAAGGTAAGGCGGAACAGCGTATCCAAAGCACCGAGCGAGAATCCGGCACACAGTATGCGCGATATCTGCAGCCCTTTGATCACCGTAAACAGCGCCGGCTCGCCGCCGCTCAGCAGGCTGTCTGCTGCTACCTTGCATTCGGTGAACTCCAGCCCGCTGATGTCGGCGCCGCGTATGCCGTGGGTCCGTATCTTGGCCAGCGGCTGCCATTGCCGCTTGTCCATCTGCGCTTTTTGCAGGTATAGCAGGCACAGTTCCGACGTCCCGCTGGGCTGGCTGCGCTTGGCCAGCACCGTGGCCGACTGCCCCCGGCTGCCATTGTTGATCAGCCATTTGCTGCCATTTAGGTACAACTGCTCGCCCACCTGCCGTGCCTGGACCTCGGTCGCAAAAATATCGCTGCCATGGGCCTTCTCGGTCAGCGCCAGGCAACCCAGCCCACCTTCCTCCATCTGTTGCTGCAGGCTGGCCTGCTGCTGGGCATTGCCGGCCAGCCATACCGGCAAGGCACCCAGCAAGGTCTGACCAAAGGCGATGGCCGTGGTCAGGTCGCGCCGGGCAATCACCCGGCATATCAGCGCCAGCTGCTCAAACTCGGCCAGCTTGCCACCCAGGCGCTCAGGCACAAAATGTGCAAAGCAGCCCAATTCCCGCAGGGTGTCGATATGGGCCTCGGGAAACCGCTCCGCTTCATCGTATTCATGGCTCAGCGCATAGGCCAGACGCCCCTCCGGTGCGTAGGGGTCACCCAGCAGGGCTTCCAGCTGCTCGCTCTCACTGATCCGGTTCAAACTCATTCCCTCATTCCTCCGCTCGTTTTATGGGGTCGGCACCAGGCCACTCTTGCCGATACACCAGTACCTGGGCACTGGTTTCGGTCCATGCTGTTTCTACCCGCCAATGGCCGCAGGCCGGCGCGGCCTCTTCGGCCCAGGCTGTGCCAGCGGCATGGCTATCCGTCCGCCAGTGCGGCGCCTGTCCCTGCGGCCAGCCCAGTATCTGTATGGCCCTGGCAAACGGCACAAAGGCCCGTTGGCCACAGGCCTTGAACAAGGCCTCCTTCAGGCACCAGATCAAGGTGCGGGCCTGGCTGCGATCACAGCCCTGCCCGGTTGCCACCGCCGCCACCTCCTGTTCGGCCAGCAGGTCGGCAAGGCTGCCCGCCTGCAAGGCGTCAAAGGATTCCACATCGATACCGACCGGACAGTTGGCCACCGCCGCCACCGCCTGACAGCGGCTATGGCTGATGGAGAGATAGGTGCGCTCATCCACAAAGGGCCGCCCATCCGGCTGCCGCCGTATGGCCATGTCCACCGGGTGCGGCTCTGCCGCGTCCAGCCAGTTACGGTAGTGGTTCAAGGCCTGTTTCGCCGCCAGGCGACCTGCCAGCCACTCCAGTTGCCGCTTCTGCACCGGAAACTGCGCCAGCAAGCCCATCTCATCGGCACAAAGCCAGCTGGGCAGGCCGGCCGCCAGCCTGCCATCGGCCTGCCAGGCCTCGCGTAGCGGCGCCAACGGCAGGCTGGCGCAAACCACGCCAGCCGCTGCCGGGTCGCCGTGCCGGCTCAGGCTTACTTCCGGTAGCCGGGCGCTATTGGATCGCACACCAGTTGCTCGCTCACATCGGCCATCTGGCTGAACCGTGCCACCAGGCCCGCAAACTGCGGGCTGCGCATATCCTGCTCAAACGCTTTCCAGGAGCTGACGGTAATGGTCTCGACAAAATCGCAATCCGCACCACGCATGACCTTGTGCACGCAAAACGACTGCACGCTGGGCAACTCATGGCAGGTCAGGTAATCCACCTCCCGCACCCATTTGACGAAGTCGTCCTCGTAGGCCGGGTCTTTCAGCTTGATCTTGTCGATGATGGTCAGCATGGTGTGTTCTCCTCTTTGTCGTTTTCAATGATGACGACCCCACTGTCGCCATCTAGGGTGATCCAGTCACCGGTCTTGATCAGCTCGGTCGCCAGCTTGGTATTGACTACCGACGGGATACCGAACTCGCGTGCCACGATGGAACTGTGCGACAGCATGGAACCGATGTCGGTCACTACCCCCTTGGCCAAGGCGAACAATGGTGTCCAGGAGGCATCGGTGAACCGTGCCACGATGATCTCGCCCTTCTGCAGCAGCCCCGCCTCCCGCCGCAGGTCGGTAATGACCCTGGCCCGCCCCGATATCCGTCCGTTGGACGTACCCAGGCCTTGCAGATGCTCGCCCGCCTCCGGCAGCTTGACCGGTACGGCATTGTGGGCGCTGCCGATAAAGGTCAGCGGCGGTTCGGGCTGCTCCAGATAACTGCTGTGCTGGCGCCGCGCCTGTTCTATCTTGGCGCGGCTGAACAGGGTCTCCGCCGCCTCGTAGTCGTTCACATGGGTCAGCAGGTCACCAAAGTCCAGATAGGCCACTTCGTCGATATGCTTGAGCAAGCCCCGCTCAGTCAGCCGCCTCCCCAGTTCATACACAATGCGCCGCAACAGCCAGATCGAGGTAATCATGCTCATGCGGGTTTCTTCGCGCATGCGGCTACAGGCGCTGTACATGCGTATCACCCGCTTCATGACCGCGCGCTTGAACCAGGGCAGGCTGTCCAGCAGCTTGTCGGTGTCCACACTGCGTACCTGGCTGGATGCCTGCAGCTTGTTTTCCACCTCATAGCCCTGCTCCAGATAGGTCTTGATCATCTGCAGCACATAGCCCGGGTCGTCAATCCAGCGCGGATAGGTCAGCTCCATCTCCTCACGCCCGCGCACCCCGTTGGCGCGCATGAACGGTGTCATCTCTCGCTTGAGAAACTCACGGCCCTGGCTGGACGTCGGCAATGCCGCTTCGATGGCCGCCACATCGGCCTGCAGGAACAGCGCCTTGACCTCGGGATACGCATCCAGCGCCTTGCACAGACGCCAGATATCGCGTGCCGATTCCACCGTGCGCAGATTGGACATATCGCCCTTGAGCCGATTCTGCAGATGCTTGCCATCCTGCGGCAGCCAGGCGTGGCACAGCTCCTCCAGCACGCCATACAGACCGAAGGCATTGATGTAGAACGGCATATAGCCCACATGCATGGCCTTGAAGTAATCCAGGCAATGGGTCATTTCCTCGCGCAGCTCAAACAGGCTGAGCCGCCCCAGATCCATGGCCATGGCCCGGTCGAACTCCTGGTAGCGCGATGCCACCATATGCTTGGCGCGTGCCTTGGCGCCCAGAAGCTCCTGCGCAGTCTTGCGCAGCCAGTAGCGATTGGTCCTGCCTGGGGTGTAACGGTCATGCTGATGTACCGCACCATAGGGATTCTGGTAGCGCTCTACATCGACCTCGGCACTGGCAAAGCGCTTGATGAACACCGATTGATCCTTGCCCGCCGGGGTCTGCGCCAGCAGGTAGGCGGTATAGGCAACATTGAGGTACACATGGCCCTTGTAATAGCCCATGTATTCATCCTCCTTGCCCAGGTCCAGCAAGCCGAGGCCGACGCCGCAATCGCGGTGTACCCGGTACTGGTAGTACTTGGCAAAGGAGACCCCCAGCGGCGTCAGGCGGCCGGTGAATATCTCGCCTATGTCCATGCGCGACCACAGGATGCGCTTGGCGATGGCTTCATCCGGCTCACCCACATGGGGCGAACCGCTATCGAGCGTCACCGCCGTGGTGGTGATGGGGCGGCTCTGCAGCAGGAAGAACTGGCCGGCCCGGCAGGTCCATTCAATGTCCTGGGGCTTGCCATAGCTACGTTCCACCAGCACCACCAAGCGCCCCAATTCCAGCGCCTGCGCCTCGCTCAAAGCCGGGCGCACGGCCAGCGCAGCATCGAGCTCGCGTTCCACCGTGCTGCCATCCTCACCCCGCTGCAACGCCGTCGGCTTGTAGTTGATCTGGCTGCTGGCCAGTTGCAGGGGCGACTTGCCCAGCACATAGCTGTCCGATACCACCCGCCCCGAAACCAGGCCCTCGCCCAGGCCCACGCAGGCCTCGATCAACAACTGATCGGCCTGGCCCTGCAGCGGGTTCTCGCTGAATGCCACCCCCGACGCCTCGCCATTGATCATGGCCTGCACCACTACCCCGATGGCCTGGGGCATGCCCGGCGCCGCCTGCCTGGCGCGATAGGCCATAGCACTGGCGTTCCACATCGAGGCCCAGCAGGCGCGCACGCTATCGAGTACCCGCTGCGCTTCAGCAATATTCAGGAAGGTATCGTGCTGGCCAGCAAAGGAGTACTCGGCGGCATCCTCGTCCACACCGGACGACCGCACTGCCACCAGCGCCGCCCCCAGTTGCCGGTACGCCGTCAATATCGCCTCGGCCAGCGGCGTCGGCATGGCGGTCTTGCAGATCAGCTCGGCAATCTCGCTGTAGACCGTTTCATCCCCCAGTTGCAGCAACTGATAGATATCCTGCCCCAGCCCTGTTTCCTTGATGAAGTACTGGTATGCATCGGTGCTGATGCAAAACCCCTCTGGTACGGTAAAGCCGAACTGCCGCAGCCGTATCAGGTTGTACCCCTTGCCCCCTATCTGCTGCACCGAGAGCGCAGCGCCCTGGTCGAAATTGCACACCCAGCCCTGGGTGACCTCCTGCCCCACTACAGATTCCAGTTGCTTCATAGCGCCTCCTGCTCCTGGGTACGGTGCACCTGCGTGCGCCCGCCCCTGCCTTATTGAATGGTGTTGTCAGCCTTGGCCAGAAATCCGTAGTAGCTCTCACCGGGCAGCATCTGCCTGGCCTCCACCCGGCTGAAGCCCGCCTGGTTCAGCATGCCGACCAGCTCGTCCTTGTGCGGCAGGGCGCCGCTCACATCCGACAGCGACCACCAAAGGTTCAGCGCTGCAATGGCCGGGCTGCCACCACGGCAGCTGGTGGTCAGCAACAGCTGCCCACCGGGCGCCAGCAGCCCATGCAGGTGGCGCAGCAGGGCCATCCGCGAGGCCAGCGGAAAGTAATAGATGTTGTTATGCAGGGTAATCAGGTCGTAAGCGCCCGCCGCCGAATAATCCATGACGTCGCAACAGCTCACCTCGATCTGGTCCTCCAAGCCCCAAAGGCGCAGATTGTCCTTGGCCGACGCCACAACCTCCTGCTGGTAATCGATGGCATCTATCTGCAGCTTAGGGGCCAGTTGCTTCAGGTACTTGAGGTAGTAGCCCGAGCCGCAGCCCACCTCCAGCACCCTTTGTACCTTGCCATCGCGCAAGGCCCACTCGATGGCCTCTTCCACAAAGGGTTCGAGTATGCGCGAGGAGCGGGCGATCAACTCCCCGTCCTGGTCCGCCAGGCTGTACTTGTGGCCACTGCGCAGTCGGCTGGGTGCGTTCAGCAGGGCGTCGTAGTGGTAACGCACCACCTCCTCCAGCGTCGCGGCGGCAATCTCATTGCGTGGCTGCGCCAGCGATCGCGACAACTTGCCCTTGAGGGTGTAGTGACCGTCCTTCAGCCGCAGTTCGCCAAACCGCACGCCACAGCCCAACCAGGCCTCCAGGCCTGCCTGCTGGGTATGGTCGGTTGCCAGCTTCAACTGGATGTCGGCCAGCGTGCGTGGCCTGGCGTGCAGGTAATCAAGCAGGCCGCACGAGCTGGCAGCCGTGGCAAAACTGGTCTTGTAGAGCTGGTTGATATTGCCGCTCAGTCCCAGAAAGCCGAAGATGTTCTTGTCGAACACCAGTTTTTTTAGTGTGTTCAGCCGCATGGCGCCTCCTGTTGTTGTCCATCCCCAGGGCCGGCTTGGCCGCCGGCCCGACGTTTCCATCAGTCCTACCAGTAATAAAACAGTCCCAGTTGCCAGGCGTTGCCCAGACGCCGGTATTCGCTATCGCGCTTGCCGCCCACGGCCAGGCTGAAGGCGGCGCGCAACTCCAGATCCTTCTGCAAGGAATACTTGAGCAGTCCCGATACCGCGCTGCTGCCATCATTCAGATTGGCCTGCCACTGCCCTTCCAGGCTCAACAGGGTCGAAGCCTGGCGGCTCAAGGCCACGCCCAGCTTGTGGCGACCCAGCCCCATGGCTGGCAGGTCGGTCTGGGCTGCCCGCAGCTCAAATGCCGCATAGTCGGCGGGCTCGGTCACCCCCAGCGATTGATAGAAGTACTCCACCGTCAGCAAGGTGTTCTCTGCCACCTTGCGATTGAGCCCCACCACCGCCCGCACCGCCGTGCGATCCCGCCAGAGCTGCGCGCTACGTGCATCCAGCCGGCTGGCGGCCAGCTCGCCATAAACATCAGCGCCGGCCAGCAGATTGTTATGCTGACGACTCAGCGCCACGCTGCGCTGGCCATCGCGATAGCTCAGCAGCAAGGTGGTCTTGCCCCGCTCGTCTGCCCAGTCGGCCTGCTGCAGAAAGTTGGCATGGCTACCCTCGCCCTGCACCTTGGCACTGGTCACCATGCTGGTCAGGTTCAGATCGGCCGTGGCGGACCAGGCCAGCCGTACCCCATCCACACCGGGCTTGTACAGGCGCTCCAGATCACTGGGGGCAAACGGCGCCAGCAGATCGGCTGGCGACCAGATACGCCCTTGGGTCAAGCTCACCGGCTGGCGCCCCAGCGTCAGCCGCCCGCCTTCCCAGTCGTGCTGGTAGTAAAGCCAGTCCAGCGAGGCTTGCCATTGGTGCTGCCTGCCGTGCTCCAGCCGCTTGTGCAGGGTCAAAGACCGGTCCACCGGCCCAGGCTGGTCACGCATGGCCTGGTGCAGGCGCCGGTCCGACGCAGCCAGCAGGTCCAGCTGACCATGGGCAATCAGCTTGCCGGACTGCCCCAGGGGCTGCTCATACTCCAGCCGGGCAAAGCCGCTGCTGAGGTAGGCAGGCTCACGTTCCGGCTCATCCACCAATGTGCTACCCAGCTTCAAGACGCCCCCCAGGCGTGCTTCACGGCCACCGAGCTCATCGTCAAACAGGGCATCGTCCGCCTGCGCGGCAACCTGGCCCGCCAGCAGCAAGGCCAGACCCACCCCCAGGCCATGCCACCTAAGCACCACCTCAAACGGCATGGCTGAATTCAACGGCCAGCGACACCGGTGCGACGATGCTGCCGTCGCACAGTGAAATCACCCGCTTGGCCCGCGAGATCACCCGTGGGTCATGCGAGCTGAAGATAAAGGTGATGCCATGCTCGCGATTCAGCTGCGACATCAGGTCCATCAGACTCTCGGCGGTGCGTGAATCCAGGTTGGCTGTCGGTTCGTCGGCGATCACCAGCATGGGTTCGCCCGCCACCGCGCGTGCCACAGCCACGCGTTGCTGCTGACCACCGCTCAACTGGTCGGGATAGCGATCCATCAGCTCCCCCAGTCCCAGCGCCGTCAGTGTCTTGCGGGCTGCAGCGCGGCGCTTGTCGGCCGCCATGCCGCGAAACTCCATCACCATCTCGGTGTTCTCCAGCGCAGTCAGCACCGGCATCAGGTTGTAGGCCTGGAACACAAAGCCAATCTGGTCGCGGCGCAGTTGTGCCAGCTCGGTGCTGGAGCACTGCGACAGATCGCGGCCGTTGAAAAACAGCTTGCCGGAACTGGGCTGATCCAGCAGTCCTATCAGGTTCAGCAAGGTGGTCTTGCCTGAACCCGACGGGCCAGCAATCACCACAAACTCGCTGGACTCCACCGTCAGGTCTATCTGCTTCAGCGCCTGAAAACGCTGTTTCTTCTGCTCGAATACCTTGCCTACCTGTTCGAGCCTGATCACGCTTGTGTTCGCCATAGTGGTCGCCTTTTTCGTTGAGGATGCGCGGCCTGGCGCATCCGGCACTACTGCCTTGTCTGCCCTGGGCCTAGCCATGCCGTGTCGCCTCCACCGGCGCCAGCCGGCTGGCCCGGATGGCCGGATAGATGGTGACCAGCAAGGTCAGCAACAGCACGAACAACAGGCAGAAGGCCAGCTTGCCGGGGTAGATGAAGGAGAAGAAACGATCGGGCAGCAGCACGCCCCCCGCCTCCAGCGTGGTCCCGAACACCTCGCGGAAATTCAGCCCCTCGGTAGCAAAGTGATGGTGGCCGGCATAACCCAGGGCGCCGCCCAGGGCGATACAGAACAAGGCCAGGAACAAGGCCTCCCAGAACACCACCCGCACCACCAGGGCGGGGCTGGCCCCCAGTGCCAGCATCACCCCGAACTCGCGGGTACGCTTCATCACCGAGATCAGGATGGTGTTGAGGATGGCAGCGGCCACCACCACAAAGACGATGACCATCAGCAGATACATGCCCGCCGCATCCAGCATCACCGCCGAGTGCAGCTCGGGCGCAACCTGATCCCAGCGCAATACCTCGTACTTGTCAGCCGGCAACTGGCTGGCCAGCCTGGCCGCCACCGGCCCCACCTTCTCCACATCATCGAGATACAACGCCAGCACGCTCACTTCCTGGCCCAGTCTGGCCAGCCGCTGTGCATCGGCAATGTCCAGCTCTGCCCAGAAAGCATCCAACTCCTGCATACCTGTCTTGAAGATACCGGTGACCAGGAAGGCCTCGCGTGACAGATCGGAACTACCCTTGGGTTTGACGCTGACAGTGACGCGGTCACCCAGTCCCACCTCCAGATTGCGCGCCAACTGCTCGCCTATCACGATGCCGGGCAAGCCATGACCTGAGCGCTCGCGCGGCAGCTCGGCCAGAGTCTGGCCAGCCATCATCGATTTGCGGTCGGCGATGCGCGACACCTGCACTTCCAGGCCGGGGTCCACCCCAGACAGCGTGATGGGCACGCCATTGGCGCCCGCCTGTATCAGGCCATTCAGGTGCAGGCGCCGCACCATATGGGTCAGCTCGGGCACACTTTGCTGCAGCTGCTGCCCCGTGGCGGTGGCGTCTACCAGCAGGTGCTCCAGCGAGGGATCATCGTTATAGCCCTGCTGGTACACCAGCACATGACCCAGGCCCATCTTGATGCCGATATCGACCATGGCCCGATGACCGCCATCCGACAATCCCTGGAACAGGATCATCAGGCTGACGGTGGCCACGATCATGATGGACGTCAGCAGGCTACGCTGACGGTTGCGCAACAGATTGCGCATGGCAAGTTTACGTTCCAGTTTCATGCAGACCTCATGCCCAGAGCCGGTGAGATACGCGCCGCCCGGATGGCCGGGTGCAGCGCTGCCAGGATGGCGATCAGCCACATGGCTACCAAGGGAATCACAACGCCGCTGGCAGTCAGCTCAGCCCGCAGTACCGGCGCCACCTCCACCCCGGACAGCGAGAACTCGCCAAAGCTGCGGATATCCCAGCCCACCTGCTGCAGATACAGAATCAGCCCCAAGCCCAGCACCAGACCTGCCGCCGTGGCCAGCAGGGTCAGCAGCAGGGTTTCCAGCAGCACCAGCCAGGTCACACCCGGTGCCGACAAGCCCAGCGCCTTCATCATGCTCAGTTCCTTCTGCCGCTCCAGCACGCTCATCAACATGGTGTTGAGTACGCCGCTGCCGGCAATCAGGAACACGATGAACACCAAACTGCCCATCAGCATGCGGTTGGAGGTGATCAAGGCCAGGATATCCGGCCGCAATGCCGCCCAATCCTGCACCGACAAGGCCTGGCCGCCGCTCAATACCTGCTGCAGGCTGGCTGCAAGGGCCTGCGCCTGCTGGGGCTGCTGCGCCCGTATGGCCAGTTCATGCACCTGCTCCTGCAAGCCCAGCATCTGCTGCAAGTCCGCCAGATGCAGCAAGGCGCGGGTACGGTCCAGCAAGTCGGTGCCGGTACGGCTGATCCCCACCACCTGAACCTGCAGCGATAGCTGGGCGCCTTGCGCGTTCTCGTACAGCACCGTCACCAGATCACCAGGCCGCACACCCAGATTGCGGGCCAGCTTGTTGCCCAACACCACAGCGGGCGGCTTGCTGGGGGTAGGGGCTATCTGCTCGACGATGGCCTGGGTCTGCGCCGCCAGCCCGGCCGGTGCCGGCACGGCGGGCGCCGCATCCAGTTGCTCGATCTGGTCGAAGGCACTGGCAATGGCCTGCTCGGTCAGCGCCCTGTCCTGGGCCGCCTGGGCTTCACTCAGTTGCTTGCTAGCCGGCCAGGGTGTGGGGGCGGCCGGTAGAAAGCTGCCTGCCACGATCTGCCGTGGCATGCGGGTCACCGCCCCTTCATGCACCGGGTCCACGCCCAACAGCTGCACGCCGATGGCACGCTGGCGATAGCTGAGATAGGCCCAGCCATACAGGCGGCCACTGACCGCCGCGATACCCGGCTGCGCCGCCACCTTCTCGCTCAGTACCGGCGCCTGCTGCACGGTCTTGAGCAATTGCCGGCGCGACAGATAGTCGGGGTGGTGCACCTGGATATGGCCCAATTGCCCATCGGTAGTGCCGTTGATCAATTCCGCGCTGAGCCCCTCCATGATGCCCAGCACGGCTATGCACATGCCTACCCCCAGGGCGATACCCGCGCCGGTAATCAGGGAGCGGCGGCGGTTACGGCCCAGGTTGCGAAAAGCAATCCTTGCAATGGCGTTCATGCACCGTCTCCTATTGCAAGGCGCGTTCGCCGAAATTCTCGGCGGACACCTTCACGTTGAACTTCAGCTTGCGATACTCGATCTCGGTGAACTCACCCCGCTTGGCCGGCAGCAGCATGGTCATGCGGGTGGGCACGGTCTTGCCGTCCATGGCCTTCAGTGCCGAATAGCTGAGCGTGCGCGCAGCCTGGGCGTCCTCAGCACGCTGGAAGTAATCAAGCTGCTTGGGATAGGCCCGTTGCTGGCCATCCAGGTACAGCTGGTACACCACCTTGCCCCAGGCCACGGGGGCGGTCGGCTTGGGGCTGAGCTTGATGGTGTAGTGGCGAACAGCCCCTATGCCCTCCTCCTGCCCGGCCTGCTGCTGCAGCAGCTGGTAATCGTAGTGGCGTGACAGATCCGTCTCCCGCATCAGATCGTCATTGCTGAAGTGACTGCCCATCCAGTTGTCACCCAGCATGGAGCTGCCCATAACCGTGACCCGGCTGTTGCGTGGGTCGTAGAAACTGATCTTGTCGTCCACCTTCACGGTGGCATTGCCGCGCCACAGTGCCGGTCCCAGCATCTTGATCAGGACCTTGCTCGACTCTGCCCTGTCGTCCGTCAGCACCATCAGGTCGTACTCGCGCTGATAGGCTTCCTTCTTGATCTTCATGCTCATGATGGCGGCCGAGGTATCGCCGCGCAGTATGGTCTCCGCCTGCTTGATCCATTGCTGCAGGGGCAGGCTGTCCGCCGCACTGGCATGGGCCGCAAGGCTCAATAGCAAGGTCAGGGGAACGGTAAGGGTGCGATATGTAGCCATACTGTCTTTCCAACGGAATGGTGATGGGTGCACGGTGCGGCTGCGCCGCAGGTGGAAAACGGGGCTCAACATGCCAGCGGACTCACCGCGCGGCGGTAGCGGAACTCGGTGGTGGGCGGCTGTACGGGCTCACCCAGGCGAGCGAAGAACCAGATCTCATCGGGCTCGGCCAGCAGGCATTCCAGCCGCTCACGTATCTCGCTGTGCTGTAGCACCACGCTGACCGGATGCAGTGCCATGCCCCTATCCGTGGCGGCCAGCCATAAATCCAGCATGGCCTCGCCGGCCAGCAGCTGTTGCTCAGCCGCCCTGGCCGGGCTGCCTGCATAGCTCAGGTAGCACAGCGCGGCACTGTTGCGTACCAGCCCGCCCAACTGGCTGGCGATATTGCGGGTCAGGCCGAACCTTGCCGTCAGGGGTAGCAGGGCAGGTGCCAGCGCAGCGCGATAGGCCCAGCGCTTCCACCCAGGCAATGGGCCGGTCAGTTGCTGGATATTGAATCCCTCGCCCTCTATCGCCCCGCTGCGGGCCGAGAAGTCGATATAGCGGTAGGTCTCGCGCCAAGCGCGGCTGTCGCTGAAATCGCGCTCGGCATACTGGCCCACGAACCGCGCCAACCGCTCGATATCGATGCTGTTGTCGCAATGGGTCCAGCGTAGCGGGCCATCGTCCTGCAGGCGGTAAGGCAGCACGGTAGGCAGCGGCTGTGCCGGGCCACCACGAACCGGCCGCTTGTAAGGTGTCCTCAGGGTGCGCCGGCTTTCCACCAATTGCTGCAGCCTTGCCAGCGCTTCCGCTTGCGGCGCCTGCTCCACCGACCCCAGCATCAGCACCAACAGCGGCTCGCAATGATGTAGTTGCAGCGCGCCCAACTCGGTCAACGGCGCGCCATGCTCAGGCACCAGGCGAGCCTCCACCATCACGCCCTGCAAGCGCAGGAAGTTATAGAAAAGCGTGGCAAAAGCCCCTGCACTCATGCGCATCTCACGCCGCAGAGAGGGCAAGGCCGTCAGGCAGCGTTCACGGTCCAGCCCCAGCACCAGCACCTGTCGCAGATCGCGATGTGCACAGGCAACCAGGTCCAGGTGGGTGAAATAGAAGTCCGGCTCGAAGCTGCACACCTGCCAGGGTTGGCAGTTGTGCGACGACGGCGCCAGCCTGGCCAGATCGGCCGCGCGCTTGATCTTTTCAGCAAGTAGCATGGTGTCGTGCAGGTTCAAAACACGCTCACCAACTTCTCACGGTTCAGTTCAAACCCGTGCATGCGTGCCAGCGCCTCGATTTCGCGTACCTGACGGGTGGTCACCGCCCCCTTGCTGTAGTCCGACTTGATGCCTGCCAGCCCCAGCAGCAGGGTCTCACCTGCACAGGCGTAAACCTGGCCACGGCCAAGCTGTATGCCAGGCAGGTCAAAATCGGGGTTGTGCGGCATGCTGACCACGCCACCCCGTATCAGGCGCAGGCTGGGCACCTGCTGCGACAGATCGCGGACGACATCCCCCGGTATGGCGATATCACTGATCAACACCGGCTTGTCAGCCGCGAAGTGGCTGGCATCGAGGAAAGGCTTGCTGCTGTTGGAGGCACTGACCACGATATCGGCCGCCCGGCAGCTATGGGTCTCCTCGCTGTATGCCAGCAGGCCCTCCGCCATCAGATGGCTCATGGCGGCGCCCAAAGCCGCCTCGGTTGCCATGCCATCGCGCAAGGCGTGCTGGTAATGCAGGGCAAAGCGCTGCTTGAGCAAACCGCCACCAGCCGCCTCCACCTGCTCGGCCAGGTCACGCACCACATAATCAGCCACTGCGGCCAGGCGTGACCCCGCACCAGCACGCCCCACCAGGGTCAGACGGGCACACTCATGGGCGATCAGGGCGGCATGGACCATGCCGATATTCCCGGTAGCCCCCACCACCGCCACATGGGCCTCGGCCAGCCGCAGACCATGCGCACCAGCACTGTGACGCAAGGTGGCCAGGCTGGTCGCCACCGTCAGCGCATTACCCGATGTCACGGCAGGAAAGCTGTAGTCGAACTCACTGCAGTTGGCCGTCACGATGGAGGTATAGCCGCCGAAGCCAACCATGGAGCAGCCATCCTGGCGGGCCAGATCGTAGGCAGTCAGCACCTGCTTGCGGATACGGTCCGATTTATTGAAGCGGATATCGTCCTCTATCGTCTCCGCATCCATCAGGATGCCGTAGAGTATGACCTCCACCTGCTTGCCCAAGGGCGAGCGCACCTGCCGCCGCACAATGCGCTGCGGCTCCAGGGTGGACTGTATCTGTTCCCGCAGGCGGCCCAACTCCTCTTCGTCGAAAGCGGCCAGCGAGGGGTCCCACTCCAGCAAACTGCTGGTGTCGATCAAATGGGCAATAAAGCCCACCTTTTCCATGGCCATCGCCTCTGCCGGCTCACGCTGCGGATGCAATAAGGGGGCACCGGCAGCGGCCGGCTGCCGCCCAGCAGCACCGGGTTCGATCAGATAGGCCAGCAAACCCGCCACATCCTCACCGGCCAGCAAGGCACACAGATCATCCAGGCCCGCCTGCAGTTGTGGGATGTACTCAGGGCGGAAGTAGGCCGAGGGCTCCAGCCGCAGTACACCACGCTTGCCCAGCGAAGGCAGCACCCGTATCTGCCGCCTATGCAGCAGGTAGCCCGCGCAGATCATGCTCAGCATGCCGTCCTGCGCCAGGCTGGACAGCACTGCCGAGGGATGGGCCGACAGATCCTGCAACTCCAGCCCCAGCATCGCACCCTTGCCGCGCACATCCTTGATCACACCAGGCCACTTGCGCTGCAGTGCCTGCAGGGATTCGGTCAGGGCGGAGCCCAGTTGCGCACAGCGTGCCGGCAGACCATCACGTTCTATGATCTCCAGCGTACGCTTGGCCAGGGTGGTCGACAGATCATCCTCGGCAAAGGTCGAGCTGTGCAGCATGCTGAACTCATTGCGGTAGCGGTCGGTGGCTATCGCCAGTGCCGATATCTTGGCGTAACCGCCACCCAGCGATTTGGAGAAGGTCAGGTAGTCGTTGGGCAGGCCCTGTGCCTGGCTTTCCAGAAAGCTGCCCGAACGGCCCAGGCCACACTGTATTTCGTCGGCAATGATGGCCACCTCAGGGTGCTCGGCCTTGATCCGCAGCAACAGTTCGCGACGCTCGGCACTCACCTCCACTATCCCGCCCTCGCCCTGTATGGGTTCATAGATCAGGGCCGCCAGGGTGTTGAACTGGCGTATTTCCAGCCGTAATGGCGCAAAGGCAAACTGGTAGTAACACTGCTGGCGGCTGGCCAGCAGGTCGGCAAATGCCGCGCAATCGTCAATGAACACGGCATCCGGATTGTTACGGATAAAGGGCAGGCGGGCATCGCGGTTCCAGGTCAGCGCCAATGAACCACGGGTCTTGCCGTGGAAGGCCCCCTTGAAGGCCGCCACGAACTCATGGCGGTTGAAGGCTTGCTGATTGCGGTGTGCCAAGGCCGTCAGCAGCGCATCCAGGTCGTCCAGCGGCTCCTGCTGGAGCACCCGTTCACACTGCAGCAGAAACGCCTCGCTGATCTCCAGCTCGCCGCGCTCCAGCTTGATCTGCAGCATGCGTACGCTATCCGCTGCTTCGTCGGCCATGCGCTGCAGGCGCCGGGCATATTCATACTGGGCATGCTTGATGGCCGCCTCGACCGCCTCGGTGCCGGTATTGAGCACCACGATCTGGTAGTCGCGCCCGCCATGCCGCTTGAGGCTGTTGGCCAAGGCTTCGCGCAAGGCCACCGATTGGCCGCGCCGTGCACCCTGGGCATGGATGGGGCGACCGGCCGCCACGCATTGCTCCAGCGCCTGCCGTATCTCCGGGTGGTTATGTCCCAGCAAGGTGGAACCAAAGCCCCCCACCATGTCCAGTATGGGAGTCAGCCCGGCCTCGCCGTCTTCGCCACCTTCCATGTAGAGCATATCGCCCTCGGCCTTGCTGAAATCCACCAGCAGGCCGGCTGCCTGCAGCAGGGCTTCCTTACCCATCACACTCTGACCGACCAGCTTTTCCATCTTCCTCATTCCTTCTTGCTTGTTTGGCTAGGTATATAGAGCGGTTAACAAAACCCAGCGCAGCGGTTCTGGCTAGGCGTGCGAGCGATGACAGTACGTAGGTACGGCAAGCTCGCACAACAACGCCGAAAGGTTTTGTTAGCGGCGCTTATTGGCTGGATGCCTGGCGTATTGACACTGCCGACCGCAATTGGCGGGCAAGGTTGTTCTTGAGGACTTCCGTCGTGCCGGAGAACACGCTAGCCGGCATGGCATTGCGCAACTGCCGCTCTATCTCGCCGCAGAGTATTCCCTGGGCGCCGTGAATCTGGACGGCCGCCAGGCCGTTCTGCATGGCCGCGTCCGACACCAGCAGCTTGGCCATGGCCGCGCAGGCGCTATCCGGCCTGCCCTGGTCCAGCAACCAGGCCGATTTGTAGATGGCCAACCGGGCCGACTCCAGCCGCAGCGACATATCGACCAGCTTGTGGCTGACGGCCTGGTAGGCCGAGATGGCCTGGCCGAACTGCTGCCGCGACTCACTACGAGCCACGCAAAGATCCAACTGCCGCTGCATCACCCCCAGGTACAGGGCGAACAGACAGGTACGCTCCCACTCCATCGATACCTGGAAGATCGGGCCACCACTGCCCTCGGCCCCGATACGGTCCGCCTCGGGCACCCAGACATGTTCAAAGCGGATATCACCCATGGCCGCCGTGCGCAGCCCCAGCTTCTCGTGCGGCACCGCGCTGATGCTGACCCCTGGTGCATCGGCCGGCAGGATAAAGGTACTGAAATCGAAATAGCTCTGGCCCGGGCCCGTGCGGGCGTGGACCAGCAGGAAGTCCGCCACCGGCGCATTGGTGATGTAGCACTTGCTGCCATTGATCACATAGCCCGGCCCCTCCTTCTTCGCCTGGGTCTGCATGGCGAACACATCCGAGCCTGCCTCCACCTCGGTCACCGCATGGGCACCTATCTGTCCCTGCATGACGCGTGGCAGCCACCGTTCCAGCTGCGCCGGCTTGCCATACTTGAGCAGGGGATGCAGGCAGGCGCACAGATGGGCCGACAGGGCAAATACCAGGCCGGTATCCTGGCAATGCTGCCCCAGTGCCTCCAAGGCCAGGGCGGCATCGACGGCGCCATAACCCAAGCCGCCGCGCTCGGTATCGACAAACAGGCTGCTGAAGCCGTGCCGGTGCAGCACCTGCCAGAGCGGTCGGGAGAACGCCGCAGCCAGGTCGCGCTGCGTCAGTTCGGGATCGGCCAGTTCGGCGGCGATCTCGGCAATGCCGCGCTGGATGGCGGCTTGCTGTGCATTAAGCGAAAAATCCATGGTTCACTCGGGAAGGGATGCAGCAATGGGGGGAGATTCCATCAACAGATGGAAATTGATACCGCCGGTACCAAAGGCATTGATGGCAGCGCGGCGCGGTCCCTGCGCGGGGCGGGGCCAGCTCTGCGTATGCGCCAGCACGTCAAAGCCGCGCTCAGCCAGCTGCAACTCAGGATTGATGGCGCCACGCAGACGGTTGGCGGGCAGCTGCCCCCGCTCCATGACCAGCACCGTCTTGATCACGCTGGCCATGCCCGCTGCGGCAAAGCAGTGGCCAAAGCGGGTCTTGAGCGCGCCCAACTTGCGCATACGCCCAGGCAGGGGGCGGTAGACCTGGGCCAGTGAGCTGATCTCCACCTGGTCCCCAATCCGGGTGCCCGTGCCATGGGTCTCAATGAAATCTATCCCCTCGGTACCGTGCGGCGACTGGAGCAGCGCCCTTTCCATGGCCTTGACCTGCCCCTCGGTATTGGGCGCAATCATCGACTTGGCATCGGTGCTGCCGGCCAGCGCGGTAATCAGTGCACGTGCGGTGAGGCCGGCCGGCAAGTCATAGGCCCGGCGCAACACCAGGGTGCCGGCGCCATCACCAGGCGTGAAGCCACTGGCCGTGCTGCTGAAGGTGGCAATCAGGTCTGGCGCCAGCATCCGTTGCGAAGAGCACAGGCAAAGATCATTGATATTGACCGGCAACTCCACCCCGCTGACCAGGGCCACATCGCAGCGGCCAGCCCGCAGGCTGTTCACCGCCAGGTCCAGGGCGGCCAGCGAGCCGGCACACGCCGCTTCCACCGCCACACACTGGGCGTGCAAGCCAAACTGCTCCGCCACCAACCGGCTGATACCGCTGGCAGCCAGCAGCTCCAACGCCGGTGCATGCTCGCCCTGCACGGCCCATTGTCGCGACACCGCCGCCAGGCCAGCCTGCACTGCGGACCCAGCAAGACCCTGCGCCTGTGCCACCTTGCGGAAGCAAGCCACCACCTGCTGGCGGAAGTACCGGCTGGCGGCCAGCTTCTCTACGCCCAGGGTGAGATTGGAAGCCGTCACCGCCAACACCCGCCCTCCCCCTGCCGCCGCAGGCACGCTGCGCACCGCCTCCTGCGCCGCGGTACAGGCCGCCAACTGGGCCGGGCCATAGCCCTGCTCGGCCAGCCCGCTCTGTATCCGCTCCAACCACCCCAGCGGCATGGCGGAGGCACGGGCGATGTAGTAACTACCGGGGGCCGCCGGATCCTCATGGCGGTAAACCTGGGGCAGAAAGCGCTGCCCATCCAGGCTGCCGAAGCTGTCGGCCGCGCCACTCAGGTATTCCCAGTATTCATCCAGGCCTATGGCCTGGCCGAAGCAGCCCCCCATGCCCACCAGCGCAACAGGCTGCTGCACCGTGCCGATGGGCGTGGCAGAGGCCGCCCCAGGAAACTCGCTTTGCAGGCGCACGCCAAAGGCACAACCACGCAGGTCCTCACCCGCTACCATGGCCGCAATGGCACCGCCCCCCAAAGCCACGGTCTGGCTGGGCAGTATCAGGTTGAGTAAGTCGGTAAAGGGGCGTGCCACCGCCTCATCCTGGCCACGGGACGGTGGCACCTGGCGGTGCTCCAATACCAGCAGCGCCTTCAACATGCCGGTCAGCACACTGGCGGCATAGGTGTAGCCCGTTGCATTCTGGGCAGCCCCCCAATAGCACTTGCGCTGTGCATCATTGCGGTAGGCCGCGGCGGCAGTCGCCGCCAGCATGGTGGCGTAGCGCGCCTCGCAGCAATTGCGCAGCATATCCACATAAACCAGGTCGGCAGTGCACAGGGCTGATCGCTGCATCGCCAGCTCAGCCTCGTCACCGGCCGGGCAGGCATACAGCCCACCCAGGTAGGCCAGCGCCCTCGGCTCGGGCTGATGGCAGGCTTTCAGCACCAGGGCGCAAGCACCCTCCCCCACCCCGCCCAGGCCTTCCTCGGCATGCGTCGGGCCCGGTAGTTCGGCTGTAATGCCCTGGCCTGCCAGCACCTCCAGCATCAATTCCGATTCCAAGCCCTGCCCCGCCAGCAGCAAGACGGCCTTGGCACGGCCCTGCCGCAATGATTCACACGCCGCCAGCAAAGCCTGCACACCGCCACCATCCAGCGACTCCAGCGCCATGGACTGGCCGCGCAGCTTGAAGAAGCCGGCAATGCGGGCAGGGATGGAGCTGGCCATCTCGCCCACCTTGTCGTGCGAGCTGGCCGAAAAATCCTGCTGCAGCCCCTGGCGCAGCTTGCCTGCCAGCAGCTCAGCCTGGCCTTCGTCGCCAGCCGCCGCAGCCGCAAACTCAACGGCCAGGTGTTGCGCCTGTATGCGCGCAAAGTTCTCGTAGCCACGGTTCAGGCCAAAGCCGCTGCAGAAAATCACATCGGTGTACTCGGCCTCAATACCCCCGTCTGCCAAGCCGGCCTGTTGCAGGGCCTGCTGCGCCAGCTCGAACAGGTGCAGCTGCAGGGTGTTGATGGAATCCCGATAGATGGGCGGAATACCGAACTGCGCCAGCTCCGCCCGTACCGGTCCCATACGCCGCAAACCCTCGGCCGCCACCTGCCCAGGCATCTGCAAGCGCTGCCACAACGCAGCCGGTGACGCTATATCAGCGTAGCGGCAGGCCATCCCCACCACGGCAACTGCCGGTGCGTGATCTTCAGTCCGCTGCATCAGGCGCTCACCAGCTTGTCGGCATCGGCCAGGGCACGGTAATCAATCTTGCCATTGGCGTTTTTTGGCAATGCCACCATCTGGCACAAGCCATGCGGAATCATGTAGCGCGGCAAACGGGTCGCACAGAATATCTTGAGGTCGGCAATCGAAATACTGGCGTCAGCCTGGCGCGTCGCCAGGTAAACCATCAGCCGTACGACCGGGCCAGCCTCTGCCAACACCGCCACCTCATGAATATCGGGATGGGTGGCCAGCACCGCCTCTATCTCGCCCAGCTCAACCCGGTAGCCATTGAGCTTGAGCATGCGATCCATGCGCCCGTGGTAGACCAGCACCCCATCGCGGTACGACCCGTAGTCGCCGGTGGCATGTTGATTGAGCACATGGTTCTCGGCATTGACGGCATCATGCCGCCGCCAGTAGCCCGGTGTGACGCAGGCACCGGCTACCCAGATCTCGCCAAGCTGGCCCTCTTCCGTCCCCAGACGGCGGCCATCCTGGTCGCGTAGCCAGACCTCAGCTCCCCGTATGGGCCGGCCTATGGGCAGCGGGGCCGATCCTGCCAGGTCCGCCTCGCTGACCTTGTGATACAGACACACGTTAGTCTCGGTCGGGCCATAAAAATTGTAGAGCTGGCAACTGGCCGGCAACTGCCTCGCCAGCGACTGCAGTTGCGGCAAGGGCATCACTTCGCCCGCAAAGATCACATAACGCAGGCTCAGCGGTGCCAGCGCCTCCCAGATACCAGCCCGGCTCAGCAGGGCCAGCAGTGACGGCACGGTGTACAGCACGGTGATCTGCTGCTGCCGCAGCACATCCGCCAGGCGACCCAGGGTTTGCTGCTCCTGCTCATGGCTCACATAGACCGAGGCGCCATGCAGCAGGCTGCAGAACAGGTCGAAGGTACTGAGGTCAAAATTGAAGCTGGCGATGTTCAGCAGCCTGTCATCCTGGCTCAGCGCCAGCTCCTCGCCGCACCAGCCTATGAAGTTGGACAGGTTGCGGTGGCTCAGCTGCACGCCCTTGGGCTTGCCGGTCGAACCCGAGGTATAGAGTATGGCCGCCACCTGGCTGGGCGGAACCGGCTTCCCGCCGTCCAGCGTCAACGCCCTGTCCAGCAGCATGGCATCGCCCACCACCAGCAGCCTGCCATCCTCACCATCGGGTGCCGCCTCCCCCTGTGACAGCAGCAGGATCAGGCGCTCCACGCAATCGGGCACGCCCAGCAACTGCAATTCGGCATAGTGCGCGGTATCGACTATCAGTACGCTGGCCTGCGCATCCTCCACGATACCTGCAGCCCGATGCACGGGCTGGCCGCCATCCAGCGGTACATAGCAAGCGCCTGCGTACAGGCTGGCCAGAATGGACAAGGCATAGTGATTGCCCTTAGCCATCCAGATCGCCACCCTTTGCTCGGCCACATCGGCAAGCTGCTCACTGGCCAATGCAGCCACCCAGGCGGCCGCTCGGCCATAGCTGACTCCCCCCTCTGCCAACAGGAAGGGCCGCTCCGGACTGGTCCGGGCGTAGCGCGCAAGGGGCTGGTGCACGGCCTCTGGCGGTGCAATCTGACGGTGTTGTGGCATGGCGGGTCTTCCGGTGTTGGTCTGACGCGGGCTAGGTTCGATAAAGCGAATACAGCGCGGGTTTCAGCGGCTGCCAGGCCATGGCGGGCCGGGCAGCCTTCGGCAGATGGCTAGTGCCTGGCGAACAGCTGGTTTTCCTCCGCCGCCTCGGTAAAGATGGCGATGGCCTGGTCCAGATCCTCGCGGGTATGGGTGGAGAGCACACTGACACGTAGCCGCGCGTCGCCCACCGCCACGCCAGGAAACACCACGGTCTGGCAGAACAGGCCGCGCTGCCGCACTGACCGGCCCATGGCCATGGTCTTCTGTTCGTCACCGATGACGATGGGGATGACGGCGCTTTCACTGTGCTCGGTATTGAAGCCTGCCGCCTGCAGGGCAGTACGGAGGTAACGGATATTGGCCCACAGGGTCTCCAGCCGCTCCGGTTCCTGCTCCATCAATTCCACCGAGCGGATCAGGCCGGCAGCCACGCCAGCCGGGATGGTGGCGGCGAAAACATAGGAGTTGGCGTAGAAGCGCAGGTAGTCGATCACCTCACGGTCACCCACCACAAAGCCCCCCATGCCGGCCAGCGCCTTGCTCATGGTGCCCACCTCCAGGTCTACCTCGTGGCCCAGGCCGAAGTGCTCGGCCGTGCCAGAGCCTCGACGCCCCAGCACGCCGGTAGCGTGGGCATCGTCTATCAGCAGACGGGCATCGTATTGCCGCGCCAGGGCCACCATCTCCGGCAGCTTGGCGATATCGCCATGCATGCTGAATACCCCGTCCGCCACGATCAGCTTGCCGCCCGAGCGGCTGTCCGCCTTCTGCAAGGCCATCTCCAGCGAGGCCATATCGTTGTGCTGGTAGATGCGGCGTGCAGCGCCAGACAGCTTGCAGCCGTCCTGTATGCTCATATGGTTGTAGACGTCACTGATCACCGTATCGTTACCACCCAGCAAGGCCGAGATCACCCCCACATTGGCCGAGTAGCCGGACGGAAACACGATGCAGGCCTCACGCCCCTTGAAGGCAGCCAGCTTGGCCTCCAGCTCCAGGTGCAAGGTATTGGTCCCGCCGATAAGCCGGCACCCGGTATTGGTGGCGCCAAAGCGCTGGGTGGCATCGACGATGGCATCAATCACACGGGGATCGTTGGCCAGGCCCAGGTAGTTATTGGAGGCAAACATCAGGAACTCGCGTTCCATGCCGCTGTATTCGTCGAAGATGACTGCACGGTTGGTACAGGCGCTACGGAATGGCATGCCGTACCAGAACAGCCCCTTGTCCGTACGATCACGCAGGAAAGGCGCAAATCGCTGCACCTTGCCAAACAGGTCGCGGCCGTTGTCGCCGGCAAAGTCTCGCATGGTCAGGCTATCGTAGTCAGACGCGTCCTGCCGCCCTGTTACCGTCTCCGGCTCAGCCACCGCCACATCCCCACCGGCCTGCAGCCGCGCAGCCGCGCCGGCTTTCAGCGGGTAGGCGGCAAACCGCGCAATCAGGCTGTCCAGCGTCTCCATGCCACTGGCCTCGGCAGCCACCGGCAGCTCGAACAGCTTGTTCAGGTCGGCCACGATATAGGCCAGCATGATGGAATCCACCCCTAGGTCTTCCTGCAGCAGGGCAGCAGGCTGCAGATCAGCCAGGGCATACTGGGTATGCTGCTTCACCACATCCAGGATGACCGCACGGCGGGTGCCTCCGTCCGGGGCATCTCCGCCTTCCTCGTTCCCACCTTCCGCCTCATCCTCCGTGGCAGCAGCCTGCAGGCCGGCCAGCAGTTGGGTGGCATCGTTACGAAGCGGATAGGGGAGAAAACGCGCCATCAGCATCGCCAGGGTTTCCACACCCTGGGTGCCCACGGTATGCGGCACCTGAAACAGCTTGTTCAGATCAGCCCCGATGTAGGCAATCATGATGGAGTCTATGCCCAGCTCCTCCTGGAGCAAGGCGTCGGCGATCAGATCCTCTTCGGCATAGCGGGTATGCGTCTTCACGACGCTGAGGATCAGTTCTTCCGGTGCTGATCGCGAGGCGATGGCTTGCTCATTCATTGCGCGGTCCTTGTGCGTGGTCTGGGCCAGCCGGGCAAGCGGCGGCAAAATGGGGCGGCGAAAGTTTTAAAGAGAGTTGGTTTCCAGGGCCGAACCTGCCGGCTCGGTCACCAGGTGGATGGGCACAGCCGGCGCCTTGCTCTGGGTCGACTTGCCGGCCTCCGCTTCGCGGATCAGCTTGTCCCGCAGGCGCAGGTAGTAGGCGTTGACCTTGTCCACTGGGATCAGGTTGTTGGCGCTGAGGCTGGAGGCACGCGGCCATTGCCCTTCTATGGCCTCCAAGTCCTTGGCCTGCTGGATGAAGCGTTCCATCCGGCACATCATCCATGGCCGCAACTGACGCCACAGCGGTATGGGCAAAGGCTTGAAGAAGGGGAACAGCAGGTCTTTCTTGGGCTCCTGATAGCAGAAGCAGACCCAGGTGTTCTCATCGTCTATGGGCGTGGCCACCAGATAGACGTCAAATACGTCATTGCGTATCTGCACCAGATTGGGCATCAGCACGTCCACGCCTATGCGCCAGCCCCGCTGCCATGGGAACTTGGCCGTCAGCGTGTCCTGGGCCGGGCGCTCGTCATCGGGCCGCAGAATGAAGTCGCTGGTAATCAGGTGCCCATCGATGGCGCAGCGGAAGTCATCCACCCGCCCGCCCTTGGGGTCCCAGATATTCAGGAAGGAACCCTTGTGCACAAAGGGTACGTGGTAGACCTCGCACACGCTCTCGACGTAGCGCGTGTAATGGATGGGCGCGGTCCAGCCATACAGCGAGGTAAAGCCCTTGTATTCGGCAAAGTTGGCGAACATGGGCACCTCGGGATAGCTGTCCTGCTGCTCGCCATTCCACAGCCAGATCAAGCCGTGCTGCTCGTGTACCTTGTAAGCGGGTACCTGCATGGTGCGGGGAATGACGCCGCACTTGCCCAGTACCGGCATATGCACGCATTTGCCTTGCTGGTTGTACTGGAAGCCGTGATAGGGGCAGGCAATCGCATCGCCATGCTGCTTGCCCTTGCTCAACAGCACACCCTTGTGGGCGCAGCGATCTTCCAGGCAGGCCACCTCACCGTTGCTATCGCGGTAAAGCACCAGCTTCTTGTTCAGCCGGGTAATCCCGACCGGCTTGTTCTTCACATCCTGACCACGTATTACGGCATACCACTGGTTGGGTATCATTTTCCGCTCTCTCCGCTAGCCAATCTAAGAATCATCTCTTCCAGCCTGACCACGCTCTGGAAGTTCACCGGGTCTATCTCCTCCAGGGGAATCCGTATCTTGAATTCGCTGGAGATGTAATCGACGATGTCGAATACCGATACCGAATCGAGGATGTTCAGCTCCATCAGGGGCGTCTCCACCGTCAGGTTCTTGTCGCCATCCAGAAAGCTGCGGGAGATAAAGCCCAGTACCTTTCCGGTGAAATCATGTAGGGATTGCATAGTTGTCCTGGCTTGGAACGAGGGTTTCCGGGGTTGCAGCGAGCTCGCAGAGCTCGTGCACAGCAGAGGCGGCGGCCGAGCGCAGATAGCTCAGCCTGGCGATTTCCGAGGCCAGCGACTGCGGGGTATTGAACTGATAGAGCGACTCCGGTGACACCAGCACGCCGTGCTCTGCCTCCAGCACCGAGAGAATGTGCAGGGCCGACACCGAGTCCAGCCCCAGCGCCGCAAACGGGTCCTCGGCGCGGACATGTTCCAGGCTGCAGCGGTTGAGCTTGGCAATCATGGCTCGCAGCCACAAACAGATGCTGTCTGCCGATCCCAGGTCCAACACCGCCAGCGCCGCGCCGGTCGCCTGCTCGTGGCTGGCGCCGCTTACATCGCCGCCCGCCTCGCACCAGCTGAAGTAGCTGCTCAGGCTGCCATCCAGGTATTCGCCCTTGAGCGCAACACGCTGCAGCTTGCCCGACGAAGTAATCTTGACCGTCTTGCGCGGCACAAAGACAACCTTGTCCGCCTTGATGCCGAACTTCTGTATCAGCCGCTGATTGATGGCCACCACCAGGCTGGCAAAGTCCAGGTCGGCCTGCCTGGCCTCTATGGCCAGCACCAGCTGTTCACGTTCCTGCTCTTCCACCGAGAAGGCCACCGCCCGGCCGCTCTTCAGCTCGGCACAGGCCACGGCCGCTTCGTATTCCAGGTCCTGCGGATAGAAATTGACCCCGCGTATGATGATGACCTCCTTCAAGCGGCCAGTAACAAACAACTCACCGTCCGCCAGAAAGCCAAGGTCACCGCTGCGCATGTAATGCCCGGTCTGACCATTGATCTGCAGGCCGAACTGCTGGCGTGTCTTGCCAGGGTCGTTCCAGTAGCCCTGCGCCACACTGGGGCCACTGATCCAGATTTCGCCTATCTCGCCATCCTTGAGCGCAATACCCAGCTGCGGGTCCACCACCCGCACATCCAGCGAATCATGTGGCCGGCCACTGCTGACCAGATAGCGACTTTCCGGGTCTGTCTCGGGCAAGGGGCTCAACTGGTTCTTGCCCAGTTCCCGCGCGCTGACGCTAAGTGACTTGAACTGCGTATCCAGCGGCTTGCCGGACACCATCAGGGTAGCCTCGGCCATGCCGTAGCAGGGATACAGCGCAGCGGGATCAAAGCCGACCCGGCCAAAACGCTCGGCGAAGCGCTGCATGGTGTGGTAGTTGATGGGTTCGGCGCCGCAGAAAGCGATGTTCCAACTACTGAGATCCAGCTGCTCCAGCTGACGGTCGCGGATATTGTTGACGCACAGCTCGAAAGCGAAGTTAGGGCCGCCGCTGCTGGTGCCACGAAACCGCGACACCGCCTCCAGCCAGCGATAGGGGCTGCGCAACACCAGATTGGTCGGTATCAGCATGGTGGCAAAGCCAGCGCAGACTGGCTGCAGGATGCCGCCCACCAAGCCCATGTCGTGATAGGGGGGCAACCAGATCACCGAGCGGCTGACCCCTTCGCGATGACCGAAACACTGTTCGATCAGGCGGGAGTTCTCCACCAGATTGCGATTGCTGACGATAACGCCCTTGGGCTTACCGGTAGACCCTGAGGTGTATTGCAACATGGCAATATCGTCAGGATTCGCCTGAAACTCGCTGAAATGCCCAGCCCGCTCACCCAGGCAGTCTTCCATGCTCAGCCAGCGCAAGCCCTTGAGGGCAGCATCCTGCTCGATGTCGACCAGCAGGCCGTCCAGCCCTGCCAGATCGGTGAGTACGATGGGGTCCTGCAAATCCTGCAGTATCAGCTTGAGCCTGTCGCGCTGCAGCGGGTTGCGGGGCGGAAAGGTCGGCACCGCAATGGCGCCAGCTGCCAGACAGGCATAGAACCCAGCAACGAAGTACTTGCCTTGCGGCAGTACCAGCACCACCTTGGATTGCCCCGCTTCTTCCAAGCGCTGCACGCTCTTGATCGCGTGGGCAATGCGGGTAACCAGTGACTCCAGCTCGAAATAGCTGAGCGTCTCCTCCTGCTCGGCGTCCTCGCCCAGCACCGTATAAACCATTTCGCGCGGCGCGCTCTCAACCCGGTACTTCAGCAGATCAAGAAAGGTATGGCAGTCCGCCGGGCCATTGCGGTAGTGCGCGTGGCCAGCCTGCCCGCCCATCAATTCATCTGCTGCGAGCAGGCCACCTTCGCCGCCCAGTACCTGGATACGAATATCGCTTGATGTCATCGTGCGCTTTCGGAAGTTGTAACCGACTCAGGAAGGGGAGTAACCAGGAACATCGATCCAGCAGGCAATGATGGGGTTGCCATCCACCAGCACGGGTGAGCCCGCCCGATCAGCACTGAATCCGGCCTTGCGCAGCAGCCGTTCCACGCCCAGCGGCGAGACAGTGATCACGCGCCGGGCACCGCTTTCGGCAGCACGTTCCAGCGTGGCTTGCAGTAGCTCCACGGCCACGGGTGAGGAAAACTGCCCCAGCGGCAGCTTGGCCGGATTGGCCGCCGAACTGGCCGCCTCGCTGAAGTCCACCGCAGCAAAGCGCGACAGCTCCCAGATATCGGACGAGTTGGGTACGGGCTGGCCGTTAAGCAGTTGAGGGAAAATTTCGCCCAGCAGATAGGGGCGGGTCGTAGGAAGCAGCCGGGCACCGCCGACTACCTGATCGTCCTGATCCTGGGCCACCACATAAAGCGTATCGGGCCGGTCGAACTGATCAAACTCGAGACCATCCTGGCATTTGAGCTGCCAGCCCAGCTTTTCCACGAACACCCGGTGACGATATCGGGCCAGTCCCATGAACACGCCGGACGGCAGATGGTCAGACCTTCCTGTGACGATTTGCACCACTACCTCCTTATTCGGCTCTTCTCGGCGAGAGCATCGGAGCGTATTGAATAGCGCTTGGTGACTTCACGTAACTACCAGATTTGGTGGGGTCGTCTTCTGCCCGGCATGCCGCCAGGGCGCACAGCGGCGACACATCAGGGTTTCACAACCGACCAGCCTCCCTCTCGAACACCGCCAAGCACCTTGAAGTAAGGCATTTCAGCGGCTAGGCGCCTGACCGTCATTTTTTTGCAACATCACGGGTCGACAAATGACCTGCCACACGGTGCGCAACCAGGGCAGCCAGGCCCCAAGCAAGCGCCAAAACCAGGGCATGCACGCCCTCCACGATCGCTCAGGGGGTGCCGTGCACGCAGCGCCAGGGCGCAAAAAAAGCGGCGCAATGCGCCGCTCCAGGTACTTGCTGCCCTTCGTCTGCCTTCAGGCCATCAATTCAAAAAGCCCAGCATGGCCGCACGTACCACGGCCGCCGTCTTGTTCGACGCCCCCATTTTGGCCACCGCATTCTTGATGTGGAAATTCACCGTGTTCTCAGACAAAGCCAGTATCTCGGAAATCTCACTGGCGGTTTTGCCGTCAGCCGTCCACTTCAGCACTTCCATCTCGCGCTGGGTCAGGTTCAGCTTGCCACCGCCTATACCCAACTTGGGCGACAGGATACGGGCCAAGGCATTGTGCGAGGTCTGCACCAGCCAGCGCATCTTCAGTTCCTTGCTGTGCAACTCCTTAGCGGTGATCACCCCCCTGGAGCGAGCCAGGGTCAGCATGCCGCCCACGCCGTTGGCGGCACAGCTCGATTGCGCCCAGCCATGCCGCAGGCCGAATGATTGCGCCTCGTCCCACAGATCGGTGGCCGAAGCGAATATCTGGTTGGACCAGACGATGGGCGTCTGCGAACTGCGCCCATGCTGCACCGTCGCATCCTTGCGCAGATAGCCCTGCTCCATATAGCGCTGCTGCCATGCCAGCGGATAGTTGTTCAGTATGACCATCTTGGGGTTGGACAACGGTAAAGGCACTCTCAAGCCATAGGCGTAATACTCAAAGCCCAGGGCGATCGCAGCCAGTTCAATCTGTTTAAGCAAAGCCTTTTCACAATTCACCGACTCCTGGGCAGCCAACAGGTCCGCTTGCCAATTCTTCATCCATCCCTCCTGAGTGATTCCAACGGAACTCAACCACCTATCCACCTGCCTGCAAGCAGGCGAGTTGAACAGGCCGGGTAATACGTGCCCCGTTTCATGCCGCAGTTGTTGACACTGCTTGTTCTTGTAAATGTACTGAGTTCAATACCTAAGCCCGACACACACCGCACCAGCCAATTATGCCAATAGCATAGTCAATATGACTGGCCCGCGCCACCCTCAGCCGCCGCCAGCGTAAGCACAGCGGCAACGGCTTGATATACAAAATATTACCCATCAGAATATGCTGATAACCTTGTCGGCAAGCCCGGGGGCAGCGCCTACCTGCAAGCGCAAAAAAAGGGCAGGTGCCTTTCGGCATCCGCCCCCCTGCTAAAGCACTTATCACCAGTATGCTGCACCGCAACAGCGGCCGCAGCTACTAGCAATCTTGCTAGCCGCCTTACCTGCTCAACTTGAGACTGTACTTGCCAACTGGCGAAGTACTGTAGCGCAGCACCTTCACATAACGTGCAGCGGTCGCCCCGCTGCTGTTGCTGACACTGACCAGATCAGACTGGCCAGCCCCCTTCTCGCTCTTGCCCAGCAAGGTACCGCTGCTGTTGTAGACATAGAGATCGAAGTCAGCCGTACTGGCGGATGGCTTCAGAGTCGCCGCCAATGTCTTACCGGCCGGCAAATCGATGACAAACCAATCCTGGTCGGTGGAATTGCTAATAAGACCCTCAAAGTTTGCCGGCGTGTAGATACGGTTGGCCGTACCCAAGGTATTGTTGGGTTCACGCTCAAGTGGCGTGGTCGGTTCGACACCCAATACCGCCTCCATGGCCGCAGCGGCATCCAGCATGCCCGTACCACAGCTCACACTACGCCCATCCAGCCGCAAGCAGGGTTTGACAAAGGCCCGGGCCGACGACTTCAGCAGGCTTTCAACCTGATCCGGCGTCAACGAGGGCTTGGCAGCAATCATCATGGCGGCCACGGCAGCCACATGGGGGCTGGCCATGGAGGTACCCGAGTAGTCACCGTAGGTATCAGCACCGCGCACCGTCGTTCCGGCATTCAGGGTCGAGCGTATGCCCACCCGGTATTCGCTCGGGTCATCCCGCCCGCCGCCGCCGGGTGCAGCGATATCGATACCGCTGCCATAGTTGGAATAAGACGCCAGGCCACCATCCACCCGCAATGCCGCCACTGCCACCACGCCCTGGCAGTTGGCAGGGCTGGCGGTACTGACATCCATGCCATCATTGCCTGCCGCCACCACTACCACAGCGCCATTGGCACGGGCCGTGTCGATAGCATCCTGTTCATACCGGCTGCACGCCCCTGTCCCACCCAGCGACAGATTGATCACCCTGGCCGGCGTGGTGTTCTGCGGCACATTGGGTATGCTGCCGCCCGATGCCCAAGCCATGCCGTCCGCGATATCCGAGGTATAGCCACCACAGCGGCCCAGTACCCGCACCGGCAGTATCTTGGCGTCATAGGCCAGGCCCACGATACCCATGGCATTGTGGGCCGTCGCAGCGACGGTGCCGGCCACATGGGTACCATGCCAGCTCGATCCCGACGCCCGCTCACCCTGGCCACATTCATTGTCCACCACCGTCCAGTCGCCGGCGTCAATGGCATCCCGACTACGCCCAGCCGGCTTACGGCTGACTGCCGGGTCGCTGATCATGTCGTAGCCACCACCGCTGACCAGGTTGCGGGTCAGGTCTGCGTGGCGGGTATAGCCGGTGTCCACCACCGCTACGGTCACTCCCATGCCGGTAGACTTACCCCAGGCCAGCAGCGCATTCACCCCCGTCACGCTATTGTGCAGATCCCACTGCTGCGTCCAATACTGGTCATTCGGCACCACATCCATATGGCGCTTCATCCTGTCGGGCTCGGCATATTCCACACCCGCATCGCCCTTGGCGATATTCGCTGCCATGGCCTCCACTTCAGCCAGGCTGTAGCGCCGATCCAGCTTATAGATCTGCGCCCCCTTGCTGCCCTCACGCAGCAGAGTCGCCGAGCTGCCAAAACCCGACACAGCGCGCTGCACCCGGCTTTGCCGCTGTGCCTGCACTGTGGCACGCGCACTGGCCGCATTCGGCCCGGTCATCTGCGGCGCGGCCAGGCCGCTGTCACGATACTTCAGGATGATACGGTCAGTCCCACTGCTTGCATCGGCGGCCAGGGCAGCAGCACCAGATAGTGCCAACCCTACCGCCAGAGTCACCTTGCTCAATGCTACGAAACGCTGTTTGTTCTTCTTCATTGCGTTGCTCCGTTGTTATCGGACTTGCATTTGCGCCGAGACGCCATCAGCGCAGGGAATAAACCACCGCCCACTGTCCTTGTGTAAAGACAGCAGTCGTAGCGCCAGGGGATACCATGGCTGAAATACCGCAGTACGTGACACGGTTCGCCTAGGCAGCACCACCCGAGCTGCCTTGCCTGTCCGCCATATCATCGCGCCCTGTCCATACCTGGCCGTACAGCCAGGCTATAGCACCAAATCTGCTATACTTATTATTTACTTAGCAACTAAGTTAGATACCAATCTAAATCAGCCTTCCAATCAGTGTCAATGTGCTGACAGACCGTGCGCCCCCCATTCCGATGAAAACAAAACACCTTACAAATCAATACATTAGAAATATATTTAGTTAAATAACTTGCCGCACTACCTGGCGGGGGCTATCACTTCTGCTAGCAAGAGCGCATTGAATGCCATGCAGAAAGAGACACCCTGTATAAGGTGCAGCCCGACGAAGGTGCCCAGCAAGCTCGACGAATCGAACCCAACCAGAGTGAATTATTCCGACGCTGCCTGACCCTCCCGGGAAGGAGAGCGGCTTCAGGGGATTTCCAGCAACCCCGACTGCCAGGCAAGACCAGGCGCGAGCAAAGCACGCCAAGCAGCATGGGGCTGATATGTAGGGGGAGATTTCTCAATAACGCCTCATTGCGAATACAGCGAGGTTGCAGGGCATTCCCTGCCGCTACAACGCCGCATCGAAATAAAGCGGGGCGGCAGGCTGCGCCCCAAACCGCTACGCCGCCCCCTGGGTCCATGCACAGCTTCAAACCCGTGGTGTGAACAAAGATGAAAATACCGCCCCCCCCTGACCCCGCCTACGGACGACTTGATCAGCTGGCTAGCGCCTTCAGCAACTACGCCGCCATGTTGGATGCAGCGCTGGCCGACGCCATCGGCCTGAGCGTGACCGATCACAAGGCATTGGGGCTGATCGTGCAGCAACCAGGCATGACCCAGCGCCAATTGGCCGACCAGACCCAATTGACCTCGGGCGCCATTACCGGCCTGATAGATAGGCTGGAGCGCGCCGGTTTTGTACAACGCCAACCTCATCCACAAGACCGCCGCAGCGTCGTGCTCATGCCAGTTGCCGACCGCATCGGCGCCATCAATCACCTCTACCAGCCACTCTCCAGTGCCATACAGGCGCTGGATGCCAGCTATCCGGCTGCACAACAACGGCTTATACATCAGGCCCTGGGCAGCTTGTGCGACCTGCTGCAACAGCACACCCAAAGACTGCGGCAAGACCCGCAGGTCAGGCCCAGCCAGCGTTGATCAGGCCACACGGCCTTGCACTCACCGTGCAAAAAAATGCTTGCCCAGGCTGAACCTTCTACGCTATTGGCACTCTCTGGTTGAGAGTGCTAATATCGTTTTGCGGTCAATCAACAGGCCGCAACAAGGAGCAAGACCAAGATGACCACCATGACCCTGCCGGCCATTGCCTCAGGCGACAGCCTGGATCGCTATATCCAGCAAATCAACGCCATTCCGTTGCTCAGCCAGGACGAAGAAGTCTCGCTGGCCACGCGCCTGCACGAGCACAATGATCTCGATGCCGCCGGTAAGCTGGTGATGTCGCACCTGCGCGTGGTGGTCTCCATCGCCCGAGGCTATGCCGGTTACGGCCTGCCTCAAGCCGACCTGATCCAAGAAGGCAATATCGGCCTGATGAAGGCAGTCAAGCGCTTCGAGCCCAGCCGTGGCGTGCGCCTGTTCTCCTTCGCGGTACACTGGATACGCGCCGAGATCCATGAATACATCCTGCGCAACTGGCGCCTGGTTCGCATCGCCACCACCAAGGCCCAGCGCAAGCTGTTCTTCAATCTGCGCAGCATGAAGTCCAGCCTGGCCTCGCTCAGCCATACTGAAGCCAAGCAGATCGCTGACGACCTGGGGGTCAAGCCCGAGGAAGTGCTGGAGATGGAAACCCGCATGAGCGGCCAGGACGTCGCCCTGGTAGCCGATGACGGTGACGAAGACAGCTATGCCCCCATAGACTGGCTGGCCGACAATGACAACGAACCCGTTGCCGTACTGGAGCGCCGCGCCACCGATAGGCTGCAAGGCGAAGGCCTGCAATCCGCGCTGGAAGGCCTGGACGCCCGCAGCCGCCGCATCGTCGAAGCTCGCTGGCTCGCCGATGACAGCGGCGCCACCCTGCACGATCTGGCCGATGAATTCGGCGTCTCGGCCGAGCGCATCCGGCAGATTGAGGTCAAGGCGCTGCAGAAGATGAAGACGGCCCTGACCCCGGCCTGACTATGCATGACCAAGCAAAAAGGCGAACCCAAGGTTCGCCTTTTTTGCTTGGTGCCGCTAGCCAAGCCCCGGCGCAGCAGCTCCACCCCGTCTACGCGTAGGCAGGCGCGCAGACCGCTTGGGAGCACGACAGGCCCGCACAAGAGCACCACCAACCTTATCAAGGTTAGCAACGGCTCATCCTTATCTGCCCATGGTCTGGCTGACTCTGATCCTCCTGCTTACCACTACCACTCCAGCGCCATGAATCCCCGACCGTACTTGTACTCAGTCAGCATGTTCTGCTCGGTAATCACTTCCAGCGGCCTGTCTGCCCCCGCGCGTACCATCTCCAGGCTTTCAGTTCGCCAATGCGCCACCCGCTCAATCGCCCGATCAATCTTGGGCTCGCTGCCACAGCCTTCGTTACCGCAGTTGGGGCGCACAAGCCGTATCAGATGCGCATGCTCGGCAAGCTTGGATCGGGCATCATGGTGCCCAGCAAAGATGAAGTTGCGATACCTGAACAGGTGTGGAAATACCTGAGCCGCTGTTTCCATCACGTCCGGCGAACCAGTGCTGTTGAATGCCAGCATCCCGCCGGGCGCCAAGCGTGACGAAAGCACAGTCAAGAACTCCTGGCTCAGCAAATAGCTTGAGTACGCACGCCAATACCAGGTGGTATTCATGACTATCAGGTCGTACCTACCTTCATGCTGCTTTAGCCACTTGCGGCCATCCGCCTCATGGATATGCACCTTGGGGTCATGCAGCACCCCCTTTACCGTTGGGTAGCGCTGTATCAAGTCCAAGTAACCAGGGTTAAGTTCGACTACATCAATACGCTCAACCTCGGGTAGGTGCCGCAGCACCTCTACCCATGAGCCACCACTCAGCCCCACCACCAGAATGCGCTTGGCATTCGGCCGTAACGCCGCCAGCGCATACATCCGTTCTATGCCATTGCTATTGCTCACTATGCTGGTATTGAAGTCGCCGTCCAGCACATTGCCACCGTAGATGCTATCTGCCAGCCCTGGCCTGGCTACCGTATAGATAATGCCATGACGGTTCTCGATGATATTCCCGACCGTCTCCCAGGCTGGGCGACCTGAAGCAGCAATACGCTGCACCACCCAATCAGCGGGTACCCACACCAGACAAAGCAGCGTAGCGACACCAGCCAAGCCAAGTCGCCAGGGCTTTGCGCCACCGGAGAAGCTTGCGGCCAGCAGGCCCAGACCGACGACCAGCGAAAGCACACCCAATAGTACGAAACTGGCTTGCACACCCAAGCGATCCAGCAACACGAAACCAACCAGTATCGGCCCTACGGTCGCACCGAATACATTGGCGAAATAGACATTGGAAACAGAACGCCCCAAAGCTGTCGCACCGCGCGAGCCCAGTTCATGAGCCAGGGGAAACAACAGCCCTTTCAATGCAGATGCCACTGCCACCAAGATAAAGAGTACTACCGTCTCCAGCACAGGCACTGACACTACCAGGGCATAAACCAATGGGGCGAGCATGTCATATAGGCCAGAAGCAGCCAAGAGCACACCGGCCACTTGCAGTGGCGCATGGTTGTCACGGCACAGGCGCTTGCCGTAGTGGGCTCCGGCAGCAATGCCTATCAAGAAAGCAAACAGGACAAAGGCAAAGGCCTGGGGCACAGAATGGTGGGCAAAGCCTACCAGCCTGACCCAGAGTATTTCCAGTCCCAGGCTGCTGAGACCACAGAAGAAGGCCAACAGGCCTGCGAGACGTATCATGGCTGCAGCACTCTTTCCTGGCGCCATTGCACCAGCTTGACCAGTACAGCAACCAGCACATTGATGGCGACAGCGATACCGATGGCCTGGTTGAGCGTCACATACCGGAACAACACAAAACCGCAGGCAAGCGCCCCCAGCGCCGCACCCATGGTGTTAAAGAAGTACAGCAAACCTATGGACTCTCCTACTGCCTTGTCATGCCTGGCGAAATGCGTCGTCAATAGCGGCAGGGTGGCCCCCATCACGAAGGTCGCCGGCAACACAAGGATAAAATTGATAAGCCCGACCTGCCATAGTGGCGCACTGCTGAACAGGTCACCAGCCGCACCTATCAACATCGGGCTGATCATGCCGAACAAGGCAATACCCAGCTCGAACAGGGCAAACAGGTTCAGGGTGGTATCGGGGAAACGGTCCGCCAGCCGACCGCCAAACCATCCACCCAATCCCAACCCAAGCATGAACGCCGACACAACGATGGTAATGGACTCCATGTCCACACCGAAATTGCCGAACAATAGTCGTTGCCAGCATATCTGGTAGATCAGCCCTGCCGCACCCGACAAAGTAAAAACATTGGCAATCGCCAATTTACTACCTTGCATAGACCTACTTCCTGTTGTGTCACCCGCTTATCGCAAGTGCTTGCCATTTATCGGTCACTGCAGAAGCGCAGGCACTACTAACCATGCGCAGCCTCGCTTCCATACCTAGGCGCATGTAGCGCAGATTGGCCAGCTCAAGGGCTTTTCAACGCTGCCCACCCTACTTAATCATCAACAGACAAGAGATGCTCATGCTTGCCCGCCAGATGGTTTTGCCAGATGCTCACATACAATCGCTCAAGGTTGCGAGTGAAGCGCGGGGTATCGAAAAGCGGTGCGGTCAACAGATTGCCTGCCAGACAACTTCTCACTTGCTGTCGATAGTTCGCGTCCACCCCCATCTTCACCGCCAGCGCGATATACGCTTCCCAGCTAGAAACAATCAAGGACTCCATATCCAAAGCCGCTAGCAAGCTGGCAGCTACGCGGCTGGCAAATATCTCACCAGGGCACGTCACCAGCGGCACTCCCGCGCGCAAGGCATCACTGGCCGTCGTATGCGACCCCACCGGCGACGTATCCAGGGCCACATCAGCCAGCGTCAGACGGGCGAGATGGTCGTCCAAGTCCATATCCCCAGCCCATATCAGACGTTCCGGCTCGATACCTTCTCCAGCCAGCGCCTCAATCAGTTTTCTGGCCGCCTCATCTGCGGGCCTTAGCAGCCAAAGCACGCCATTCGGAACCTGCCTGAGCACCTCGCACCATACTTTGAAGACCGGCTCCGTGATCTTGTAACACTGGTTGAACGAGCAGTAGACGACAGCGCCTTCCGGCAAGCCATGCTCGACCCTGGAGGCCCCTTTACGGACAATACGTGTATTATCGTTGGGCTGATAGCTATGCGGCAGTTGGGCAATTTTTTCGCTATAGCCATCGGCATGCTCGATCGGCGTTACCCATTTGTCACCGATAATGTAGTCGGCCAATACCGGTAAGCCTAGGCTACCGGGGTAACCAAGCCAATTTACAATGACGGGCGCAGGTCGCATGGATGAAATGGCCAGCCGCTCATTCTGGGTCCATCCCTTGAGATCAATCAGGATATCTATCCTATCTGCGGCAATAGCTTCAGCGGACTCTCGATATGAACATGTGTACATATCCCGAAAAACATCGCTAGCGCCAGCAAGCCGGTGGCGCATAGGGCTGGTATCGTGTACGCCATAAGAGTAGGTAAAGACTTCTACTCGATTCCGATCATGCTGCTCCAATACACCTGCCAAGAGATATGCCGTAGCATGCTCATGGAAATCAGCAGACATATAACCCAATCGCAAACGAGGCTTCGAAGCTGCATCTGCGGGCTGAACGTGCATCGATACACTATCCTTAAAGCGGCTGGCTCCAAAACTTTCAGCAATCCTTTTATGCCGCTTTCTACCAAAACCCGGTATCGTCAACGATAGGAATGGCGGGATCTGGAGCTGCCTTTCTCTCTCGCAAATGACATGAAGCCTCGTCGCAACCTCAGCAACCAATATCCAGTCGCACAGGTGTTGAGCGGCATGAAGCAATTGCGCAAGTAGAGCAACTTCGTCTGACATCGCCGCCAGCGCAGACCGACTGACTTGAACAGCCTCTTGGTATCGCTTACTTAAAACCAGTGCGGCAGCCAGCAACTCCGCATCCATAGGCCGCTGCCGGGCGGCTTGTTCCAGCAAGGGTATTGACTCGTTCAAACGTCCGACGCGGTAATACAGTTCGCCCAAGCCAGATTTCAGCGCCAGATCACCCGGGCTTAGCGCCAAGGCCTGTCGATATTTTGCCTCCGCTTCGTCTACTCTACCCTGCAGCCGATAGCAGCGTGCCAGGTTACCTAGACGCCACTCGTTGCTCGGCTCTAACTTGCACGCCCGCTCAAACAACGGCGTCGCCTCGTCCAGCCGTCCCATCCTAACCAGGAAAACTGCGAGATTATTAATGGCTTCATCATCATCGGGCGCCAGTGTAACCGCCCGCTGCAGCCAAGGTTCTGCCTCAACGAAGCGCGACTGCGCCAACAGACTGCTGGCCATGGCCTTGACACCAAACGCATCGTCTGGGAACTGGGTGAGGTACTCGCCCGCCAAGCGCTCAAGCAATACGTATTCCTTTGCCGCGAACGCAGCCATCACACGCACGCCAGCCTGTTGGCGTTTCTTCTCAAATTTTGCTGGTTTCATGAATCTCGACACGGCTGAAGTGGCTGGCGCCCGCAGGGCGGAAAAGGGTCAATCCGTATTGCCAACAGAGCCCGACTGCACAGTTTGCATAAACAAATGCTCTAGCGAGAGCGAAGCGCGGACTTCAACGATCTGGTGGCCCGCATCACGCAATCGTTCCAATTGCATCCAGACCTGATCATGTGGCAACTCGATTGCCCACCGTTCACCAACGTCTCTTTTCATGCCAGCCACTGCCGTAGATCCCATGGAGCGTATCTGCACGCGGCTATCCTCTCGCGCCAGATCCGCCGGGCTACGCACCATCCGCATCTCACCCTGGTGTATCAAGCCAAAGCGATCCGCAATCCGCTCCACATCATGCAGAACATGAGAGGTAAAAAAGATCGTGCCGCCATTGTTACGGTACTCGGCAAGTATATCCACCACCTCGCGCCGCCCCAAAGGATCAAGCCCTGAAAGGGGCTCATCCAGTATCAATAATCCGGGGTTTCCAACCATCGCCTGCGCCAATGCGGTACGTTGCGCCATCCCTTTGGAGAAATCACGTATCAACTTCTTCGCCACGTGCGCGATGCCAAAACGCTCAAGCCAGCGCATGCTTTCTGCCTTGACATCCCCCTGTACTCCACGCATGCGCGCGCTAATCCCCAAAACCTCCAACGGGGTCAGGTAATCGTATAGGCTAGGATTTTCAGGCACATAACCCAGCGAAGCACGACTTTTGTGGTCATCCAAAGGGCGCCCCATTAGCAGCCCATGGCCTGAAGTGGGCCTCATAGCCCCGGTCAACAACTTGATCGTAGTACTCTTACCCGCCCCGTTGGCACCAACGAAACCAAACGCCTCGCCCTGCATCACCGTCAAATCCAGCGACTGCAACGCATGAACCGGCTTGCGCCATCGCCTTGAATAAGTCTTGGACAGCCTCTCGAGCTGAATCACTACAGTCATAGCGTCACTTTTACTGCGCTGCCGGAACACGGCGCTGATAGATAGGTTCACCCTTAGGACTCAGCGCGTAACCAAGTTTCAAAGGGTCTTGCGGTATTCGTGCAATCATCTTGCGCTCGACCAATTCATCGAGTGATGCAGGGGGCCGGCCAAAGGCTGCAGTAAACCGAGCGTGCGCCTCCCGCAACTGCTCCAGCCCCTCCATCCTGGCAGCTCGAGCCTCCAGGTAGCGCTTGAAGCCAACATGCCTGCTTTGCTCAGCCATCTTCTTGATCAAGAGAATGGCGGCACGTGTATCGGGTTCACTACTCAACCAGCGCGCCGCAAGATCACGCAGGCTAAGCTGTTCTTCCTCATTGCTGCTGCGCGCTGCTGCGGCAAGCAACACCTGTGCGCCCTCACGAGGCTGCTTGGCAAAATGGAATAGATTGAAAGCATGGAAATACGAGGGCATCAAATCGCCAGGGCGGGCAGGTATTGCACGTTCAAGCACATACTTCGCCGAACCAGTCTGCCCCTGCCACGCCAGAATGGCGGCCGCAGTGTAGTAATTATCGGCATGGCCCGGATTCAACCAAGCAGCATCACGCTGCACTTTCGCCAAGACAGGAATCGCCTCTTCCTGAGCCCTATCCGTTCGCAGCATTAGCGCCCTGAACACTGCAATATTGGCAGCAAGAAATCTATCGCCGCCAGCCAACAGGAGTTGCACTGGTATAGGCGTCGAAACCTTCATGTCTTCAACTGCAACAGCGCGCGGTAGCGCCTTAAGATGGCTAGATGCCCACCCATAGATTAACGCGGCACCGGCCAACATCAGCCACCAGCTAACATGCCGCCAGCGCATCAACTAAATTCCCGCTGACGGAATGCCAACGCAGCAACACTTAGCAGTATGACAATGTAGGCCACCGCCATGACTATCGCACCCGCGATCAATTCGAATGGTAGTGCCTGTTGGTACAGTGACATTTCACGCCAGTCCAGGCGACTCAGATCAGGAATCACCAGCAGCAGCGCATCCAAGGTCGTGCCATAGCTAGCCACCAAGTCAGCATCCCCCTCTGCGCCGCGCGCGAGATAACCTGCCACCGGACCCAACATTTTTGCCGCAATAGCAAAACAAGCACCTACCGCAAAGGGCAGAATCGCGCTGGTCGCAACGCTCGAGATCGCCAGGCAAAAAGCCGTCACCACGCAGGCATCCAGCCACAGGCCAAACAATGCCAACCAATACGCACCACCTAGCAGCACGCCATAGGGCTGAGAATAGCCCCAGGTCGACACCTTGGTAATCAATAGCAAAGCCACACCCAAGACAAGGGTCGCCAACGCCAACAAAGAAATTATGCCAAAGTAGCGCCCTAACAGATAGTCACTGCGTGGCCTTGGATAAGTCAAAGCAAACAAGATGGTTTTGCGCTCTAGCTCCTTACCGACCAGTTCCTGCACCCAGAACAGCGACATGAGCACCAAGGAGAAACGGACGGCAGAAAAGCCGATATCGAGCGCCACAGTCTGCGGCTGCCTTGCAGAGAAAGAGGCCCCCAGATAGGCCACCCCTAGAAGCAGCAATGTAAAAGCAAATACCGCGTGAAAACTCCGGCCACGAAAGCCGGAGTACCACGCGGTCAGGCAATAAGACCACATAAGTTTTTATGCGCCCAAACTCACCTTACTTACAGAAGGTAGCAGTCTCAGCGTTAGCCAATGCAGCACTAACGTTGGTGGCATCGGGCTTCAAGCCTGCGGTCTTATTCAGACAGTTTGCACCACCACCGCCTTCAGTCGTACCACCGAAAATCGTAGCACCCTTACCCGAACCAGCGGCAACCCAAGCGGAGGTAGCATTCCAGTTGTAGCTCAGGAACACATTCTTAGAGCAAGCCAGGGAGAAATCACGGATGATGAAGTCCGTACCCAGGGTACCACCAGCAATAGTGGTCTTACCACCAGCTGCACTACCAGTGCACGGGCTAGTAACAGCAGCGCTTGCATTGATTGCGAAGAACGTAGCCAACAGGCTAGCCAGCAGAATACTCTTTTTCATAGCAAAAACTCCTTAATCTTTGGCGGGTGAATTATTCAGTGCTGTTCGCAATGGACTGACCCAGGAAGTTCCGGGCGTCAGACTGACCAGCCTTATCTTCACCACGCTTGGTGTATTCGCTGAACTGAGGGATGGCAATGGCTGCCAAAATACCGATGATCGCAACAACGATCATCAGTTCGATCAGGGTAAAACCCTTTTGCAGGCGCTTCATGAACTTCTCCTTCTGTCGAGTCTGGCTCACCCTATGCAAGCCATCAACACTACATCGATACTTCGGCAACAAGAGCAACTATCGTGCCAGACACTAAACACTATTTGCCTGCGCCAGGGTTAGGAAATTCCTAGCATCAGACTGCCCAGCTTTATCCTCACCGCGCTTGGTATATTCGCTAAACTGAGGAATGGCGATGGCTGCCAGAATACCAATGATCGCAACCACGATCATCAGCTCTATCAGCGTAAAACCCGACTGACGAGTCACACACATAGCAGCCACCAATGAACTTACTTGCCTTACTATGCGTAGAGCAATCTGCATGCCAGCTATCGCACACCGCCACTACTAGCCTGCCATGGCCAACAATTGCACCTCATCCACAGCATCAATCTGCCCAGGCTCCAAGAACATCCTAGCGTATTGCATATAGACCTTCTCGCGGATGAATATCTCGAACAGATCCGGGTCTACATGCTGATCGCGCGTCATCCGCGCCAATATGCCCAGCGACTCCGACAGGGTCTTGCCCGGCTTGTAGGGGCGATCCCGCGCCGTCAGCGCCTCGAATATGTCCGCTATACCCATCATGCGTGCCTGCACGCTCATTTGTGACCGCGTAAGTCCCCTAGGGTAGCCCCGCCCATCCATGCGCTCATGGTGCCCACCTGCATATTCCGGCACATTGGTCAGGTGGCGCGGCCAGGGTAGGGCCTCCAGCAAGCGTATGGTCACCTCAATATGGTGGTTGATGATCTGCCGCTCCGCATCGGTCAAGGTTCCGCGCGCCACACCCAAGTTGGTGACCTCGTCCTCACTCAAGAACGGCACAGACTGACAATTTTCGTCAGTACCGCTCCAGACATAGGCTGCTATGCCGCGCACCCTGGCCTGATCCTCCGGCCGCATGAACTCGCCCCCCTGATTGGTACGGCGCAGGAAAGCCTTGTCGTCTGCATACTGCAGCAGGCGAGCCGCGTAGGCCTCCGCATCCAGTTCACCCTTCAGGTGGGCAATTTCGGCATCACGCTTGAGCACCTCGAAGCGGGTATCCACCAGGGCTATGCGGTCAAAAATGGTTTCCAGCTTGGTGGACTTGTCCACCACATGCACAGGCGTGGTGATCTTGCCGCAATCGTGCAGCAGGCCCGCTATCTTGAGTTCATAGCGGTCCTTCTCCGTCATATGGAAGGATTTGAACGGCCCCCAGTTGGCCTTGCTGGTGGCCTCGGCCAGCATCATGGTCAGTACCGGTACCCGCTCGCAATGGCCACCGGTATAGGGGCTCTTGTCATCGATGGCGGTGTTGATCAGATTGATCAGGGCCTCGAACAGGTTCTCCAGCTGGTTGATCAGATGCCGGTTGGTCAGCGCAATGGCCGCCTGCGAGGCCAGAGACTCAACCAGGCGTTGATCGTCGGTGCTGAAGTCCTCAATGCTGCGATCGGGCGCCAGCTTGTTGATCAGCTGCAGCACACCAATGATCTCGTTCTCATGATTGCGCATGGGCACGGTGAGAAACGACTTGGAATGGTAACCATTGGCTGCATCAAAGCGCTTGGTGCCGGAGAAATCAAACCCTACGGCCTGATAGGCATCTGGGATATTGAAGGTCTCCCCCAGCAAGGCCGCACACCCCACAACCGTGCTGGTATTGGGTACGCCATCGCCCAGATGCAACGGTATCGGCGGCATGGGCGGGACGCGGCCGGTGCTGCCGCCCAGTGCTATCCCTAGCGAATCGGTGCGGACTATCTCGAATTTGAGAGTGTCGCCCTCTACCAGGTACAGCGTACCGGCATCGGCATTGACTAGGTTCTTGGCGGCGAGCAGGATGAGTTCGACCAGATTGCCGATATTGCGCTCACTGGAGAGCGCAATGCCGATCGCATTGAGCATCTCCAGCCGCTGCATGAGCTGGTCGGCGCTTTGCATGGTGCCGCACCCCTCTCCTGTCATCCACTGCTCGATCACTTGATGCAGACCGCCCGCACCTGGTGCAAATCTGTTACGCCCTGCAATACCTTTTCTATGCCATCCTGCTTCAGGGTACGCATGCCCTCATCCAAGGCCACTGCAAGCAGCTCGGCCACGCGCGCGTGTTCCTGTATGCGCTTCTTCACGGCGTCGGTGCCCACCAGCAACTCATGCAAGCCCACGCGCCCCTTGTAGCCCGTGTTATTGCAGGCTTCGCAGCCCACCGGCTTGTACAGGGTGAACTTGCCGTCCTTGTCTGCAAAATCGCGCCGCCACTCGTCCAGCAGCGCCTTTTGTGCTGCAGCAGGGTCTTTGGCCCAGCTGGCTGTATTCTTCAGTTCCTCCGCATACTCGGCCAGTATCAGCTTCAGCTCAGCTTCATCAGGCTGGTAGGCCTGTTTGCACTTGGCGCACAGGCGCTTGGCCAAGCGCTGGGCCAGAATACCCAGCAGCGCATCGGAGAAGTTGAACGGGTCCATCCCCATGTCCAGCAAGCGGATGATGGACTCCGGCGCCGAATTGGTATGCAGGGTGGCCAACACAAGGTGGCCAGTCAATGAAGCTTCGATGCCGGTGCTGGTGGTTTCCTTGTCCCGCATTTCCCCAACCATGATGATGTCGGGGTCGGCCCGCAAAAAGGCCTTCATGGCAACGGCAAAGGTCAACCCCGCCTTGGGGTTCATCTGTACCTGCCGCAAACCCTTCTGGGTAATTTCCACCGGGTCTTCCGCCGTCCAGATCTTGGTCTCGGAAGTATTCAGGTGCTTGAGCACTGAGTGCAGGGTGGTTGTCTTGCCCGAACCGGTCGGGCCGCAGACAAAGAACAGGCCGTAGGGCTTGGAGATGACCTTGCGCAGCGTCTCGTCATTGCGCTTGCTGAAACCCATCTTGTCCAGCGGCAAGGGCTCGCCCGAGGCCAGGATACGCATGACCACGTCTTCCATGCCGCCCGCCGTCGGCACGGTCGCCACCCGCAGCTCGATATCCAGCGGCCCGTATTTCTTGAACTTGATCTTGCCGTCCTGCGGCTTGCGGCGCTCCGAGATATCCAGGTCGCACATGATCTTGAGCCGGGTGACGATAGGGTCACGATAAGCCGAAGGCACCTCGATATAGGGCTGCAGGGAGCCATCCTTGCGAAACCGTATCTCGGTCTTGCCCTTGCCGGGAAACGGCTCGATATGGATATCGGACGCACCCTGCTGGTAGGCGTCCACAATGACCTTGTTGACCAGCTTGACCAGCTCATTGTCCTGCGCCAATGACAGCGCCTCGCTGCTCACCCCCTCCACTTCATCGGAGTCCTCGGACAAACCCGAGAGCAGATCACCAATGGAGCTGCCATCCATGGCGGAGCTAGAGCCAAAGAACAAATCCAGCGACTGGCCAAACTCACGCAGGCTACATACCCGGTAGATCAGCTTCTTGCCGGGAAACACCTGGCCGGCCATGCCGCTGCTGCGTACTTTCTCCGGGTCTGGCGTGATAATCATCACACCATCCTTGCCTTCTTCCACCGGCAGCCACTGCGCCATCTCGGCAAAGTCACGTTTCACGCTCTTGACCAGATCAAGGGGCTTGATGCGGTCGGGCTTGAAGGGCTCGTACTCCACGCCAAAGAAGCGGGCCAGCGAGGCACCCACCTGGGCGGCATTGACCTTGAACTCCTTTAGCAGGATGTCTTCAATCTCAGTGCCATGCTCGCGGGCCCCCTTGATGGCCAGTTCCAGCTCAGCGGCAGACAGCACCCCGTCCAGCACCAGATAGTCATACTTGGTACGCGCCACAAAGGGGCCGCCATGCTGGCGCTGCTTCAGGGCAATGGCCAGGGTCTTGCACAGCTCCACCGCGCCCTTCTCGGTGAGCCCCGGAAACGGGCGCCCGGCGCGGTTGTTGATCAGCTGCACCACACCGATCAGGCCACCGCTCTTTTCCTCGACTATGGGTGCCACCATCATCTGTTTGGTGCGGTAGCCGGTGCGCTTGTCCACTTCCTGCAAGAAGGTCAGCTGCGGGTGAATAGCCTTGAGCTCATTCACATCGTAGACATCCTTGATGTTCACTAGCTTCTTGCTCATGGCCACATAACCAGCCACGCTCTGCTCGGTGATCGGCAGCTTGAGATCCTTAAAGGAATTCAACCCGATCTTGACCTTGGACACGATGGCATTCTGCTCGTCATTGAGCACATAGATGGTCAGCCTGTCCGCATTGAACAGCTCGCAGATGGACTGGCTGACCTCCAGCATGATCTCGTCCACATTGCTGGTGGCGTGTATCTTGTTGGTCACCGCCTGCAAATCACGGATGAATTGCAGTTCGATATTGAGTTCCGGGGCTGCAGCTGGCTGGTTCATGGTGTTTGGCGATCAGAAGTCGAGCATCTGCCCATTCTTGAGCATCTTGGGACGGAAGCTGGCTGCGTCCTCCCCGATTTCCTGCATGGTCAGTTCAATTTCCCCCGGTTTCAAATGGGTGATGAAGATTTCAGCCGGGCGGTTCAGCTTGGCCAGCTCAGTGGCCAGCATGGCAGGACAGAGATGGCGCGATGCCTCGGCCAGGGCGCGCTCGCGATTGCAGAACGCCGTCTCTATGATCAGCGTCTTGAGATTCTCGATGGTATTGATCACCGGCCAGAACGCATCGTTGATCGTGGTATCCCCGGTAAACACCAGGCTATGCTTGCCCGAATCCAGCTGGTAGCCCACGGCCGGCACCGTATGCAGTGCAGGCAGGGCGGTCACGCTCAGCCCCGGCTCCGGTATCACCGTCTCACCCTGCTCAAACTGGACAAAACGCAGGAAGGGCGCCGCCTTATTGGGTATCTCCCTGAAATCCGGCCAAACCCGCCAGTTGAATACATGGGCAGACAAGATATCCAGGGTAGCCCGGCTGGCATAGACATCCAGCGGCTTGTCGCGCATGGCGCCCACGGTATCCACCAGCAAGGGCAGCATGGCAATGTGGTCCAGATGCGAATGCGTCAGGAACACCCGGTCTATCTGGCTCAACTCGGCCACCGACAGGTCACCCACTCCCGTCCCCGCATCGATCAGCGTATGGCGGCCGACCAGAAAGGCGGTGGTACGCATACCACCGCCTATTCCGCCACTGCAACCGAGCACCTTGAGACGCATCCTCTTATCCTTGCCGACGGCTACTTGGTATCAAACTCATACACACCATCCCAGTCGGCGGGCGGCGGTGACTTACGGAAGTACGCAATACGATCCAGATAAACCTGGTATAGCTTACAGTCCGGCCTCTGGTTCTTCAGGTTGATCAGCTGCATCTCAGCCAGGTCCCAGTTCTGGCTACGGTAGTGCTTGAGGGTGCCGTGGAACAGATCGACTTCCTTCTTCACCGCCTTGTCGACCGCCTCCACCGTACCCAGGGGCTCGTAGATGGTGACGGGTTCATCCTTGCCCTTCACCCTCACCCTATCCAGCTCCCTGAACACGATGCCATCCTTGACTGCCTCATGGGTTTGCTCACCCACGATCATGCCCACACCATACTGCTTGGTAATGCCCTCCAGCCGGGAGGCCAGGTTGACCGCATCACCCATCACGGTATAGGCCTTGCGTATCTGCGAGCCCATATCGCCCACCGTCATGCGGCCGGTATTCACGCCCACCCCGATATGGATCTCAGGCCAGCCCTTCTCGCGCATCTTGGGCCCAAGCGCCGCCATGGCGCGCTGCATTTCCAGACCGGCCAGCACCGCATTGCGTGCATGATCGGGATCATGGATGGGCGCGCCCCAGAAGGCCATTACACAGTCACCCATGTATTTGTCTATGGTGCCCAGATACTGGGTGCGTATCACATCCGACAGCGTGGTCAGGAACTCATTCATGAACCGCGTCAGCTCCTTCGGGTCCATGCTCTCGGAAATGGTGGTGAAACTGCGCACGTCCGAGAACAGCACCGTCAGCTCGCGGCTTTGCCCCTCCATCGAATACTTCTCGGGCTGCTCACTCATCTTGGCTACCAGCTCGGGCGGCACATACTGGCCAAACAGGCTGGCCATCTGCTTCTTGTTGCGCGATTCAAAGAAGTAACCGTACGACATGGAGATCGCATACAGCAGCATGATGCTCAACAGCAGCGATGCCAGCGGCAGATCCAGCTGGGAGTACTTCCATAGTGCGAAATCGCCTACCACCACCAGTACCGCCAAGGCCGCCGTTACCACCGTACCCGGCAGCGGATTGAGCTTCACCAGGGCCAGCATCAAGGTCCCGCCCACCAGCAGCAACAAGACCATCTCCGCCCCGATCAGGTAGTCCGGCTTGGCAGGCAGGGTGTTATCCAGCAGGCTGGCTATCAGGTTGGCATGCACCTCCACCCCCGGATAGACCGATTCCACCGGCGCCACCCGCAAATCCAGCAGGCCGGGGGCCGTGGTGCCCACCAAGACCAGGCGGCCAGAAATGGCTTCGACATCGGCCTTGCCATTGAGCACATCGGCAGCCGATATGTACTTGAAGCTGCGCTGCCCGCCACGATAGGGCACCAGCGCGCGTACCGACTGATCCACCGGCACGGTCAGATGGTTGATCTTCAAACCCTCCAGCGGCTGATAGGAACTCAGCCAGGAGTCTGTGCCATACAGCGGCACAATCTCGGGGAAGCTCAGGTAGGCCCGCACCATGGCCAGCGAGAGCGACTCATAGTACTTGCCCTCATGCTCCACCAGCATGGCCACCCTGCGCGTCACACCATCAGAGTCCGGCAGCGGATTGAAATGCCCTGCCAAGGTCGCCTGCTGCATCAATACCGGCAGATTGGCGCCATAGCCCGGCGCCGGAATAGGGTTGACGTTGCGCCCCTTGAACATACCGGCTGGCAGTACCGGCTTGGGTAGCTGCCCGGCCTTGCGGGCACCATCTTCAAAGCTGAAGTAGTAGCCCAGCACCACCGGCTTGTCCTTGAGGCTGGCAGCAAACAGGCTGTCGTAGTCCAGCCTGCCTTCCAACTCGCTCAGCTTGAGCCTGAAGTTGTCATCACCCTTGAACTCGGTCTCGGCCAGACGCTTCAACACCGGCAGGCCCGAACTCTCGTCCTTCTCGGCAAACACAATGTCAAAGCCCACTGCCGCAGCCTTGTAGTCCCCCGTCAACTTGTCCACCAACTGCGCCACGGTGTTGCGGGGCCAGGGCCAGCGCCCTACTTCCGCCAGGCTCTTCTCGTCCAGGTCCACCACCACCACGCGCGGGTCTACGCCACCCGGCATGGTCAGCACCACGCGGGCATCGTAGAGCCACAAATCCATCTGCTCCACCAGCCTTGGCCGCCAGAAGCTGGCGGCATAGCCCATGAAGTAGATCAGCACCAGCAAGCTCAGGGCGAGTTGCAGCCAGTATTTACGCAGCGTTTTCATGGCGCCTTACTTGTAGAAGAACTCCATCTTCACACCAGCCAGCTCGATCACATCCTTATCGCTCAGCTCTTCCGCCTGCACCCCAATCTGCCGCCCGTTCACCAGCGGCCGGCTGGGGCCTTCCACATGGGTAATGAAATAGCCGGTGGGCCGCTTGGTAATGATGGCCACCTGCACGCCAGGCTTGCCCAGCGAGGTCAGGTTTTTCACCAAGTCCAGCGCCTTGCCAGCATTGGCGCCGCTCAGCACCTTGATGGCGGCAGCCCGCGCCTCGGCAGCGGGTGCAGCAGCAGGTGCTGCGGCCGGCGGCAGTTCCATCACGGTGTCGCCAGCGCGATAGCTGGGCGTTGCACCCGGTGCGGCAGCTGGCGGCGCGGCCGGCGCCGTGGGTTTCACCCCACCCGGCCGTATCACCATGGTCTTCTCAAAATCTTCCTGCGGCGCGCCAGCGGCAGCCTTGGCAGCCCCCTCGGCCATGAACTTGAGCTTGTACTTGCCCAGCTCCACCAGGTCCCCATCCTGCAGCAACTGCCGCTTGACCGGCTGGCCGTTCACCTGGGTGCCATTGGTGCTATCCAGGTCCTCCAGAAACACATCGGCCCCTATCATGCTGAGCCGGGCGTGCTCGCCCGACACCGCCAGATTGTCGATCTGCAGATCGTTATGGGGTTTGCGACCTATGGTCACCGTGTTCTTTTCCAACTTGAACTCGCGTAGCACCATGCCATCGAGACTCAAAATCAGTTTGGCCATCTGCTTAGTCCTCTTATGTCAGCCTGCCAGCCAGCCAAACAGGCGAGCCCACAGACTGCGTTCGGCGGCAAAACTACGATTAATACGGATCAATATCACGGAAACATTATCGCGCCCGCCGTTGTCATTAGCCATCTGTATCAATTGCTCGGCCGCCAGCGGCAAATTACCCGACACGGTACTCAGCACCGCACCAATGTCGGCATCATCCACCATGTCGTTAAGACCATCCGAACAAAGCAGGTAGACATCGCCAACCTGCACCTCGAAATCATTCAATTCCGGGTCCAGCTGTGGATCTATGCCGACTGCCCGCGTCACCAGATTCTTGTTCTGGGATCGGCGTGCCTCATCGGGCGTAATCAGACCATTATCCAGTTGCTCCTGCAGCAGCGAATGGTCGCGGGTCAGTGGCCCGAACTCTGCGCCGCGAAGACGGTACAAGCGCGAATCACCCACATGGGCCGAGGTCATACGGTTATCGTAGAACAAGGCTGATACCAGCGTGGTGCCCATCCCTGCGCACTGTGGCTGGCTCTGGGCAGTCTGGAAGATCGCCAGGTTGGCCTTTTCGATTTCCAGGCGCAGGATGCGGTGAGCGGCAGACTTGCCGCTGAGCGCCTCCGGCACATGCGGTGGCACCACTTCAATGGCCGCCTTGACGCCCTGGGCCAGCAGGGTGGTAGCAATACCGCTGGCCACCTCACCCGCGTTATAGCCCCCCATACCATCGGCCAATATGGCCAGGCCACTGTCAGCCTCAAACACAATGGCGTCTTCATTGTGGCTGCGTACCATGCCGGCATCGGTCAGCCCATACATCTCAATTGCGTGTGCAAGTGTCTTCATGACAACCCCTTACAGTCCAGCCGCGCACTGCTTGAGCGCTTCGGCGAATTCCGCCCCGGTCTGGAAGCGCTCGTCCGCGTTCTTCTTCAAGGCGCGATCGATCACCGCCACGACGCTGGCAGGCAGATTGGGGTTGAGTTCCCTGGGGTTGGTGTACGGCTCATTGGCAATACGGAACATCAGCTCCGCCATGGATTCTCCCTTGAACGGCAGTGTGCCGACCGTCATCTGATACAGCATCACCCCCAGGCTGAACAAGTCAGAGCGGCCATCCACCTTCTTGCCGCTGAGCTGCTCTGGCGACATATAGCTGGGCGTACCCAGCACCATCCCGGTCTTGGTCTTGCTGGAATCGGTAATGCGGGCAATGCCGAAGTCGGTCACCTTGACGATCTTGGTGTCCATCTCGTACATGATGTTGGCCGGCTTGATATCCCGATGCGCCACATGCTGCTTGTGGGCATAGTCCAGCGCCTCGGCCGTCTGGATGGCGATATTGACCACATCCGCCACCGGCAACAGCTGGCCGGCCTTGGTATGCGGGGCAAGGTCCTTGCCCTTGAGGAATTCCATGGCGATATACGCCAGGTCGTGCTCCTCGCCCGCATCGTAGATGGTAACGATATTGGGGTGGTTCAGCCGCCCGGCCGTTTCGGCCTCACGGAAGAAGCGGCTGCGCGCCTCCTCCAGTTCGTCCGCCTCGAACTCCTGGCTCAAGGCCATGGTCTTGATGGCCACCACCCGGCCTATCTTGGGGTCACGCCCCAGATAGACCACGCCCATGGCGCCCTTGCCCAATTCCTTCTCCACCTGGTAGCGGCCCAGCATGGGTTTCTCTACCGCACCACCATCGAGTATCAATGTGCTGGCATTGCTGCGGTTGCCCGCACCGCCCAGTATCACCGTCTCGGCCATCTGCTTGGCCCGGTTCAGTTTCTGATCCAGATCCTTGAACTTGGGGTTGTAACCGGCCATATGCCGATACACCGACTCCGCCTTGTTGAACTGGCGCTTGCGCTCAAAATCCAGCGCCAGGTTGTACAAGGTATCCATCATGGTGTCGTCCATGGGAATCTTGCGGAACTTGTCAAAGGCCATATCCAGCTGGCCCTGGGTCTGGAAAGCCAGGCCCAGCATGCGGTTGGATTCCGCCGCCGACAGCTCAGACGCCTCGCTGCGGCGTTCCGTCACCAGGAAGCGCTTGGTGGTCAGCACCAGGTGCCCGACGATCAGCAACGCTGCTGGCGTCATCATGGGCAGCCACAGCAGCTGGGTGGTCATCAGAACAAAGTGCGCCACCACCAGCACCACAAACAGGCCGCCCGTCACCATGGCTGCAGGCCCAGCCCCCAGGCGCGGCAGCAGTGCAATCAGGTAGGCAGCCACCAGCAGGCACAAGCCCAGCTGCACCCACACACTCCAGCCAGGTGAAGAGAAATAATCCTGCTGCAGTATGCTGGAAACATTGTGTGCCAAGGACAGCACAGGCGGCGTGCCGGCCGAGATGGGCGTCACCATGGTGGTACCCAGGCCCGGTGCCGTCGGCCCGATCAGCACGATCTTGTCCTTGTACTTGGTGAACGGAATCTTGCCGCTGGCCACATCGTAGAAAGAGTCCACGGGTATCGCCGAGCGGCCATCCACATCCGGGTAGTAGTAGGTCAGAAAGGTGGAATACGACTGGGTCTTGATGTTGATGCCCCCCAGTTGCACCGACTCGCCCAGGTTCACTGTCACCTGCTTGGGCGCCAGGTTCAAACTCTTGGCCGCCGTCAGCAACGACAAGGAGGGGTAGATCTCATCGTAATAACGCAGGACCAGCGGCTCCTCGCGAACCACGCCATCAGCGGCATCCGGCCGCACGGTCAAATGCCCCACGCCGGCAGCCTTTTCTCCTATGCGGGGAATAGGCGGCACCATATACATGGTCGGAATCGGCCAGCCAGACGCTGGGTCACCGGCCACACCCACCTCGTTCTTCAGGACATAAGCCGGGGTTTCTTCCTCAGGATTGCCCACTGGCTCACCCAGCTCCAGCAACATGGGCAGCAACACATTGCCCGCCTTGCCCACGCTGTCCGCCAGTTGCTTGTCGAAATCGAGCTGGCTGACGGCCCCTTCCAGCAGTGCGCCAAACTTGTCCGGCGCGGGCGCCGCCGCAGGCTCGGCCGGTATCACCGTGCCATCAGCAGCGATGGTCGGCTGCGCTGCCGCAGCGGCGGCAGCCTCGCCATGCTGCTTGCGATAGATGTCGAGCAGCTGCTTGAGGTAATCGGCCCCCTTGTCCTGCTGTGGCTCGGTATAGAACACCGTACTGGTGATCACCTTGGGCTTGGCTGCCGCCAGCTTGTTGATGAAATCGGCATGGACATCGCGCGACCAGGGCCAGCGGCCTATGTTGTCGAGGCTCTGCTGGTCTATCGCAATCACGGCGATACGGTCGTTTGGGGTACGGCTGGTCATGCCTACACCGGTGTCGTAGGCTTTGCGCTCCAAGCCGGCCAGCACATTGGTGCCTATACCGGCGATGGCAAAAACCACCACGACCACGATGCCGACAAACCAGTCAGCCTTCCAAAAAGCACGCTTCATTATTTCTCCCTGGCCCAGTTACTATTTCGGGCTGTAGGAAGATTAGATGGCAAAGGCGCGCAACGCCAGCCTCCAAGCCATTTTCGCGGGGTAAAAAGTCGGCTTGCAGACAACTCCATCAGCAGTTACCGCGCGCAAAAGGCGGCGTGAACGGGGTCAAAATACGATCAGCGGCTTGATCTTGCGGCCAAATTCCCGCCAGGCATCAGGGTGATACTCTTCCAGGTGACGGTGATCGCGGCGCCAGCCAAACAAGGTCAAGGCAGCCCCGGCAAAATGCAGGGGTATGTTGTCATACTCCGACAAACTGACCATCAGCTCCGCCTCGAACAGGTGCCGCACGTCCACATTGATCAGCACTTCCGCCTCGGCCAGGCGCGCCAGCTCCACGATGGCCAGCTGTTCTTCGCCCTCATCCAGCATCGCCAGCAATTCGTCCACGGCTTCCAGTGCATCGGCCTCATGCAGGCGCAGGCCCAGCCAGTCCACGGTTTTAGGGTCGCGCTGCCGCAGCCAGCTATCGGGTTCCATCCAACCGAACAGGCTCACCCCGGCGCGCAGGAAGGCATCATGGTTGGCGGCAATGTCGCAGCAGACCCACAACATGCCGTCTTCAAACAGCTGCCACAGCAAAGGATCGCGCCCCACCGCATCGCGCAGGCCAAAGGCGTCCAGCACGGCTTCGAGCTTGGCCATGGCCTCCTCCTCTGTGCCCTGCTCATTCAGTTCCGCCAGTTTTTCGATATGCGGCCGCAGCAGCGCCTCCGCCTCCACCTCGCGCGGGTCACGCTCGCTATCAGGCGGCACCACAGGCTGCGGTGGGGTACGGCTCATCTCCGACGACTGCCACATGGCCTCCTCAAACGCCAGACGCAGCGCCTGAAACCCCTCCGGGTCCTCCTCCGGCCGGGTGGTCTTGAGCAAACGGGCATAGGCACGCTTGATCTCGCGCTCATCAGGCGTGGGCGCCAGTCCCAAGCGGTCCCAGCATTTCATGTCAGGCATGGCATTCGGCTTTCAGCACTGCCACCGGCTCGCCGGTGCAATGGGGTTCGGTTCAGAAAAACAGGTGGTTTACTCACACCCATGCAGCCGGCGGCGTATTGTCAGCAGCGACCAGCAGCCCGTTCAACGCCTTTGCGCCTTATCTCGGCCCATCAGTTTCGCTACCAATGCAAGCAAGAAGGATAAGGCACAAACTGCGCCTCATACGGGTACCGTCAGCGGCTTGCGGCGCCATCCTCATCCGGCGCGACAGCAGGCTTGTTCGCCTGGCGCTCAAGCCAAACCCATAGTGTCGCAGCAAACGCCACCATGGCAAACGCCAACGCCAGCCAGCTCTCGATCTCCATGATCGCTTGGCTGGCCGTACCGACCAAGGTTGCCAGCAAGGCGGACGCCAAGACCGACAACGGACCGAAGCCATTGCGGGCAGCGCGCGCCAGCACATCCTGCCGCTCAGGCTGGCGATGCAGCCCCGTCAGCCTGCGCCAGCCCTTCTGCACGGTGGCAACAGACAAAACCAGAACTGTTGGCAAGGCAAACATGGTGGCCAACCAGAGCAGGATCTTCCAGGTCAGCGTCAGCTCCTCCCGGTTCAGGATACCCATGGCCGGCAGTATCGCGGGCAGCCAGCAGGCGACCAGCCCATGCCACCAGCCTCCCTGCAGGCTGAGCCTGTCCTGCCGCCAGAAAGCCACCCGCTCGGGCGCAATACGCGTAAACAAGGCTGGCCAATGCTGTTCGACATAGGCCAGCACATGCCGTACCCGCAACTGCAGTGGGAAGCGCCCTGCCAGCCAGTGCTGGCGCCAGGCAGGCATGGGCTGCAGCAGCGCATGCAGCGCTGCTGCATCGGTATCCTTCTGCTGCGCCCCCTCCGCCGCCATTTCGCACCAGCGCTGCCAGACCCGCTCCTGATCCAGTTGTCCGCACAGCCAGGCCGCCGCACCGCTAAGGCCCTCACAGCTTTGGCCATCGGCATCCTGCCAGCCCGCCCAGCGGGCCAGCACTCCCCATAGCAGCAGGGGCGGTTCCGGCTCCTCCCGCCACAATGTCACCAGCCGCTCGGCCATGGCATGCCGGGCTGCCCCGTCCAGCCAGGCCGGGTCATCAAAGCCCGCACGCAAGGCCGCGATACGCGCGACCTCATCCTGCTGGTCTGCCGCCTCCAAGGCCTGCTGCATACGCTGTGCACACAGCTGGTAAACCCGGCCACCCGCACGGTTCAGCCAGCTTTGCGGCCAGCCCGACCAATCGGCCTGCGGATCAAGCCAGCCGTCCTCCCTGGCCGTCTGCAGCAAAGCCTCCGAGTCCAGCTCCTGTGCGAAGGCGGCATGGCACAGCCGCTCCAGCTTGGCCAACAGGCTAGCCGGTTCCGCCGTCTGCCCTGGCTGCGCCGCCAGCTCAGACAACTGGCACAGCATCATCTCATCGGGTGCCATGGTGGGCGCAGAGCTACGGAAATCATCAAGCCAGCCTGCCCAGGCGATAACCGCCCGCAACAACTGCATGGGCGGCTCTGTCCTGCCGCGCAGCCAGTTGGCCAGCACCTGCTTGAGCATGTCGCGCCCATCCAGCGATTCCCACCGCGATGCCCGCACGATCAGGCCAAACCGCGCCACAGCCCGCGACTCGCCCTCCTCCAGCGCCGCCGCGATCAGCTTTACCGCCTTCTGGGCGTGGATATAAGCGCAACGCGACCGCGCTCTGGCCAGCCACTCCATGGGCGCGTCGCCGGTATGGGGTGCCTCACCCAGCCAGCCATATTGCTCGGCCAGCGCCAGCACCTGCTCATCGTCCATATCCCGGTCGAATGCCACCTGCCGCAAGGCCTCGCGGGCCTGATCACGCGGGGCGCCGGCATCACGCTGCCAAACGGTGCGTACGGTCGGCTGCGCTGGCGTCTCCGCCAGCATGCCTGTCATGGCGGATACCGATACAGCCGGCAAGGGCGAGCTTACGGGCCGCTCATCCACCGTCTGCGCAGCGCCAGACACCACGGTCACCGCGCCCTCGCCATCGGCCGCAGCAAGCTCCCCGCCTTGCGCCTGCATGGCCTGCCAGCGCGACCAGCCCAGCGCATGCTCATAGGCCTCACGCAGCCGCACAAACCCTGCAGCATCGTCCTCCGGCCGGGTCTGCTTCAGCCTAGCCGCATAGGCGCGCCGTATGGCACGCTCATCGGTGGTTTCAGCCAGCCCCAGTACATCCCAAGGCATCAGAGCCAGCCTTCGCCTTCAAGCTGGTCCAGCAGCGTCTTCAACTCGTCCCGCCCCTGCTTGATAGTGGTTTCTTCCTGGCTCTCCAGCATGGACTGGAACCGCGCCGTCGCCTGCGCAATCCACTGCCGCTCCTCACCCAGCGCTTGCTGGAACATACGATCAGCCCGCGCCATCAGTTGCGCATTGGGTAGCAGTTCACGCGGGTGTATCTTCAGCTTGGCCAGTGCTGCAAGCTTCTCTTCTATCTCTGCCGGCGTCAGCACACCAGGGTTCTCTTCGATAATCAGCCTGTGCTTCTCGCCAGTCTCGGCCACCGTCATCTCTGCCTCCAGCAAGCCATTGACGTCATAGGTGAACCGCACCGACACGCTGATCTGCCCAGCCGGCCTGGGCGGCACCGGTATGGTGATTTCGCCCAGGAAGATATTGTCCTTCACCAGCCGGCTCTCGCCTTGGTAAACGCTGACATGCAAGGCCATCTGGTTATCGACGATGGTGCTCACCACCTGCTCGCGCGAGATGGGCACCACCGAATTGCGCTCGATGATGGGCAGGTAAAAACCCGGCTGGAAGCGCCCTGTCGCAATCTGCTCGCTCACCTCGATACCCTGCGAGTAGGGGCAGACATCGGTCATCACCACTTCATTGAGGGTCTCATCGCGCGCCTTCAGCCCAGCCATTACTGCGGCACCGCGCGCCACCACCTCGTCCGGGTTCAGGTTCATGGCCGGCATGCGGCCAAACAGCTTGGCCACCAGCTTGCGCACCGCTGGCATGCGGGTAGCTCCGCCAGCCAGTACGATCTGGTCCAGGTCTATGGCCTTCAGGCGGGCATCGCGCAAAGCCTTCTCAATCGGCTCGCGCAACCGCTTCAGCAAGGGCTCGCAAAGCTTGAGAAAAGCCTCCTCGCCTATCGCCCAGCGCAGGCTCTGCTCCTGGTAGCGCAGCTCCATCGCCACCTCGGCCGTCCCGCTCAGGCCGCGCTTAGCCTGCTCTGCCTGCTTGCGTAGTGCCTGATAGACCACGGGATCAGCCTGCTTGTCGGTCAGCCCGTGCTGCTTGCCCACCGCCTCGATAAACCCGTCTATCAGCGCCTCGCTGAAATCCTCGCCGCCCAGGAAATTGTCCCCCGCGCTGGCGCGCACCTCCATCACCCCCTCGAACAACTCAAGGATGGAGATATCGAATGTCCCACCACCCAGGTCAAACACCAGGAAGCGGCTTTCCGGCTCGTTCTGGTGCAGGCCATAGGCCAGCGCCGCTGCCGTCGGCTCGTTCACCAGCCGCTCCACCTTCAGCCCGGCCAGTTGCCCGGCTATCTTGGTGGCCTTGCGCTGGGCATCGCTGAAGTAAGCCGGCACGGTAATCACCGCCTCGGTCACCGTCTCGCCCAGGAAGCGTTCCGCATCGGCCTTGAGCGATTTCAGCACCAGCGCAGACAGCTCTTCCGGCCGGAACAGCTGGGAGCCCAACCGCGTCTGCCGATCAGAGCCCATATAGCGCTTGAACACTGCCGTCGTCAGCTGCGGATGGGTAATCAGCCGCTCACGCGCAGCCAGCCCCACCAGCACCGCGCCGCTGTCATCCAGCCCCACCACCGACGGCGTCAGGGCATGGCCCAGCGCATTGGGAATCATCTCTGCCTGGCCATCACGCCAGACCGCAACAAGGCTATTGGTCGTACCCAGGTCGATACCGATAATCATGACAAACGCCGCTTATGGCCTACGCCAAAAAATAAAGCGTCTATTTTACGTCAGGGGGCCGCAATACGGCGCAGAGAAGTCATGCGCGCCATACCTTGTTCGTATTTTCTGAATGAAATCTTTAAAAAGCTCCGCTATCCCTGCTTGGAACTCGGCGGAATAATGCACATCAACAACGAAGCCGTTGATCAAACCGGATAACGGCCACGTACCGGGAAAGGCAGACAACATGACCATCAAATACACCCTACCCGCCCGCCTGCTGCACTGGCTGGTCGCGCTCGGCATCATCGCCGCCTTCGCCCTGGGGCTGACCACCGACAGCATGGAAGGCTTCAGCCTGCAAAAACTCAAGCTGATCAATTACCACAAATGGCTGGGCATTACCGTGCTGGGGTTGGTGGCCATACGGCTGCTATGGCGCCTGAGCCACCGCCCGCCCGAGCTGCCAGCCCAGATGCAGCCATGGGAGAAACAGGTCGCCCATTACACCCACATGCTGCTCTATATCCTGATGTTTGCCGTACCCCTGGGTGGCTGGCTGTATTCCTCCGCCAAGGGCTTCCCGGTCGTGTGGCTGGGCATGGTTGAACTGCCCAACCTGATGGACAAGAACGAGGAACTCGCCGGCACCATCAAGTTCATGCACAAGATCGGCGCCTGGACCCTGGTCCTGCTGGCCGTGGCCCATGCCGCCGCCGCCCTCAAGCATCACTTCATCCAGAAGGATGATGTACTGAAACGAATGCTGTAGTTTCCAATCGAATAGCGTCACTCAACACCGCCCCGCCTTATCAGGAGCCATCATGCGTCGTACCGCCCTATTCCTGTCCCTGCTCGCCGCCGGCACCCTCGGCCAGGCCCAGGCCGCCCCGGCTGATCCCGCCAAGAGCTCGGTCAAGTTCGTATTTACCCAGATGAACGTCCCGGTAGAGGGCCAGTTCAAGAAGTTTGCCGCCGACATCGCCTTCGATACCACCAAGCCCGATACCGGCAAGGTCAATATCGCCGTCGACCTGGCCGCCACCGATGCCGGCAGCAGCGATGCCAACCAGGCAGTGCAGATGAAGGAATGGTTCAATACCGGCAGCTACCCCAAGGCCACCTTCAGCGCCAGCCAGTTCAAGCCCCTGGGCGGCGGCAAGTTCAGCGCAACCGGCCAGTTCTCGGTCAAGGGCAAGACGGCCAATCTGACCGTCCCCTTCACCGTCAAGCCCGATGCCAAGGGCAGCTGGTATGAAGGCAGCTTTCCCCTCTCGCGCCTGGCCTGGAAGATAGGCGAAGGCGAGTGGAGCGATGTCGGCGCCGTCGCCGACGCCGTTCAAGTCAAGTTCAAGCTGTATGTAGCAAAGTAGAGATCGTTCGTGTGGGCAGCCACCGGCCAGCCCCACCCTCAATGCCAGTTACACCCCAAACCCAAGGAGTTCCACCCATGCAAACCAAGTTGACCGCCCTGCTCATCGCCACCGCCCTCTCCGCCACCGCCCTGGCCGCCCCCGAGAAGTTCGTGCTGGATACCACCCACACCTACCCCAGCTTCGAAGTCAACCACCTGGGCTTCTCCATCACCCGTGGCTTCTTCAAGGAAACCGAGGGCACCCTGGAGCTGGACCGTGCCGCCAAGACCGGCAAGCTCGAAGCCACCATCAAGGCCAGCTCCATCGAAACCGGCCTGGGCAAGCGCGACGACCACCTGCGTGGCAAGGACTTCTTCAACGTAGCCGAATTCCCCACCGCCGTCGTCAAGGCCGATAAGTTCGTCTTCGAAGGTGACAAGCCCGTCAAGGCCGAAGGCAACCTCACCATGCTGGGCGTGACCAAGCCCGTCACCCTCAACATCACCCCCATGAAGTGCGACATGCGCATGGGCAAGGATTTCGTCTGCGGCGCCGATGTCACCACCGTGATCAAGCGCAGCGACTGGGGCATGAAGGCCTATGTGCCCTTCGTGGGCGACGACGTAAAGATCACCGTCCAGGTCGAAGCCGAAAAGCAGAAGTAAGCGGGATGGATTGGCAGCGGCATAGGCTAGATGCTCGCCCAGTGCCGCAGCAAACAAAAACCAAGGCGACGGTTATCCGTCGCCTTGGTTTTTTATCTTTTTTCCTGCTCCCCTGGCTGTCGCTTTCGGCGATCAGGTGGCGGGACTGGTCGTAGTGGTAGTAGACCGTGTCATTACTCTGGATCTTGGCTACCCACTGGCCCAGGCCGCCCACGATGTATTGCACGCCGTTGGCTTCCACCAGCCGGCCTCGGTCGTGGTTGCGGCCGTCATAGGTGCGGTTGCCGCTGGCGTCGTACTGGCAGTAGGCGTGGAGTCCTGCGTCAGGCTTGGCTTCACGGGATGATAATATCAAGCACTCCATGCGGAGTTCTCTTGGAGTAGATTCACCCGGACAAACAATCAGCACACCTTATAGTGAATCAAAAAATTCAGCTTACTGACCATTTGGTTAGTCCCATCTTGAACTGCATGTATCGCTTAACTGCCGCCTCAATAGCGCCACTTAATTTCCTAGCCGATCAAATTTACGGGTAATATGCCTTGCGATTTTGACGGCACCAACAAGAAAAGTCAGGCTTATTATTAGCTTTACAGCCAGAAAAATAACATCCGACTTTCCTTTCGTATCAAGCATCGACCAAATCGAGCCGCTCCCTGCAGCAAGATGCGCCATAAAAAATGAGATACTAGATCAGACACAACCGAAGAAATACCCCACAAGCCCATCAAGCACACCCCGCCGATGCCATCTCGCTTGTCTAGTGGACTCCTCTTTACCGTTAACTGGCGATCAAAACTACCAGCCTGGCACCTAGATGCTGCTTAAGGCAAGGAGGGGCCCATCCCATTGGTTACCCTGAGATATTATCTTCTCCTTATTAAAAAGAAACGTTATCGACAAAATCAGGATCGACGCCGTCTGCAAAGGCCAAACAGGATTCATAGTATCGTTGAGAATTCCAAGCTGAAATAATCGGCGCACCTCCTATTTTTTTCATAATGGCTGGCAGTATCCTCGCATCACCGGCCATACAGGCAAACTTGCCAAAATTGTTGAGATTCCATGCATCCGGGTAATCACGCACGATGCGCTCAAAACCTTTTCGCATCCGTGGCCATTCGGCCTGCCCATTGGCAAACATGGAATTTGACGAAAGCAACCAATTTAATCTTGCATACAATGAATCCCCCAGACGCTGATTTGTTTGCTGTGCGGCACGTTGCACATAAAGATCAAATTCAGCACGCGATCCATACCATCGCTCAGAATGGTAATTGGCCGCAGTAAAGTAAAATGGAATATACGTTGGAAACTTAGTTGTTGCCTCGCTGTACACTTTATCGAAGTCTGAAGATTCCCAGCCTTGGGCCAAGGCCACCAATAACATGGCGGAATACCAACCAGGATCATTCGCACCAACAGATCTTACAGCTAGCAACTCTAACTTGGCCTTCTCAATGCTTTCATGGAACAACTGCCATTGTTCGTCCGTGACACTACTGGCGTGGCCAGCTCCTCGCATACCCCAGCCGAATTCAAGAAAGTACATTGCATTGGCAATCTTTGCCGTTATGGATTTGGGGCTATGGGCTTTCCACGCAACAAGCAGTTTTTTCTTGTTAATCCAATAGTCAGCTGATCCATGGTATTGACATTGTCTAGCGACACAGCCAGCGGTGCCGGTATAGATAGCATCCAATACAGGCAAACCTTCGCTTGTCATTAAGTTCTGCCGTATTGCCTCTCTCGCGGCTTTATCCAGCTCCCCGAACTTCTTCTCCAGCAGCAGCTGCTCATATTTCTTCTGCTCAACAAACGTTGGTTTCAGATATTCGCCAGCCCGAGAGGACTGAAAAATAAGCGAAAGCACAACTGCAATTAAGACTGTGGCAATTCTTTTCATAAAGCTTTCCATTGTTAAATCCATAGTGTTTATGTCTTTGTAGCAATTAATTATTGCTCGCAAGTACCTGTTTACTACGCCACCCTATTACTCCAAAAGACATAATGACCTCATACCTGCCCTTCAGCTCATTTCGTGGCAGCTTTACGACCCCGTCCGCGGATCATAATCCCGGAACCCGTTGTAGAACAGCCCGCTCTCCCCATCATGGTACTGACCCGCAAACCGCACGTTCAGTACCAGCGGCTGCCCCAGCTGCTCCGGGTCTTCCTGCGGTGCGGTGCTGCCAAACGGTTCGCTGTGCCACAGCCACCTCGCTCGCCGCTGGCTGTCCGTCACCAGCCGGGGGGTGCCCAGGTGGTCGGGGTGGATGGCATACAGCCGCCCTTCCCACACCAGTGCTACCGGTAGCTCGTCCAGGTAGAGGTATTCTTTCACCGTGCGCCCCTGCCCGTCGCTTTCGGCGATCAGGTGGCGGCTTTGGTCGTAGTGGTAGTAGACGT